>JALYVK010000005.1 GCA_030853265.1 Actinomycetota bacterium
ATGGCGCCTGATCTGCACCGCCCACAACCTCCTCAAACTCCGACAGGCACACCCGGCCTGACCAGGCCAACCGGCCCGCCCCGGACCAACCCCAGAACCACCACCACACCATTCACGCGACAGCCTCTGCTCTGCGCACCCCACCACCGCGACTTCGGCAAGCACGGCTGGCGCGGCCGGATGCACGACGGACTGCCATGGTGGATTCCGCCACCCTGGATCGACCCCCACCAGAAACCACGACAAAACCAAACGCATCCGCAGGCAATGAGCCGACCATTGACGCGATCGGCCAACCCACTGCCGGCCAAACCCGATTAGCACGAGTGTGCCGCTGCGGTAATCGTGACGCTGCGGTAGTCATGCCTGCGTGACACCCTGCCCCGTGAGTCCCGGCACCCAGTCCTTCGCCGGAGCGGCAGGTGCACGGTCAAACCCGGGTCGGTGGCTTCGACCTATGCTCAGGCCACCATGACGATCTTCAACCCGCCGCCGAACTGGCCGGCACCGCCGGTCGGCTGGGCACCGCCACCCGGCTGGCAGCCGGACCCGCGCTGGCCCGAACCGCCAGCAGGCTGGAACTTCTGGACCCGGCCGAGCCGCTGGCAGCTCGATCCGGCGGTACGCAAGGCCGACTGCAGGCACTGGACGCTGGCCCTCGGCGCGCTGCCGATCCTGGCCGTCGTCGCCGTCCTGGGCATCGAATACCTGACCCTGCGCAACTGGCATCCGCACGGCACCGTCCGCGATATCGCTTTCGGAATAGGCTCGATCCTGCACTACGCGGCAGCGGTCGCGGTGATCCTGCTGCTCGGCCGTCCGGTGGCCCGCGAGGTAGGCGGCTGGTTCGCTGCCTTCGGCTGGGGACGTCCCAAGCTGGTCGATCTCGCGCTGGGAGCTGGCGGCGCGGTCGCCGAGTTCGTCCTGCGAGCAATTGCCGCCATCGTGGTCATCGTCGCGATACCCACGCTGCGACACGGCAATCCCAACAACGTCGACCTCAGTCATCGGCCCGCCGTCGAGATCGGCATCCTGATCGTGGTGGCGGTCCTGGTGGCACCACCCATCGAAGAGCTGATCTTTCGTGGCCTGCTGCTGCGAACCCTGATGCGCCGAAACCTGATGCGCCGCAGCGCATTCTGGCCGGCCGCGGTGATCTCGAGTGCCGTCTTCGCCGCGCTGCACCTCTACGAGGTTCGAGGCATCGACTCGATGGTCCTGCTGTTCGTGAGCATCTTCGTGTTTGGGTTGGGCCAGTGCGTGCTGGTCCGCTGGACCGGCCGGCTGACCACCTCGATAGTCGCGCACTCGGTGACCAATGCCTTCGGGGTGGTGATCGCGCTGGCAGCCCACCGCTGAATACGGCACTATCGGCGACTATGAGCTACCGCGAGCAGTACCAGCAGAGCCTGACCGATCCCGAGTCGTTCTGGGCAGCGGCCGCCAAGGATGTCAGCTGGATTCGCAAACCCCGGACCATCCTAGATTCCACCGCGGCTCCGAACTATCGCTGGTTCGCCGGTGGCACCATGAATACCTGCTTCAACGCCCTGGATCGCCACGTCGCGAATGGTCGTGGCGAGCAGACCGCGCTGATCTACGACTCGCCGGTCACCGGCAGCCAGCGCAGCTACACCTATACCGAGCTCACCGAAGTCACCGCCAAGTTCGCCGGCGTACTGCGGGCGCTCGGCGTCGAGCAGGGCGATCGGGTGCTGATCTACCTGCCGATGATTGCCGAAGCGGTGATCGCGATGCTGGCCTGCGCCCGGATCGGGGCCGTCCACTCGGTCGTCTTCGGCGGCTTCGCCTCCGCCGAACTCGCCGCCCGGATCACCGATGCCCAGCCGAAGGTGATCGTCTCGGCCTCCTGCGGCGTCGAACCCAGCCGGATCGTGGAGTACAAACCCTTGCTAGATAAGGCATTGCAGCTATCGAGCCACCAGCCCGACCGATGCGTGATCCTGCAACGGCCGCAGGCCACCGCCTCGATGGGCGAGCTCGACCTCGACTGGACGCAGCTGATGCGGACCCAGACGATCCAGCCGGCCGAGTGCGTGGAACTGGCCGCCACCGACCCGCTCTACATCCTCTACACCTCGGGAACCACCGGTAAACCCAAGGGAATCGTGCGTGACAACGGCGGTCACTTGGTCGCGCTGCGCTGGTCGATGACCAATGTTTTCGATGTCGGCCCCGGCGAGGTGATGTTCACCGCCAGCGACGTCGGTTGGGTAGTCGGGCACTCCTACATCGTCTACGCCCCGCTGTTCGCCGGCGCGACTACCGTTCTCTACGAAGGCAAGCCGGTGGGCACCCCGGATGCCGGGGCGTTCTGGCGACTGGTCGGCGAGCACCGGATCAGCGCCCTGTTCACCTCACCGACCGCGATCCGGGCCGTCAAGCGCGATGACCCGGACGGCAACGAGATAGCCAAGTACGACCTGAGCACGTTACGTACGGTGTTCCTGGCCGGTGAGCGGCTGGATCCGGCCACCCAGCAGTGGGCAGCTGAGAAGCTCGGCGTGCCGGTGGTCGACAACTGGTGGCAGACCGAGACCGGCTGGCCGATCGCGGCCAATCTGCGTGGCCTGGAACCGATGCCGATCAAGCCGGGTTCGCCGACCGTGCCGGTGCCCGGCTACGACGTGCAGGTGCTCGGTGAGGACGGCCGTCCGGTGCCGGTCGGCGAGGAGGGCGCGATCTGCCTCAAGCTGCCGCTGCCACCCGGCGCCAGCATCGGGATCTGGGGCGATGCCCAGCGCTTCGCCGAGTCCTACCTGTCCGCCTTCGAGGGTTACTACCTCACCGGCGACGGCGGATACCTCGACGCCGACGGCTACCTCTACGTCCTGGGCCGCACCGACGACGTGATGAACGTGGCCGGGCACCGGCTGTCCTCCGGCCAACTCGAAGCGGTGCTCGCCGCCCACCCGGCCGTCGCGGAATGCGCGGTGATCGGAGTCGCCGACCCGCTGAAGGGTCAACTACCTCGCGCGCTGGTGGTCACCAAGAGCGATTTCGCCGGCGACGCCGAGACCCTGGGCCGGGAGTTGAGCGCCCTGATCCGCACCGAGGTGGGCCCGATCGCCTCGCTGTCGCGGGTGGATCTGGTCAGCGGGCTGCCCAAGACCCGGTCCGGCAAGATCCTGCGCAAGACCATGCGGCAGCTGGCCGATGGCGTGGACGCGCCGGTGCCCTCCACCATCGAAGATCCCGCCGTGCTGGATGGTCTGCGGTCCCTGCTTCGACCGGAATAGCCCGCTATTCGCGGCACGTCCCGGCGCGTGGGACGTCCCGGGCGGCAGCACTCTGGCAACCGTCGGCCCGCCGAACCGGTAGTTTGTGAGTTCGGACGGAGGTGGCAGGATGCAACAACTCGGTCTGGTGGCCGCGATCATCTTCGCGACCGCCGTGCTCATTCCGGTGGCATCCCGGATCAACCTGCCGTGGCCGGTACTCGTCACCGTCTTCGGCATCCTGCTGGCCGCGATCCCGCAGGTGCCGCAGGTGCACGTCGAACCCGAGCTGATCCTGCCGCTGGTGCTGCCGCCGCTGCTCTATGCCACCGCGCGCAAGACGTCCTGGCGGTTGTGGGCCTCGCATGCCCGCCCGATCCTGCTGCTCGCGGTGGCGCTGGTGCTGGTCACCACCGCGGTCGTGGCGTTCGTGGCGTCCCGGATCGTTCCCGGCATCTCGATCGCCGGCGCGGTCGCGCTCGGCGCGCTGGTCTCGCCACCCGATCCGGTGGCGGCCACCGCGATCGCCAGCAAGCTGCACTTACCCCGCCGGCTGGTGTCGATGCTCGAGGGCGAGGGCCTGTTCAACGACGTCGCCGCCCTGGTGCTCTACAACGTCGCGATCGCCGCGGTGGTGGGCAACTCGTTCTCACCGGGCGACGCGGCGCTGAAGCTGCTGCTGGCCGCGGTGCTCGCGCTGGTGGTCGGCTTTGCCTTCGGCTGGGCGGTGACCCGGCTGATCGCGGTGCTGGGCACCGGCGACCCGCGGCCACAGGTGCTGCTCTCGGTACTGGCCCCCACCGCCACCTACGTGGCAGCCGAAGAAATGCACGGTTCCGGGGTGCTCGCGGTGCTGGTCTACACGCTGTACTCGGTGTCCCGACCGGTCGATGCCGCCGATGCGCAGGGCCGGCTGACCACCGACGTGTTCTGGTCGATGACCGAGACGCTGGTGACCGGCATCGCGTTCGGGCTGGTCGGCTTGGAGTTCCAGACCGCGTTCCAGGCCATCGGGCAGCGCTGGACCTCGCTGGTCGGCGAGACCGCGGCCGTGGTCGCGGTGGTGGTGGTGCTCCGGCTGGTTTACCTGCTGCCGTCGGTCCTGCTGGCTCGCCGGTCCTACCGCCGATTGCAAGAGCGCGCGCTCGACGACGCGCTACGCGGCCGGACGCCCACCCGGCGGCTGCAGCGCCAGCGCGCCACCGACGTACCGATCGGCTGGCGCGAGACGGTGGTGGTCTGGTGGGCCGGCATGCGCGGGGTGGCGACCGTCGCGCTGGCCCTGGCGATCCCGACCACGGTGGACGGCGGGGCGCCCTTCCCGGCCCGCGAGCGCATCCTGTTCATCGCCTTCGCGGTGGTACTGGTGACCCTGGTGCTGCAGGGAATGACCTTGCCGACACTGGTGAAACGGCTCGGGGTACGAGCCGGCAGCGACGACACCGACGATGCCGAGACGGCGCTCATCGAGCGGGCCGCGCACGCCGCCGCCGAGGCGCTGAACCGGCTGCAGGACGAGGCCGACTTCGATGTCGACGTGTGGGACCGGCTCAATGCCTTTCCCACCGACCTGCTCGCCCGGCTCAGCCCGCAGCTGGTAGAGGTGAACTCGCACGGCATCGCCCCTCGTCGCGGCGACAACCGCGACCAGTTCCTGCACGGATTGCAACGGATGCTGGCCGCGTCGCGGGAGGAACTGCTACTGGCCCGGTCCGAGCGGGGCATCGAGCCGGAACTGGTGGATCACCTGGTGCGCCGGCTTGATCTGTACAGCCTGCCGGCCAACCCGCACTGACCCGGACGGCCAGATTTGCCCTGCCCCGCCTGGACAATCTGCCAGACGTCATCGCGATTGGGTGACGGTTGCTCGATAACCGGCGAACCGCCATGTTCTCGTTGGCCAAACATCCGGTCCGGCTGGTGATGCTCGCCGGCCGGCTGCTCGCTGAGGGCCCTCAGCGGCCGCACCGTCCCGGTCATCGTTCGCCGGGAGGCAGCTCGGCCGGCTGATCGGCTGAGCCAGCCGGGCTCGAGGCAGTCGGGTCCGCTGCGCGCGATGTCGGAGCCCAGTGGCAGACTCGCCCGCACCAGGTGGCGAAGGGCGGGCAGGACGATGGCGGCACGATCGGCGAAGGCGTTGACCGGCGACGAGATCGACACGTTGCGGCAACAGCTTGCCGGCGGCAAGCGACCCCGCGTGCAACTGTCCGGCCCGCAGTTCGACGCCGATGCCACCGGAACCATCACCAAGATCGGCGACCCGGCGGTCGATGGCAGCGACTACATCACCGTGCGCGTCAAGGTGAACGGGATCAACGACGAGCTGGCATTCGCCCCCGCCGAGCTGAACATTCGACGAGCGGGATCAGCCGGCCGAGCCGGATCGCGGCGAGCCACTAAGGCGGCCAAGACCAACGACAAATCTGGGGACGAGACCCTGCCCACCCCGTCGACGAGATCCAACGATCGACCTGGGGACGAGTCTGCGCCCACTTGGCCGACGAGATCCAACGATCGAGCTGGGGACGAGTCCGCGGACGCATTGGCCAGTTCGGCCGGGTCGATCGCAGCGGCCGAATCGTTGGGTGCTGGGTCCGGGAGCGCTGGTGCTGGGAATGCTGGATCTGGGAACGCCGGATCTGGGAACGCTGGGTCCGGGAACGCTGGGTCCGGGAACGCTGGGTCCGGGAACGCTGGGTCCGCGAGCGCTGGGGCTCAGACAGCTTCGCCTCAAGCCTCGGCGTCTCGGAACGCCGCATCGTCGAGTGCCGGACCTCAGAGTGCTGGATCCCAGGGTGCCGGATCCCGGACTTCTGGATCCCGGACTGCTGGGCCTCGTGTTACCCGTACTCGGACTGCCCGCTCTCAAGCCGTACCAGTCACAGGCAGCTCCCTCGCAGCGAAACCGGCCGCTGGGCGCCCGACCGCCGGAAAACCAGCTAAGTCAAGCGCAGCCGCCAGCGTGCCGGCGCCACAGCCGAGTTCGAGCCGGCGCCGGAAGCAGCCCGCACCGCCGAAGGTCAGCTTCACCGTCAGCTCGACCGGAGCGAGCTGGGCGGTCAGCGCGACCCGTGGCGCCAAGGGCATCGCCAAGAACGCCACCATCCCGCCCGGTGCGGTGACGGCCATCGCGGACCTGCTCGACCAGCCGGCCCTGGTCGAGGCCGTCGCCGAGATCAACGAGACCGCCTGGGCCGAAGCACAGAGCAGGGCCGACCAACTGCGCGCCGAACTCAACGAGCTCGAAGCCGTGCTGGCCGCCCACCGCAACCCCAGCTGACCGACCCAGAAGCCGTGCTGGCCGCCCACCGCAACCCCAGCTGACCGACCCAGAACCCGGCCTTCGCCGATAGCTACCAGCCTGCTCTGGCTGCGGTCGGGCAGCCAACCGCAAACGGAATACCACTTCGGTACTCGCCAGCTGTCGTTCGGAAGAGCTCGCTGCTGTTGCACGTCGTCACCTCTCGACGATGCGCGGAAGTCACGGCGCTCAGCAGGACGGGTGCGGGCTCAGTGCGCGTCCGGCACTGCCTGGAACTCCAACAGCTTGAGGCATTCCCTACCCAGCTCGGTCGTGGTCCAGAAGGTCGCTCCGCTCCAGAGGATCGGGCGGTAGTGATCCAGCGTGCTGGGGGTCCACTCGCCTCCTGGCTGAGCCGGTTCCGAGTAACACATGGCGGTAGCAGGCCGGTCAGACCTGGTACCAGGCGGTGCTGCCACTGGCCAGCGGACCATCACCGAGCTGGCTGGCACACAGTAGGCTGCCCCAGGCCGCCGGGATCGCGAACGGCTCGCCATCGAACACCGTCACGCAACTCAGCGTGCCGCGGCGAAAGGCCAGCACGTCGTCGCGGCCGGTCTCGAGCCATTCCAGCGGCGTGGCCGGATCGAGTTGCCGCCGAGCCAGCAATGCCCTGCGGTAGAAGGACAATACCGAGCTGGGATCGGCATCCTGGCGCTCGGCCGCGAAGCCGCCGAACCAGTCCGGTTGCGGCAACCAGGGAGCACCGGTCGCATCCGCTGAGCCGAAGCCGAAGTTCGGCCCGGCCACCGTCCAGGGCAGCGGAACCCGGCAACCGTCCCGGCCGTACTCGGTGTGAGAGGAACGCTCCCAGATCGGATCCTGCCGGGCCTCGGCGGGCAGCTCCTGCACCTCTGGCAGGCCCAGTTCCTCACCCTGATAGAGGTACACCGAGCCGGGCAGCGCCAGCAGCAACAACGTCGCGGCGGTTGCCCGCCGGGTACCCAACTCGACGTCGACCCGGCCGCGAGCGCGAGTGCGCAGCGCGTTGACGTCCGGGCTGCTCATCGGCTCGGCCTCGACCAGGCCGTACCGGCTGATCGAGCGGTGCACGTCGTGGCTGTTGAGGGTCCAGGTGGGCACTCCCTCAACACCCTTCTTCAGACCGGCCAGGCTCTCATCGATCGAGAGCCGGAATGCCCCGGCCTCATAAGGCTGTTGCAGCAGGTCGAAGTAGAACACCTGGTTCAGCTCGCCGGCCCGGATGTAGTCGGCGGCGTCCGTCGGCGGCAGCCAAACCTCGCCGAGCAGGGTCAGGTCCCGGTCATAGCTCTCGGCGATCACCCGCCAGCGCTTGAAGATCTCGTGCACCCCGGGCTGGTTCCACAGGTAGGGGTTGTCGCCGTCCGGGTCGAGCAGATCGGGCAGGCCGGCGTGCTTGACCATCGCGTAGGCGACATCGATCCGGAAACCGTCGATCCCCCGGTCGAACCACAACCGGAGCACGTCGTCGAACAGCTCCCCCACCTCGGGGTTGTCCCAGTTGAAGTCGGGCTGGGACGAGTCGAAGCTGTGCAGGTACCACTGCCCGTGGGCACCGTGCTCGTCAGATACCCTCGTCCAGGCCGAACCACCGAAGGTCGAGCGCCAGTTGTTCGGCGGCTCACTGCCGTCCTGGCCACGGCCGTCGCGAAAGATATACCTTGCCCGCTCGACCGAATCGGGCCCGGCGGCCAGCGCCAGCTGGAACCACTCGTGCTGGTCCGAGCAGTGGTTGGGCACCAGATCCATCAGCAGCTTCAGCCCGCGTTCGTGGGTTGCCGCGAGCAGCCGCTCGAAGGCCGGCATCCCCCCGTACCGGCCGTCGATCCGGGTGTAGTCGGCGACGTCGTAGCCGCCGTCGCGGTTCGGCGAGGGGTAGCAGGGATTGAGCCAGATGCCGTCCACCCCGAGTCCGGCGATGTGATCCAGCCGCGCGGTGACGCCGTCGAGGTCCCCGATGCCGTCGGCATCGGAGTCCGCGAAGGATTTCACGTAGAGCTGGTAGATGACGCTGTTACGCCACCACCGCGCGGCCGGCCTGGTCGGAACCAGTGAATCAAGAGCTGTCATCAGCTTCCTAGCGTGAGATTGTCGAGATTGATCGCGCCGGTTTGGCTGCTACCTCGCCAGACCACCACCGTATGCAGCCCGGCTGTCAGGGTGACCGGCACGCTGAGCGTGACCCAACTGTCCCAGGTACCCTGCGCCGGGAAGGTCGGGACGGCGACCTGCTGCCCGTCGACCGCGACGATTCGGGTGGCGTCGGATCCACCGTTGCCGTAACGCAATACCAGATGGTAGCTGCCGGCGGTCGCGGCGTTCACCGTGAACGAGACCCCGCTGTTGGTGGTGGCGAAGTTGTCCACGAACCCGGTTCCGGTGTAGCCGGCGTGATCGGTGCCGGTGGTGACACCGGTCTTGGTCGCGACCTCGGCCTCGTACTGGTTGCTGGTCGGGGTGCTGAACGTCCGGTCGATGTAGACCATGTCCCAGTTGGTCAGCGACGGCACGGTGAAGGAGATGTAGCGGCCGCTGCTGTCGGTCCCGGTGGTGTACGTCAGGCTGGTGCTGGCCCCGTGTGCCGAGTCCGGCGAGGCGACCTTGACCGCGGTCGGGTTCTCATCCGGGCCGAGGTAGTACTTCACCGGCAGGTTCGTCTGCACGGTCGGGGTGGCCTTGCCGGCGTCGCGCCAGGTGCCGTTGTTGCCCAGCAGGTTGACCAGGTGGATGACGTCGTCGGTGCTGGTCTTCTTGATGTTGGTCCAGATGGTGTTGCCCGACGCATCCCCGGATGTGGTCTTGCCGCTGATCTGCACGAACTGGGTGCCGGAGTCCACCGAGTGCACGTCCGGGCCGTAGAGCAGGTTCTCATAGCCGGTGATGAAGTCGTAGTAGTCCTTCATCCAGCTGCGCAGCGCATTGGACATCTGCTTGTCGTGATCGGGGAAGTACGGCGCGGACAGCATCGAGTCGCCCTGTGACATCTCGATGTGGCTGGCACCGGAGGCGGCGATGGTGGCGTCCTCGAGCTGCACCGAGGTGGTATCCAGGGTGCCTAGTACCAGGTTGTCCAGGTTGACGAAACCGGAATCTCCGGTGCCGACCGAGATGGTCACCGTGTGGCTGCCGGCCGTCAGGGTCGGCGTCACGATGTCGGAATCGAAGTGCCAGTTGTTCCAGTTTCCGTCGGTGGGCATTGTGACGTGCCCGATCGCGCTGCCGTCCACCGACACGGTACGGGTCGCATCGCCGGCGGCGCCGTTGGCGTAGCGCCAGACCAGGCTGTACCGGCGAGCTTCGGGCGCGCTGACCGTGAAGGTCACCGAGTCGCCGGAGTTGCCGAAGTTGGCCACGAACCCGCTACCGGTGTAACCGGCATGGTCGGAGTTGACGGTCAATCCACTGCTCTTGACGGCTGATTCGGCCTCATACGTCGGGCCGGCATCGTCCTTGGTGTTCGGGTAGGCCGCGATCACCGAGGGAATCGAGTTCGACTCGGCCTGCTGGGTGTCCAGATAGCTCTTGATCAGGCCGTAGGTCTCGTGGTTGTCCCACAGTTCGCTGTAGAGGTAGCTGGTGTTCTTGGCCGAGGCGATGTTGTCGCCGCCGAAGCCGTCGACTGCGTTGATGCCAAGCACCTTGCCGGTGGCCGAGGCGTTCAGCGCGGTCTTGGTGGCCGCTACCAGCGAGGCCAGGCCGGCCTGGACGTCCACCGGGTTACCCGAGGTGTCGGTCATCGCACCCCAGTTACCCAACTGATCCAGGTGAACGCCGTCGAAGCCCATGGTGTTGACCTCGTCGACGTACTTGGCGGTGATGTAGTTCTGCCACGAGGTGTTGGCCGGGTTGAAGATGTAGAGGTTGGTGGCTGGCTGGTTGGGTTTCATCTCGAAGGCCCACGGGGTGCCGTTGGAGGCGTAGTCCAGTGCCCAGGTCGGCGAAACCCCCGACACCGACTGGTAGTTCTGCAACGCCGCGTAGGACATGGTGTAGGGCATCGCGGCGACCGTGTGGTTGTGCGCGGCGGTGATGTAGGTCTTGACCGCCGCCGGTGAGATCACGTCACCGTTCCAGGCCGTCCAGGTGGAGGGCAACGAACCATCGGTGTTCTTCTGCACCGGGTTCTCGTGCCGCCACATCCAGTCGTAGAACTGCACCGCATTGATGTGGTACTTGCGAGCCAGCGTGGCGATGTCGGCATCCGCGGTGGCCGAGGTGGTTCCGGACGGGTAGCCGGTCAGGGCGCCGATCCGCGGGAAGTGCGTCCAGTTGCTCGACACGTCGATCGCGGTGGCGGCGGTCGAACTGCCCGCGGTGATCGCGACCAGATAGCCGGTGAAGTCGGTACTCGGCGGGGTGACCGACCAGGTGACGGTGTTGGTGCCGTTGGCGGCCACCGTGGTGGCGACGCTGCCGGTAGTCACCGTGGTGCCGAGGTGGCTGAGGGTGTAGCTGACGTTGCCCGCCCAGGAACCGGCACCGGTGGACTCGTGCACGACCGCCGACACAGTTACCGCGCCGCCCGGGGTATAGCGGGCGTTGTCGGTGTACGCGTCGGTGAGCACCGGGGTGCCGCCGGTGGCCGCCGCCTCCGGGGCGATCTGCAGCAGACCGGCCCCGAGCGTGAGAACAGCACCGATGACGAACCATAACGCTCTGGTTTTACCGCGAGATCTGGGCATGGGGGCGGACTCCTCTTGGACGGATGGACGGGGGCTGGCTAGCTGGTGGACGGTTCGATCAGGACGATTTGCCATAGCTTCATAGGTGGCAGGCTGGCCCGCAAGTAATCGCCATCGGGGGTGAGCTCGACCTCGACCAGTCGGTGCTGGCCGTCCGGGTCGGCGTAGCGCACCGTGGGCAGGCCGGTACCCATCCGGCGGATCCGCAGGCTGGCCGGCCCCGGGTCGCCGGGCTGGCTGCGGGCGGCGTCCCAGTGGGTATCGGGCTGGCCGGTCAGGTTGATCAACTGCAGCAGGTAGCGGTCGCCGATACTGCTGATCCGGCGCCACACCGTGCCGGCCCGGGCGATCTGCTCGACCTCGGTAGCGGCGTAGCTGACGTCCAGATCATCGTTGTAGTCACCGGCGAAACTGCCGGTCACGTCGGTAATGGCCGGATCGAACAGCAGCTCGCCGTGCGCCACCGCGAAGTCATACCAGCGGTGCAGCAGGTCGGCAGTGGACGCGGCGACCTGGTGGTTGCGCACGTAGTACGGGTCGACCAGGATCCGGTCCGCCTCGCCGCAGAGCAGGTGCGAGGCACCGTGCGAGAACAGGGTGGCCATCGTCAATCCCGTTGCCAGGTCGGCCTCCTGCACCCCGGCGCTGTCATAGACGTGCTGGTAGGCGGCGATCACCACCGGCTTGCCGGCTGCCTCCGCCCGCGCCCTGGTGACCACCTGAGCCAGGTGCTCGTAGCCGACCTGCGGCGGCCACACCTCGATGTAGACGGCATCCTGCGGCGCGCTGGCGGTAGCCCAGGTCGGAAAGTCGTTGACGTTGTTGAACACCAGCCGGGACTGCGGCAACGCCTGCCGGACGCCGTCGATCAGCGTGACGAAGCTGCGAGCCACGTCCACGACCTGGCCATCCGGCCGGTGCGCCCGCTTGGGATAGCCATACTGGTCCAGGTGAAAGCCGTCGAAGCCGACCTGGTCGGTGGCGGCCCGCAGCTCCTCGCCGAAGTGCGCCAGCCAGTCCGGCGCGGCCGGATCCAGCACGAACAGGAAATCACCGAGCGCATAAGGCTGTCCCGAGGCGGTCAGCAGCGCGTCGTGCTCCCACTTCGGCCACTCGTCCGGGCCGACCGCGTACACCGCGGCGTAGCCCAGGGCATCCGAACCGACCTGGTGGCAGGCCTCGATCAGTGCCCGGACGGTGGCCAGCGACACTGGCTGGCCCAGCGCGTCGGCGTAGTCCGCACCGCCGCCCAACAGGTCGGCATGCCGGTAGGCCCAGTCGTAGAACTGCACGCCGGTCAGGTGCAGCCGACGCAGATTGTCCTGCACCGCCTGCAGATCCCGGTCCGGACGGTAGTCCACCACGAAGCCGTAGCGCAGCACCGAACGGACGTCGGCGACCACTTCCACCGCGGTCCGGGCCGCCCCGAGCTCCACGCTGTAGCCACCGGCCGGCAGCACGCCGAGATCCAGCACGCCGGCCGCGGTGACCGGATGCTCGGCCACCAGGTCGCCCAGGTGCCACAGCGACAGCGTGCCGGGCTCACTCAGCGAGCGGATCTCGATCCCGACCGGCTCGCCGGGCCGGTAGCTCGTCTGGGTTGGTAACAGCTGAGTGAGCATCGACCGAAGAACGAGGGAGGAGCGGAGCGAAGTGGCAGATTGCCTGGTCATCCCTTCACCGCCCCGGCGGTCAGCCCTTGCACGAAATACCGTTGGAACAACAGGAAGACCACGATCACCGGCACCACCGCGATGATCGCGGCAGCGAACACCAAACCCCACAGCGTGGAGTTCTGGCCCTGGAACAAGGCGATCGCCAGCGGCAGAGTCCGCTTGGACGGGGTGTTGATGATGGTCAGCGCCCAGGTGAACTCGTCCCAGCTACCCAGGAAGGTGAAGATGGTCGCGGTGGCCAGCGCCGGCTTGGCCAGCGGCAGGATCAGCCGCCAGTACCGGACGAATGCGCCGGCACCGTCCACCTGCATGGCCTGCTCCAGCTCCACTGGAATGGCCTGGAAGAACCCGCGCAACAGGAAGGTGTTCAGCGACAGCGAGAATCCGACGTAGAAGATCACCAGGCCGGTCAGCGAGTCGATCAGGCCGAAGTACTTGGCCAGGATGAACTGCGGGATGATCAGCATGATCGGCGGGATCATCAGCCCGAGCAGTAGCACCTTGAACAGGATCTCTCGCCCCGGAAAGCGGAATCTCGCGAAGGCGTAGGCCATCATGGAGCTCAGCAGCAGCGACAGCGCGGTGCTGGTCACCGCCACGACCACCGAGTTCAGGAAGAACCGGGCGAAGTCGTCGGTGGTCCAGGCGTTGGTGTAGTTGCTGACGGTCGCCGGGTGCGGGATGAACTGCGGCGGGATGGTCAGCACATAGGTCTGGCTCTTCAGCGAGGTCGACACCATGTAGATGAAGGGCAGCACCATGATCGCGGCGCCGACGATCAGGATCAGGTAGCGCGCCCCCTGTCGGGTGAACCGGCCGGGCCTCGCTGGCCGGCGAGACCGGTCGGTCCGCTCGGCGGTGCTGAGCGCGGTCATGCCAGGTCCTCCTGATCGCCCCGGAAGGCACGCAACTGAATCGCCGACAGGATGAATACGCCGACGGTCAACAGCACCGCAATGGTCGCGCCGTAGCCGAAGTTGAGGTTGGTGAAGGCCTGCTTGTACATGTAGGTCAGCAGCACCGTGGTCGAGTCGGCGGGCCCGCCGTTGGTGACCAGCAACACCGAGATGAAGACGTTGAAGCCGCCGATCACCAGCATCACGGTGACGAACGCGGCCGCCGGCCAGATCGCCGGCAGGGTGACCGCGCGGAACCGCTGCCAGCGATTGGCGCCATCCACTTCAGCGGATTCGAGCAGCTCCTTGGACACGCCCTGCAGCGCGGCCAGGAAGATCATCATCGACCAGCCGATGCCCTTCCAGATGCCGAGGGCGGAGATCGCGATCATGCCGGTCCAGCGGCCGGACAACCAGGAGATGTTGTGATTGCTGACGTGCGTGACGTCGTGCAGCATCCAGTTGACCAGCCCGCTGTCGGCGAACAGGTATTGGAACAGCAGCGAAACCACTACCCAGCTGGTGATCACCGGCAGGTAGAACAGCACCCGGAACAGCGCGCGACCGGGTGCCTTGTTGTTCAGCAGGGTGGCCACCCCGAGCCCGAGCACGATCTGCGGCGGCACGGTGACCGCCATGTAGAACGCGCTGTTCTCCAGCGCCCGCCAGAACACCGGGTCGTGATAGGCGGTCTGGTAGTTCGTCCAGCCGATGAATTTCGAACTCGCCCCGGCGACCACGTTCCAGTCGTAGAAGCTCATCTGGAACGCCTTGATCATCGGGTAGATGATCAAGGCGAGGAACAGCGCGAAACCTGGTGCCAGGAACAGATAGGCGGTCAAGCTCGAGCGGGTGCGCCGACTGACCGGCCGACGCACCCTGCCCGAGCCACTGGCCGCGGACGTGGTCCGTGGCTCAGTGGTTTCCAACACGGCAGTCATTTCTTCCTTATCCAGAAAGGGTTACTCAGAACGGGATGCTGGCTGCCTAGTTGGTCTGGGTCAGCAGCGGGTCGATCGTCTTGGCTGCGTTGTCCAGCGCCTGCTGCACCGACTCGCTGCCCTGGAAGGCCTTGGTCAGCTCGTTCTGCAGGGCGGTGTCGATCGCCGGGGCCTGCGGGACGGACGGACGCGGCCGGGCCGTCTGCAGCTGCTTGATGTACGGGGCGAAGGCCGGCACCGTTGAGGCCTCCTGGCTGTCCAGGCTCTTGACCACCGACATCTGGCCGGTCTTGGCCATCGCCAACTGGTAGTCCGCGGTCTGGGTGAAGGCGATGAACTTCAGCGCCGCGTCCTGGTGCTTGGAGGAGGTGGTCACGTTGATGTCCTCACCGCCGACCACCGAGATCGAGCCACCGGGGCCAGCCGGCACCGGGGAGTAGACCGGGGTGAACTTCGGGTACTGGCCCTGCCAGATGGCCTGCATCCACGGACCGTCCAGGATGTTGGCGTAGTTGGCCTTGGGCAGGCCGTCCGAGGTCTGGGTGGCGCCCTTGTTACCGATGATCAGGTTGGGGATCGCGCCGCTCTTGTAGAGGTCGACCAGCATCTGCACGCCCGCCACGCTGGCCGGTGAGTTCAGGTAGCCGGTGGCCTTGGTCAGGTCCGGGCTGGTGACCTCGCCACCGGCCGACCAGATCCACGGGTAGACGTTCCAGCCCTGCAGGCCGCTGTCGGCGAACACCGACACCTTCTTGGCAGCGAGCTTGGCCGCGTCGGTCTTCAGGTCCTCGAAGGTGGCCGGCGGGGCCGCGATGCCAGCATCCTTCAGCGCGGTGCCGTTGGAGATCAGCACCCGGGTGTTGGTGTCCAGCGGCAGGCCGTAGTAGTGGCCGTTGTACTTGTTGGTCGCCAGGCTGCCCGGGTAGTTGTCGGCGGACAGGGTGCTGAAATTGGCCAGCGTGCTGTCGATCGGGGCGAAGACCTTCAGGGCCGCGAACTTGGGCACCCAGCCGATGTCCGAGCGCACCAGGTCCGGCAGCTCGCCACCGGCCGCGCTGGTGGTCAGCTTCTGCAGCAGCGAGTCGTAGGGGATGTCAACGTAGTTGATCTTGATGTTCGGGTTGGCCTTCTCGAAGGCCGGGATGATGGTCTGGCTCAACGCATCGGTCTGCGCCTTGTTGCCACCGTTGCCGTAGGTGCCCCAGAACGTGAGGGTAACCGGCTTGGCCGCCGAGGCGTCACTGCTGCTGCTCTTCTTGGAGCTGGAGCACCCGGTGAGCGCGAGGGCCGCGATCGCCGCCACGCTCAGCAATTTAGTGGTACGACTTGCCATGGTTTCTCCCGAAGAGAGTCGAGCCGGTGGACGGTTGGATCGCACCGGGTAATGCTGGTTCAGGCTTGTACTTGTTCGGAAAGCTTGCTGAGCGAGTGCAGCACCCCGTGCCGCAGCATGGTGGCCGCTGCCCCGCGGGCCCAGGTCTCGTCCGGCAACGGCCGGACCAGTACCGTGCAATCGGCTGCGGTGGATGAGAAAGCGTCGCGTTCGAGCTCGGCGCGTAGCGCGTCGATGAACAGGTCAGAGGCGGTCATTCCCTCACCGGACAGGATCACCAGCGGCGGGTTGAGCAGGTTCAGCAGCGCCGCGATCGCCCGGCCGAGCGCCACGCCGGCCTGGGTGAACACCTGCCGGGCGTCCGGGTCGCCGGCGTGCGCCTGGGAAACCACCTGCGAAACCTTGGTGATTCGCCGGCCGGCCGCGTTCGACATGGCGGCCGCGATCGCGGTGTCACCGACCACCGCTTCCAGGCAGCCCCGCTTGCCGCAGTGGCAGACCGGACCGTCCGGGTCGACCACCATGTGGCCGAACTCGCCGGCCGCGCCGCTCACTCCGCGCCACAGCTGGCCGTCCAGCACCAGCGCGCAGCCGACCCCGACCCCGATGGTGACCAGGGCGAAGCTCGGAAAACTGCTACCGGCGCCGAACCACTGCTCGGCGACCGCGAGGGTGTTGACGTCGTTCTCGATGACCACCGGCAGCTGCATCCGCTCGACCAGCAGCCGTCGCAACGGCACGTTGTGCCAGCCCAGAAAAGGCGATTCGACCACGACGCCGGTCGTGCCGTTCACGTGGCCGCCCAGGCCGATGCCGATACCGAGCAGCCGGGAGCGATCCACCGGCGAGCGTTCGAGCAGGATCGCGGTCAGTTCCTCGATCGCCGATACCACGCCGGCCGGGGTGGTATCGCAGTACTTCATCCGGTGTGCCGACTGCACCTCGGCATGCAGGTCGGCGACCACTCCGACGATCTCGCCGTCCATCAGCTTGATCCCGACCGCGTGGTGGCGACCGGCATCGACCTGCAACGGGATCTGCGGGCGGCCGGGCACTCCTGCCTCGCGGACGTTCTCCACCAGGTAGCCGTGGCTGATCATCGGCTTGACCAGCTTGGTCACCGAGGCGGCCGACAGGCCGGTGAGCCGGGCGGCGTCGCGACGGGACAGCGGCCCGCGGGTCAGGACCGCCTCGAACAGCGCGCCGAGGTGCTGCTCACGACTTCCGAACGGCCGGACCGTACCGAGCTCGCCTGCCGTCGACGGGTTGACCGCGTCATCCGGATCTACGACGACCTGGGTCATCTATGCCTACCTCCGTCGGTGGTCCTACGCCCCACCGGACAGTGATTTCTGCTCGTCAGGGACGGCGCGGAGCGTATGCCCAATTGATTTCGTAGGTCAAGCAACTAGGTCGTCGTGGTTTCCAAGTTGTTACGTAACTGCGCAGCAAACTAGGAAAATTTGGTGCCGTTGCTTGACGCCGTGAACTAACTAGGGCGAAACTTCCCGCTGTTCCCCAAAACTACTGGCGCGCATCGGCGCGCGCCGCCCGTCCGCACTCCGCCCCGAGGAGAACCAATGAAACGTCCCAGGCTCGCAACCCGGGCCCTCACCGCACTGACCGTGATCGGCACCGTCGCCGGCGCGCTGTCCGCGGCAGCCGTGAGCAACGCCCCGAACGCTCACGCGACCACACCCACCGCACCCAGCACCGAGACCGCACGCAGTCTCTACATGAACAACTGGACCGATACCACCGGCTTGTGGATGGCACCGCAACTAGCCCAAACCGACACCAACACCCAGTACGGCCCGCGGCTGGCCGAGCTGCACTACTCTCCCAGCGGGGCGGCGGCCTCCTCGGCGGTCAACCAGATCAACGACTACACCGGCTTCTTCCGCGACGAGACGCACGGCGTGAAGTACGACCAGGTGCACAATTTCGGCTCGGCCACCGGCTATCTGGACTCCGGCGGCGTGCTGCGTACCGACTACGGGCCCTACTCGGGTACCGCGACCAGCGTGTCGATCGGCCGGGACTATGCCTTCGTCCCCAACCAGCACTTCATGGTCGTGCAGTACCGGCTGCACAACAGCGGCGCCTCGTCGGTGACCATGAACGTCCTGGACGCGCTGCACCTGAACAACACCGGCTCGTCCGGGCAGAACGTGCACGCCACCTGGGACGCCACCCGCAACGCCGAGGTGATCGACATGTCGGCCAGCGGGCAGTACCAGCTGGTGCTCGGTGCGCTGGGTGGTGCGCCCACCGGCCACCAGGTCGGTGACGACACCAACTCCACCCTGACCTCGCCGACGGTCGCGCCCTGGTACACCTTCGACAACAACGGGACCCTGTCGGGCAACAACAGCGTCACCGCGATGAACGTCGACGCCGCGATGAACATGCAGGTCGCGGTTGGGGCCGGCGCTACCGTCACCCAGTCCTTCTACCTGGCGATTGCCGCCACCTCGACCAACGCGCTGGCCGCCGCCGACACCGCGCGGGCCCAGACCGGCGACTACTGGATGACGAATACCACTACCGCGTATACCAACTGGCTCAACGCGGGCAAGCGGGTCACCTCGAACTTCACCGACACCGGGCTGTCCACCGCCTATGACCGGGCACTGGTGGCGATGAAGCAATCACAGAGCCCGGTGCTCGGCGTCTGGCCGGCCGCAACCAACCCGATCGCCTACGGCTACAAGAGCTGGGTTCGAGATTCGGCCGTGACCGCAATGGCAATGGATACCGCGGGCCATCACGCCGAGGCCGACAAGTACTTCCGCTGGCTGGCCAGCGTGCAGTACACCAACGGCTCGTTCGGAACCACCTATGACGGCTGGACCGGCGCGCACGTCAGCTTCGTCGAACCGGAGCTGGACAGCGTCGGGATCTTCCTGATCGGGGCTTACCGGCACTGGCAGATGACCGGCGACAACAGCTTCCGGGACGCGCTCTGGCCACAGATCCAGAAGGCGGCGAACTTCGTCTCCAGCGGCCTGGCCAGCAACGGCCTCGGTCCGCAGGACGCCTCGATCTGGGAAGAGACCCAGGAGTACAACACCTTCACCCAGGCGCTCTACATCTCCGGGTTGTGGGCGGCCGAGACGGTGGCCCAGAGCAAGGCCGACACCACCGACGCCGACACCTGGAGCAACGCGGTCGGTTCGATTGCCACCGCACTGCAGACCTCGTCGCTGAACTCGCCGGCCGGGTTGTGGAACTCTCCGGACTCCTACTACAACCGGGCGGACAACTCCGACAACACCGCGCGTACCTTGGTGGATTCCTCATCGGACATGCTATTCGTCTCCGGTGCGGTGGATCCGGCCAGCAGCCGGGCGGCCTCGCACGTCAGCAAGATCCTGGCCACCCTGACGCACGACACCTACGGGCTTTCCCGTTACACCGGCGACAATTTCTACTACACCTCGCCGTACAGCCCGGCCGGCAACGAAGCCGGTGCGGCCGAACCGTCCTGGCCGCAGATGAGCATGTACATGGCGTTGTACTACATCTACAACGGCAATCTCTCCGCGGCACTCCCCCGGTTGACCTGGTACGCCAGCCGGACCGCGGTCGGTTACATGCCGCCGGGTGAAGCGGTCTCCAACGTGACCCAGAAGCCGATCATCTCCACCATGGTGGAACCGGTGACCGGTGCCTGGTACGTGCTGACCGCGCTTGCCTATACCGGACAAGCCGATACTCGGGTCTACGCACCGATCAGCAATGCCGGTGCCGAGGCTGGGTTGACCGTGAACTCCGGCACGACCGGCGACTGGCCGCAGTGGAACCCGATCCCGTACTACACCTCGCAGATCGGCAACGAGGCCAGCGGGGTGTCCACCACGGACATCAAGAACGTGGCAATCGCCAATGATGCCAACAACATCTACGTCAGGGTGGACAATGCCAGCGGTGCCCTGCCCGGCTACAACACCACCCCGAAGTTCGCGTTGAACGTCTATGCCGGCGACTATTCTGGCAATGGCTCGACACCGACGTCGAGCACTGCCATGTACGGCACGGCACTATCGCGACCGGCTGCCTACATGGTCGGCCGGTGGTCAGACTCGACCAACTTCTCGCACTTCCACGTCTCCGGTGGTGCGTGGACGGCCGATTCGACCATCAGCTCGGTGATCGCCCCGCAATGGGACACCACCACCGGCCGGATCGAAATGGTCATCCCGCGCAGCGCGCTGACCAGCGGTGCCGCCAACGACAACTCGATCGTGCCGATCACGATCGCGCTGGTACGACAGAACCCGACCACCTCGGCATGGAGCGAGGACGACACGATCACCCTGCGATACAAGCTCACCCCGGCCAGCACACCCTGGACGTACGGCAACGTCCGGTAGTGCTCTCCTGATACCCGGTGCGGGTGGTCGTGCAGCTGCCGGCCATCCGCACCGGCCTTATTGCGTCATCTTTTATTGCCTCGTCCTTTCGCTCGTCGCGAGATCCGGTATTAGCCATAATGCCTATATATCCAGCGATCTGCACCTATTACGATGACCCCTTCCGCAGGATCTACTCGTAGAGGTGACCAGATGACCAGCAAATTCAACGCCAGCATTGCCGGCTTCGCGATCGTGGCGGGCGCCCTGCTGCTCCCGACCACCGCGAGTGCCGCCACCCCGCAGCCATCGCACGTCGGATCAGCTGTCCACACGCCGGACACCACCAAGAACGGCGGCTACATCTACACCTACTACTCCGACGCCTCGCACACCACGGTTGTCGGGCACAGCGGTTGCGGCACCGACGACGGCACCGCCACGGCGTATTACACCTCGCGTTACATCGCCGACTGCAACTGAGCAGTCAGGACAACCAACATCATGTGACGCGCGACCTCCGGGCGTCGACGAGCGCTAGCGCCCCCGGGCCAGTCCGGGTGGGGTCAACACTGTCGTCGGTGACGGTTCTTCCGGTACCGGTCCACCTCATGACCGGTCGATCGCCAGATCCCATCCGAGCCCTGGTGAGCTTGCAGCGCGCCGCGTCGCGCCGCCTGACGTAACGCCTCGAAACTCAGGTCGCCACTTACGAGCGACCGCAACGGCACAGTCCGGGACGGGCCCGCGATGTTCGGCACGACGAGCCGATGGAGATTGTCGATGACCGACCGCGCGATCTGCTCGGCCAGGCGGCCCGGGTCGCCGTTGTCCGCCTGATCGAGACCTTTCAGGTAGCTCTCACGCTCACGTTTGAAGATGATCGCGGGAGGGAACCCTAGCCGGACCAGGACAAGGTTCAGCACGAGACGCCCGGTACGGCCGTTGCCGTCGATGAACGGATGAATTTTCTCGAACTGAGTGTGGATGCGGGCTAGCTCAAGTGGTACTGCGGCCGGATCCACCCGGCCCGCCGTGATGTCGGCACCGACTGCGTTCACCGTGTCGACCCATGTCGTTAGCTGCGCGCTGACGTCCGGCCACGGTGGAGGAACCATCCCGCCGGCGAACGGCCGGAGGTCATGTTCTCGGAAACCGCCGGGAGCTTCGGCCGAGGTCGCGTCCGGGTGCGGCGCAACCTCCCACACTGGCGCCATCGCGAGCCGGTGCACCTCGCGGATCTCGGTAACACTGACAAGCGAACCAGCGCCGGACGCGTCGTACGGACCGGCGCCACGCGCCTGCGCGTACACCCAGCCGGCCGCGTCACCGTAGCCGCGTACCTCGAGGTAATCCTTTAGCGGTTTCGCACCGACCGCCCTGCCCTGATCGAGCAGCTGCTCGACCTCGCGCAGCACGAGCGTGTTCCCCTCGATCGCAGTCGAGTTGTGCGCCTCCAGATGCCAGATGTCGTCCCAAATGCTGCCCGCTTCCGCCGGAGTGGGAAGGCCGCCGTACTGGCGCAGCTCATCGAGGCCGGCCGCGAACCGCGCAAAGATCGTCTCGCGTGACGGGCGTCCACGCTGTGCCATGGCAAACCCCTAGAAGTTGATACAGCAAACGGGTACTCAAATGTACAGGTCAAACCAAATAATTTGATACAGCTGTCGGGTGTCGAAATGTTTAGGTCAAGCATCCCCATCGCCGGCCAGCGCTGTGACGGCCACCCTTCAGAAACAAAGGCGCCTCGGTACCTACTTCAGGATCTGCCTAGCGATGACCATCCGGTTGATCTGGTTGGTTCCCTCATAGATCTGGGTGATCTTGGCATCGCGCATCATCCGCTCGACCGGGAAGTCGCGGGTGTAGCCGGCGCCGCCGAATAGCTGGACCGCGTCGGTGGTCACTTTCATCGCCACGTCCGAGGCGAACGCCTTGGCCGAGGCGGAGTACCAGGTCAGCCCCGGCTCGCCACGCTCGGCACGGGCCGCCGCGGCATAGATCAGCTGCCGGGCCGCCTCGGTCTGCATCACCATGTCGGCGAGCATGAACTGCAATCCTTGGAAGTCGGCGATCGGCCGGCCGAACTGCTGGCGCTGCTTCATATAGGCGATCGAGGCGTCGATTGCGCCCTGGGCGATGCCGAGCGCTTGCGCGCCGATGGTCAGCCGGGTGTGATCCAGTGTGGTCAGCGCGGTCTTGAACCCGGTGCCGGGCTCGCCGATGATCCTTGTCGCGGGAATGGTGCAGTTCTCGAAGTGGATCTCGCAGGTCGGCGAGCCCTTGATGCCGAGCTTGCGCTCGTGGCTGCCGACCGAGAAACCCGGATCGTCCTTGTGCACCACGAAGGCGGAGATGCCGCGCGCGCCCTGGGACTGGTCGGTCACCGCCATCACCGTGTAGTAGGTAGACACCCCGGCATTGGAGATCCAGCACTTGGTCCCGTTGAGCACCCAGTGATCGCCGTCGAGCACCGCCCGGGTCCGCATCGCGGCCGCGTCCGAACCGGCCTCGCGCTCGGACAGGGCGTAGGAGAACATCGCGTCGCCGGCCGCGACGGGTGGTAGCACCTGCTTCTTCAGCTCTTCGGACGCCGACAGGATCAGCGGCATGGTGCCGAGCTTGTTCACCGCCGGGATCAGCGACGAGGACGCACAGACCCGGGCGATCTCTTCGATCACGATGGCGGTTGCCAGCGAATCGGCGCCGGCACCGCCGTACTCCTCGGGGATGTGGACGGCGTGAAAGCCGGCCCGGGTCAGCGCCGCCAGCACGTCGTAGGGGAACTCGGCCGTCTCGTCGATCTCGGCCGCCCGCGGGGCAATCTTGTCCTCGGCCAGGGACCGAACCGCCTCCCGGAGCATCACGTGCTCCTCAGCGAGCCGGTAGGTATCGAAGTCAGGGTTCAGCGCCATACCGACAGGGTTACTCATGGGTATCCAAGACGCAACGATCTGCGCCAATCATCACGTTCGAATCATGACCAGCCGTCGTCTGCTCGATCCAGGGTCTGCAAACCTTCGGTGGGATGCGTGAGCGAGCTCCCAGGCCGCGGCAGGCTAACCTCGTGGGCGTCCCCTGGCCTCGTTACGGACCCGAACCGTAGTTGGAGAACACCTAGATGACGCAGCGCCCCCGCCTGTCGGTGATCGGTACCGGATACCTCGGCGCGACCCACGCGGTGTGCATGGTCGAGCTCGGTTACGAGGTGATCGGCCTGGATATCGACCAGACCAAGATCGACTCGCTGCGGGCCGGCACGATCCCGTTCTTCGAGCCGGGCCTACCTGAGCTGCTGGCCAAGCACATCGACTCGGGCAAGCTGCGGTTCACCACCGACTACGCCGAGGTGGCCGAGTTCGCCGACGTGCACTTCGTCTGCGTGGGCACGCCGCAGAAGAAGGGGCAGTACGCGGCCGACCTGACCTACGTGGCGGCCGCGTTCCGCTCGCTGGCCCCGCACCTGAACCGCCGCGCGCTGGTGGTCGGCAAGTCCACGGTGCCGGCCGGGACCGCGGTCCGGATGGCCAAGGTGCTGGCCGAGGATGCTCCCAACAAAGAGGTCGAGCTGGCCTGGAACCCGGAGTTCCTGCGCGAGGGCTTCGCCGTCGAGGACACCCTGCGGCCGGACCGGCTGGTTTTCGGCGTGCACAGCGAGTGGGCCGAGCAGACGCTGCGCTCGGCCTTCGAGCCGGTGATCGCGGCCGGCACCCCGGTGATCGTCACCGACTTTGCCACTGCCGAGCTGGTCAAGGTCGCGGCAAACTCGTTCCTGGCCACCAAGATCAGCTTCATCAACGCGATGGCCGAGGTGTGCGAGGTCACCGGCGCCGACGTCACCCAGCTGGCGGACGCGATCGGCCACGACGCCCGGATCGGCCGGAAGTTCCTCAACGCCGGCCTGGGCTTCGGCGGCGGCTGCCTACCCAAGGACATCCGGGCTTTCATCGCCCGCGCCGGCGAGCTCGGCGTCGACCAGGCCGTGTCGTTCCTGCGCGACGTGGACGAGATCAATCAGCGCCGGCGCGCCCGGACCGTGGAGCTTGGCCTGGATCTGCTGGACGGCAGCTACCGGGAGATGAAGGTGGCGGTGCTGGGCGCGGCGTTCAAGCCGAACTCCGATGACGTTCGAGATTCCCCCGCGTTGGACGTGGCAGCCGCCGTCGGCCGGCGTGGTGCGACGGTGCAGGTCTTCGACCCGGAGGCCAACGGCAGCGCCCGCCGGCTGCACCCGGAACTGAGCTATGCCGACTCGTTGGAAGACGCGGTGACCGGGGTGGACCTGGTGATGCTGCTGACCGAGTGGGAGCAGTTCCGCACGATGAGCCCGGGCACCATCGGCGCGCTGGTATCCCAGCGCAATCTGGTGGACGGCCGCAACGTGCTCGACCCGGTGCAGTGGCGAGCGGCCGGCTGGCATTATCGCGCGCTCGGCCGCCCGTAGACTTCACCCTTTGTTTTTAGGGGCTTTGCTCACCGGTCTCTCGGACGGCTTGTGTGTGGCCGAACTTCAGTTCCCTACCATCGCGCTACGACACTCTTGCTCCGAGTTCGTAGTTACTTTTACTGGGTAATCTCGCTCGATGTACTTGCTATCGAATAAATTTTCGAATAAACTTAAGGTATGCTCAGCACCGACTTTAACCTCGCGGACTGGGCCCATCTGCCGCCGCTGGACGCCGCCGATCTGCCTGCCGAACCGCCGCCGGCACGCGAATACACCGGCGGGGTGACGATCGGTTCCGAGCTTGCGTCGGTGCTGTTCGCCGAGCCTGAGGGGGTGGACCTGGGTGCGGCGATGTGCCAGGGACTGGCCGCGGTGCACCCGGGCCTAGTCGAGCTGGCGCGACTCGGAGGTACCGAGGTGGACGCACTGAACCCTGTGGAGCGGGTCGATGCGCTGATCGCCGTCCACCGCCAGCAGGCCTGGCTCGAAGCACGCAAGCAGGAACTACTCGCCGCTATCGAGCTCAAAGATCGTTCTGACCAGCATTGGTGTGTCGAAGAGGTCGGCGCCGCGCTCGGGCTGCCCGGCGGAGCGGCACGAACCGCGCTCGCTGACGCCGAGCAACTCACCCAGCGGCTTCCGGCGACCTGGCAGGCGTTGTCCGGCGGACAGATCAGCGGTGAACAAGCGATGGCAATCACCCATGGTTCGTACAACCTGCCCGATGGCCTGCTGCCCGCTTTCGAGGCAAGGGTGTTGGCTCGGGCCGGTGAGCAGTCAGTCACCGCGTTGAAACGCAGCATCACTCGGGCCGTTCTTGCCCTGGATCCCGCGACCGCCGAACAGAAACACCTCCGGTCCGTCGAGGATCGGCACGTTCGGATCGCACCCGCCGAGCACGGCATGGCCTGGCTGATCGCGCTACTCCCCGCCGACCAAGCACAGTCGATCTACACCCGCCTGCACGGCGCTGCCCGAGTGGCACAGTCAGAGGATGGCCGCAGCATGGACCAGCTGCGCGCCGACGCACTGATCGACGGCGTGCTCACCGGCATCGACAACGGGCTGCCCACCGAGCAAGGTCACCAACCCCGCATCAACGTGATCGTCAGCCTCAGCACCCTGCTCGGCAAGGACGAGGAGCCCGGTTGGCTCGACAACTACGGCCCGATCAGCGCCGAGCACGCCCGACGCCTCGCCCACGACCCCACCGGCAGCTGGCGACG
Source organism: Actinomycetota bacterium (assembly GCA_030853265.1). Lineage (GTDB taxonomy): Bacteria > Actinomycetota > Actinomycetes > Mycobacteriales > Jatrophihabitantaceae > Jatrophihabitans_A. Next base: position 26,079 of record JALYVK010000005.1, read on the forward strand.
CCTCATCACCGACCCGGTCTCGGGCCAACTACTCGACTACGGCACCACGAGGTACCGCCCGCCCCGGCACCTCGCCGATCACATCACCGCCCGCGACGGTCAATGCACCTTTCCCTTCTGCACCCACACCGCACGCACCTCCGACCTCGACCACCTCCAGCCCCACCCGGACGGGCCGACGTCAGCCACCAACCTTCACCCACTCCATCGCCGACACCACAACGCGAAAACCCACGCCGGCTGGCGACCCCACCGCGACGAACGCACCGGCCACACGAGATGGACCAGCCCACAAGGCCGCCACTCCAAACCCGACCACCCGAACGCTGGACCACTCCCGAACCGCCGCCGTTTTAGTCGGAAGTCAGCTTCCGACGTCAGGTTTCCGAGTTCCAGTTAGCTGGTGATGTCCTTGCGCGCAAAGCGGGTCCAGGCAGCGGTGAAGAAGATCGCGCTGTAGATCACGGCCAGCGCGCTGCCCCGGATCATGTCGTCCCAGCTGATAGCCGGGGTCAGCGCATCCAGCCAGGAGTACTGGAAGTGCGTGGGCAGTACCACCCGGTACGGGTCGAGGGCCGTGATCGAGTCGAGAATGTTGGACACCACCACCAGGAACGTCGCGCCACCGACCGCGGCCAGCGGGGCGTCGGTCAGCACGGTGAGCAGGAAGGCCAGCGCGGCCACCAGCAGCGCCTGGATCGAGGCGTAGACCGCGACGATCGCCATCCGGTAGATGGTCTCGTGATAGGAGAAGCTGCCACCGAACGGGGACTTGGCGGGCGCCCAGCCGAAGAAGATTCCCCCGACAACATATGCCCAAGCCGGTACCAGCAGGTTGACCCCGAAGCTGAAGCTCAACGCGACCACCAGCTTCTGCCGCAGCAGCCGCGAGCGCGGAATCGGGATCGCCAGCAGGTAGCGCAGCGAGGACCAACTCGCCTCGCTGGCAACCGTGTCACCGCAGAACATCGCCACGATCACCACCAGCAGGAAGCCGACCGAGGCGAACTCGGTGAACAGCGCGAAGTTTCCGGCCCCGTCGGTGGCCAGGTCGACCAGTGCCGCGCCACCCTGGCTGGCATTGCCGGAACCGCCGATCTCGAAGGCCAGCGCCATGATGATCGGCAACACCAGCAGGAAGAGCCCGACCAGCTGGGTCCGCCGTCGCTTGAGCTGGCGAACGAATTCGACCCGTACCGGCATGGTCTTGCTCGATCGGAAGCCCGAGGCCGCCGGCTCGCCCAGCCGGGGTAGCGCGCCGAGCCGGCCATGCACCCCACGCCGGGTGGCGGCCACCGTGTCGACCGGAGACTTCGAAGGCTCAGTCACTGCGCTCCCCGATCAGGTCGAGAAAGACATCTTCCAACGCGCGCCGGGCCGGCACCGACTGCACCGAGATGCCGGCCGCGACCAGCAACTGCCGAGCCTGTTCGGGATTCTCGACCACCAGTTGGGTTGCGGCCTCGCCGGCCACCTCGGCCACCGAACCGGCCGCCACCAGCCGGCCGCGATGCATCACCACCACGTGCGAGCAGGTCTGCTCCACCTCGGCCAGCAGGTGCGAGGAGACGATCACGGTCCGCCCGGTCTCGGCGTAGCGGCCGAGCACCACCCGCATCTCGGCGATCTGCGGCGGATCGAGCCCGTTGGTCGGCTCGTCCAGGATCAGCACCTCGGGCAGGCCGAGCATCGCCTGGGCAATCGCCAGCCGCTGCTGCATCCCGTGGCTGTAGGTTTTCACCTTGCGATCAAGGGACGTTCCCAGCCCAGCGATCTCGAGTACGGTGTCCAGCTCGGCCTGCTCGGGGGTGCGGCCGGACGCGGCCCAGAACAGCCGCAGGTTCTCCCGACCGGTCAGATGCGGCAAGAACCCCGGCCCTTCGACGAACGCTCCGAGCCGGGACAGCACCTGGGCACCGGGCACCACCTCTTCGCCGAACACCCGGATGGTCCCGGCGGTGGGCAGGATCAGCCCCATCAGCACCCGCAACGTGGTGGTCTTGCCGGCACCGTTCGGACCGAGCAGCCCGAGCACCTGGCCACGCTCGACCCGGAAGCTGACCCCGTCGACCGCCCGGTAGCCGTCGGAATACACCTTCTCCAATTGGGAAACCACGATCGGGACGTCCCGCAAGCCACGCTCCACCGGGCTCGGCCGCTGCCGGCGCAACCGCCAGGCGCCGAAGCCGACGCAGGCCAACACCACCAGCACGGCGATGATCAGCCAGCTGTCGGCGTTGCCGGTACGTACCCCGCTGGTCGGCAGCGAGGACAGCGCCAGCTCGGGATCGGAGGCGGCCAGCGCGACCCGGTACGTCGCCGGTTCGGCAGGCAGCGCATAGCTGAAGTCGGTGGTCGAGACCTGCACCGCGAGCCGGTGGCCGGCCGGCACCTGGGCGACGATCCACGGCAGTCGCACCGTGATCGAGTGCTGCTGACCGGGGCTGCCGCTGACCCGGACCGGTGACACCAACCGGGCCGGCAGGGTGTCGGATCCGTCCGGGCCCAGGTCATGCAGCGACACGAACAGCGTGATGTCACCGACCTTGCCTGCGGTCACGTCCAGCGTGATCGCCGACGAGCCGATCACCAGGGCGGATTGGCTGAGCGGCGCCGAGCTGAACAGCGCACTCTGGCCGGGGACCCGGCCCAGCTGAGCCGACCCGGCCAGGCCGGACACGCTCTGCGCGGCCCCGAGCACGTCACCGAGGCCCGGGATGCTGGATATCTCGGCGGGCGTCCCGCCGGCCGGCGCGCTGATCTGCTGGGCCTGGCCGGCCAACGCCAACGAGGTGCTGCCGAAACCCGGCCGGCCACCGATGCCGGGGTAACCGGCGGCTTTGAGGGTGGCATCGACCCGGCGGCCGTTGGTCGCCGAGATGCCGGCACCGAGTTGGGACAGCAAGAACGCACTGGAGGCACCGGATCGTCCGCGCAGTCGCTGGTCGAAGAATTGCCTTTGCCAGCTGGCAACCTGGTCATTCGAGCTCGGCGCGTCGTGGCCGCCCGAGCGCCAGCGCAGCTGGACCGGAGCGCCCGCTTGGGCCAGCTGCCTGGCATTGGCGTCGGCCTCGCTGAGCGGGAAGAGCGAATCCTGCTCGCCCTGAGTCAGCAGCGTCGGCGCCCGCATCTGAGCGAGCACGCCGTCCGGGCTGGACTCGGCCAGCAGCCCGAGCAGGCTGGCATCCACCGCGGTGCCCGAGGCAGCCCGCTGGTAGAGCGAGCAGAGCGCCGCCGCGAACCGGCCGCAACTCGCGGCGGCCGACGGAGTGGCCGAGCCGGTCGCCGGCGTGGCCGAGCCGGCCGAGCTGGGCGAGCTGGCCGAGCTGGGCGGGCTGGGCGCCGGGTTCGGGTCGCTGAAACCCGAGGAGAACAGGTAACCAGCCCACAACTTCTTGAAGACGCCGGGCTGATCGGCACCGGCATTGGGGAACAGCGACCGGCCCAGGTCGTTCCAGGTGATGTCCGCGGCGACCGCGCCGATCCGGTGATCGGTCGCGCCGAGCATCAGGGCCAGCGCGCCGCCGTAGGACGAGCCGGCGACTCCGACGATTGGCCGGCCGGCCACCTTTGCCACCTCCGGACGGGCCTGCAGGTAGTCGATCAGCCGGGATCCGTCGGCCATCTCATAGCGCACCGAGTCCAGGTGGATCAAGCCGCCGGACGCACCGAATCCCCTTGCAGTGTAAGCCAGAACGACGTAGCCGGAGCGGGCCAGCGATCGGGCCTGACCGGCCAGGTCAGCCTTCGAGCCGCCGAAGCCGTGCGCCAGCAGCACCGCCGGTGCCGGCGTCGAAGCCGGCAGGTAGAGCTCGGTGTCCAGCCGGACCGGGCCGCCCCCCGGCTCGGGGGTGCCGGTGACGAACTGGGACGAGGTCCGGATTGCCGGTGCCCGGTTCAGCACTGCTACGGTGCCGGCGAGGATCAGCAGCAGTAACACGGCCGCGATCGCCGACCACCGCCTTCGACGGGAATTAAACAGCCGAGAGCGCAACAGCCGGGAGTCGGCTAACCGGGACGTGGACAGCCGACCGAGCACGCGTGACCGGATGCCTGCGGTTCCCGAGTCGGGACCGGAGGCCGTTGCCGCGATCCGCCGGTTGCTCACCAACCGAGCGTACGGACCTGCTCAGACAAGGCTCGGTCCTTGCTGAGGGCGGTCTCAGCAAGCTGTCGCTGGAAATGCTCCATCCGCTCCCGCAGTCCTTCGTCGTGACTGGCCAGCATCCGGACCGCCAGCAGGCCGGCGTTGCGGGCGCCACCGATCGAGACGGTGGCCACCGGCACCCCGGCCGGCATCTGGACGATCGACAGCAGCGAGTCCATTCCGTCCAGGTATTTCAGCGGGACCGGCACCCCGATCACCGGCAGCGTGGTGAGCGAGGCGACCATTCCCGGCAGGTGCGCGGCGCCGCCGGCCCCGGCGATGATCACCCGCAGGCCGCGACCGGCCGCCGTCCGGGCATAGTCGAGCATCCCCTCGGGGGTGCGGTGGGCCGAGATCACCCGGACCTCGAACGGCACCTCGAACTCGGCCAGCGCCTCGGCGGCCGCCGACATCACCGCGAAGTCCGAGTCGCTGCCCATGATCACGCCGACGCTGGGCACCCCCGCCCCGACGCTAGGAGGCGGGTCCATAGGCACTGCCGCGCCGCCGCCAGCAGACGGGTCGCTGGGCACTGCCGCGCCGCCGCCAGCAGACGGGTCGCTGGGTACTGCCGCGCCGACGCTAGGAGTCTCAGTCATGTGCGTCCACTTTCGCTCGATCGCCCAACGACAGGTAGTCAGCGGCCGCTCGGGCCCGCCGGCGAACCTCGGTCAACTCCGACCCCAGCGCGGTCACGTGACCGACCTTGCGACCGGGACGAAAGCCTTTGCCGTACAGGTGAATCTTGACATCCGGCCAGCGCGCCATCAGGTGGTGCAGCCGCTCGTCCAGGACCGGCGTGGTGTCATCCGGTCCGCCGAGCACGTTGGCCATCACCACCACCGGAGCGGTCTGGGTGGTGACCCCCAGCGGGTAGTCCAGTACCGCGCGCAGGTGTTGCTCGAACTGCGAGGTACGGGCTCCCTCGATGGTCCAGTGGCCGGAATTGTGCGGGCGCATCGCCAGCTCGTTGACCAGCAGCCTTCCCGAGCGTTCCACGAACAATTCGACGGCCAGCACGCCGACCACGCCGAGCTGTTCGGCGATCCGCAAGGCCAGTTCCGTTGCGGTGGCTGCCTGTTCGGCGGATAGTCGGGGAGCCGGCGCGATCACCTCGGTGCAGATGCCGTCCTGCTGAACGGTCTCGACCACCGGCCAGGCCGAGCCCTGGCCGAACGGCGAGCGGGCCACCAGCGCCGCGATCTCGAAGTCGATGTCGGCCCGGGCCTCGGCCAGCAATGGCGTTCCGCTGGCCAGCAGCGGTTCGGCCTCGGCAGCCGAGGCGACCACCCAGACCCCCTTGCCGTCATAGCCACCGCTGATCGCCTTGATCACCAGCGGCCAGCCGACCTGGGCACCGAACTCGAGCAGCGCGGCGGGTGGATCGGCCTCGATCGACAGATCCCGCCAGGCCGGCCCGGGTGCCCCGAGAGTCGCCAGCTTGGCGCGCATGGCCGCCTTGTTCTGGGCGAACACCAGCGCCTGCGCGCTGGGCAGCACGGTCACCCCGGCGGCGGCCAGCGCCTGCAGGTGCTCGCCCGGGACGTGCTCGTGATCGAAGGTCAGCACATCGCAGCCGGCCGCGAAATCGAGCAGGTCGGGCAACGACCGGTAGTCGCCCAACTGCACGTCGGCGGCCACCAGCGCGGCGCCGTCGGCTGCCGAATCGGCCAGCAGCCGCAACGACTGGCCAAGTGCGATGGCAGCCTGATGGGTCATCCGGGCCAGCTGGCCGGCACCGACCATACCGACCACCGGCAGTCCGGTTCGGGAGTCCACAAGAGAGGAATCTAGCGGGCTCGGCAATCATGCGAGCCGCACGGCTCAGTGTGGTGACGCGCACGGCTCAGTACGGTGACGCCCACGGCTCAGTACGGTGACGACCATGAGCCAGTTAGAACCACACCTGCACGTCGATGCGGGTTCGGACCCCGAAGCCGTGGTGCTGGTGCTGCACGGCGGCCGGCAGACGAGCACGACACCGGTGTCGGCCCGCCAGCTCGCGGTGCTGCGGATGATCCCGTTCGCTCGCCGGATCGCCCGGCACGGTCACGGCCGGGTCGCGGTGGCCAGGTTGCGTTACCGCGCCCGTGGCTGGAACGCCGTGCCGGGCCAGACCCCGCCGCCGGTGGCCGACGCCGAGTGGGCCCTTGACCGGCTCGCCGAACGGTTCGGCCAGCTGCCGGTCGGCCTGGTCGGGCATTCGATGGGCGGTCGGACCGCGCTACGGGTGGGTGGCCACCCTCGGGTGCGTGGGGTGGTCGCCCTGGCGCCCTGGCTGCCGCGGAGCGAGCCGGTGGCACAGCTGGCCGGCCGGCAGGTACTGCTGGTGCACGGCAGCGCCGATCGGATGACCGATCCGCAGGGCAGCGCGCTGTTTGCCGACCGGCTCGAGCAGGCCGATACCCCGGTCAGCCTGGTGCGGGTAGCGGGCGGCCGTCATGCCATGCTGCGCCGACCACGGCTCTGGCACGAGCTGGCGGCTCAATTCGTGCTGAGCACCGTGCTCACCGACTACCAACCATCCGGATGGCAGGATGCTCCGAATTTCCTCGGACAGGTCAGGCAGGCACCAGCCCGCCTAACCTACTGACATTCACGACGAGAAAGGGTCCGCCTGATGAGCCGACGACGGATCGCGGTGGTCGGCAGCGGCGTGGCCGGCCTGACCGCGGCCTACATCCTGCAGCAGTCGGCTGATGTCACCCTTTTCGAAGCTGATTCCCGGCTGGGCGGGCACGCGCACACCCACGATCTGGTGGATGGTGCGGGGCACCCGGTGCAGGTCGATACCGGATTCATCGTGCATAACGAACGTACTTACCCGAACCTGCTGCGACTTTTCGCCGAACTGAACGTCGCCACCCAGGAGTCGGAAATGAGCATGTCCATCCGGTGCGAGGGCTGCGGGCTGGAATATGCCGGTGCCCGTGGGCTGCGCGGGCTGTTCCCGAGGTTGGCCAACCTTGCCCGGCCGCGTTACCTGTACCTGTTGGTCGAGGTCACCCGATTCCACCGTCGGGCCCGGGCGCTGCTGGCCGCGAGCGCCAGTACCGCGACCACCGAGACCGCGAGCACCGAGACGATGGCTGAGTTCCTGGCCCGCGGCCGGTTCAGCAGCTACTTTCGCTCGCACTTCGTCACCCCGCTGATCTCGGCGGTCTGGTCGTGCCCACCGGAACTGGCCGGTCGCTACCCGGCCCGCTACCTGTTCGAATTCCTCGACAACCACGGCATGTTGAGCGTTACCGGCTCACCCCAGTGGCGCACCGTGGTGGGCGGTTCGGCCCGCTACGTCGAGCAGGCCGCCAAGCAGCTGACCGCGGTACTCACCTCGACTCCGGTAGCCGGCATCAGCCGGGTCTCCGGTGGCGTACAGCTCCGGCTCGGCGAGGGCGATGGCGCATCCGTCGAGTTCTTCGACGCGGCGGTGATCGCCACCCATCCACACCAGGCGCTGCGGATGCTCAGCGAGCCGACCGCCGCCGAGCAGCACGCGCTGGCCGCGATCGAGTACTCCCGCAACCCGACCTCGCTGCACACCGATACCTCGGTGCTGCCCAGGTCGGCCCACGCCCAGTCGTCCTGGAACTACCTGCTGCCCAGCTGTTCGGCCGGCGCCTCGACGGTGCACGTGAGCTATGACATGAATCGGCTGCAACGGCTGCCCAGCGCGACCCGCTACCTGGTCACCCTGAACGACGAGGGGACGGTGGACGCCGATCAGGTCATCGAGCGGATGGATTACGAGCACCCGATCTTCACCCCCGATTCGGTGGCCGCCCAGGCCGAGCTGCCGGCGTTGAACGACGGGGTGCTGGCCTTCGCCGGCGCCTACCACGGCTGGGGCTTTCACGAGGACGGCTGCCGCTCCGGGGTGCTGGCAGCCCGCAGTCTCGGCGGGCACTGGTGACCGGCCGGCCAGCCGGGCCGGTCACCCCCGCCTGCTACGACGTGCAGATCAGCCATCGGCGCCGGGACCCGATCGACTACGGCTTCGCCCAGCGCAGCTCCAGCTGGCTGATCGATCTCGACGACGTCCCGTCGCTTCCGTCCGGGCTGGGTTGGCTGTGCCGGTTCAGCAGCCGCGACCACCTCGGCGATACCCGATCGACCTTGCGTTCCAACCTGAACCGGTTCCTGGCCGAGCACGAGGTGGCGGCTCCGGCAAGGATCCTGATGCTGGCCAATCCGCGAGTGCTCGGCTACGTGTTCAACCCGCTGTCGGTCTTCTACTGCTACGACGATGGCGGGACGCTCGCGCACACCGTCGCCGAAGTCCGCAACACCTATGGCGGCCGGCACAGCTACCTGTTCAGCACCGACCCGTCCGGCCGGGCCGAGGTCGAGAAGGTCTTCTACGTCTCGCCGTTCTACCCGGTCGACGGCGAGTACACCATGCGGTTACCCGAGCCCGGAGCGAAATTGGCCGTGACGGTAACCCTGAACCGGCCCGGCGACCGTCCGTTCGTGGCGGCGCTGAGCGGACGACGACGACCTGGTCGCTGCTCGCTGTGGGCGGCACTGCGCAGCCCACTGGCCACCAGAGCAGTCATGTTCGGCATCAAGCGGCACGGAATCACCTTGTATTTCAAGGGTCTCAGGCCCTTTCCACGGACAGCACCCTCTTCGGAATTGAGTGAGGCGAGATGAGCAGCTCGACATTGGCAGCCGACGCTGCCATCGATCCCAGCCGGTGGCCCGACGTAGTCGCGGTTCCGGACAACCCGTTGCGCGGCCGGATCGCCGAGCGGCTGACCAAGCGAGCGGTGAAGTCGCTGCCGATCCGGGTGACCACCGCCGACGGCAAGCGGTTCGGCGGCGGCACCATGACCGACCCGGACCTGCACCTGATCCGGCCCGATGACTTCTACCGCCGGCTGGCCGCCAGCGGCCTGATCGGCTTCGGCGAGTCCTACATGGCCGGCGACTGGACCTCGGAGGATCTGGCCGGCGTGCTGACCATCATGGCCAGCCGGATGGCGACGCTGATTCCCCCGTTGCTGCAACGGCTTCGCTCCGCGGTGGTGCATGCCCGGCCATCCGTCCAGGACAACACGCTGGACGGTTCGCGGCAGAACATCCACCGGCACTATGACCTGTCCAACGAGCTGTTCGAGCTGTTCCTGGACCCGTCGCTGACCTATTCGGCCGCGGTGTTCGAGGCCGATCCGGCCGGCCACGGTGAGGATCTCAACGCTGCCCAGCACCGCAAGATCGACCGGCTGCTCACCATCGCCGGCGTCACCGAGGGCAGCACCGTCCTCGAGATCGGTACCGGCTGGGGCGAGTTGGGAATCCGGGCGGCCCAGCGCGGTGCCCGGGTCACCACGGTGACCATCTCCACCGAGCAGGCGGAGCTTGCCACCAAGCGGATCGCCGAGGCCGGTTGCACCGATCAGGTCGAGGTCCGGTTGCAGGACTACCGCGAGGTCACCGGCACCTTCGACGCCCTGGTCAGCGTGGAGATGATCGAGGCGGTCGGCGCCAACCACTGGGACGAGTACTTCGGCGCGATCCAGCGGCTGCTCAAGCCGGGCGGCCGGGCCGGCCTGCAGGCGATCACGATGCCGCACGACCGGATGATCGCCAGCCTGAACACCTACACCTGGATCGTGAAATACATCTTCCCCGGCGGGCAGTTGCCCTCGGTCCCGTCGGTGCGGCAGTCGGCCACCGACGCCGGCCTGACGGTCGCCTCGGAGTTCACCTTCGGCCTGCACTATGCCGAAACCCTGCGCCGCTGGCGCGCGACCTTCGAGGCCAATGCCAGCCAGGTGGGTGAGCTGTCGGAGGACTTCGACCTGGCTTTCCGCCGGATGTGGTCGCTCTACCTTGCCTACTCCGAAGCGGGATTCCGCTCGCGCTACCTTGACGTGGTCCAGTTCGGCCTGACGAAAGCAGCTCACTGATGACGGTCGCGGCGAAGCTATCAGCGCTGATGGGTCCACTGGTCGGCAACGACCTGCCGGTCCGGCTGCGAGCCTGGGACGGCAGTGAGGCCGGCCCGTTGGATGCCCCGGTGCTGCACATCACCTCACGCAAGGCACTGCGCCGGCTGCTCTGGCAACCGGACGAGCTCGGCATCGCGCAGGCCTACATCACCGGCGAGGTCGATGTGCCCGGTGGCGCAAGGGAATTGGCTGAGGGGCTGCGCCGGGTCTGGCAGCACGCCCGGGCCAGCCAAGCCGCCCCGATCCGGCTGAGCGGCAAGCAGAAGCTGTCCGCCGCGCTGCTGGCGCTGCGGCTCGGCGCGCTCGGCCGGCGGCCGACCGTCCCGTCCTCGCAGGCGAAACTCACCGGGACGCTGCACACCCGTGCTCGGGATCGGGCAGCCATCGCGCACCACTACGACCTGTCGAACGAGTTCTACTCGCTGATCCTGGACCCGGCAATGGCCTATTCCTCGGCCTACTACGCCCGTCCTGAGCTGAGTCTTGTCGAGGCACAGCAGGCGAAACTGGATCTGATCTGCCGCAAGTTGAACCTGCAGCCCGGGATGCGGCTGCTCGATGTCGGCTGCGGTTGGGGCTCGCTCAGCCTGCACGCCGCCGAGCACTACGGGGTCCGGGTGCTGGGGGTGACCATCTCTGGCCAGCAGCACGAGTTCATCGGCAAGCGGATCGCCGAGCGTGGCCTGGCCGATCGGGTCGAGGTCCGGGTGCAGGACTACCGCGAGGTGTCCGAGGCCGCCTTCGACGCGGTCAGCTCGATCGAGATGGGTGAGCACGTCGGCGAGCACAACTACCCGGTCTATGCGGCCACCCTGTTCGGACACCTCAAGCCGACCGGACGGCTGTTGCTGCAGCAGATGTCGCGGCGCTCGGATGCCGCACCCGGCGGCGGTGCCTTCATCGAGAGCTACATCGCCCCGGATATGCACATGCGACCGTTGAGCGAGACGCTCGGTTTCCTGGAGCGAGCCGGTTTCGAGATCCGCGACGTCCAGGCGCTGCGCGAGCACTACGTCCGCACCGTCGATGACTGGCTGGACACCTTCGAGTCTCACTTCGCCGAGGCGGTAGCCATGGTCGGCGAGGAGATGGCCCGGGTCTGGCGGCTCTACCTGGTCGGCGGCGGCTTGAGCTTCGAAGAGGGCCGGATGGGCGTGGACCAGATCCTGGCGGTTCGCCCTTCGGCAATCGGCGAGTCCTCGATGCCGGCCACTCCTGACTGGTCAGCTGCCGGATGATGACAACCGCAGCCGAGCACGGCCGCGGTTTCGCCACCGAGTCCTTCGCCGGAGTGCTGTTGCCAGCCGCGGCGGCGATCCTGCTGGTGCTGGCGCTCACCTACCTGGTAAGCAGAATCGCCGGCAAGCACAGCGTGATCGACACCGCCTGGGGCCTGCTCTACTGCGCGGCCGCGGTGGTTGCCTTCGTCGCCTCGTCCGGCACCGGCGATCCGGCCCGCCGCTGGCTGCTGCTGGTGCTGACCTGCGCGTGGGGGCTGCGACTGGCCGTGCACATCGGCCGGCGCAGCATCGGCAAGGGCGAGGACCCGCGCTATGAAGAGATGCTGCGCGATCGCGGCACGCTGCAGACCATCGGACTGGTGTACGGGTTGCAGGGACTGTTGGCCTTTCTGGTCGCGATGCCGATCCTGGTCGGCTCCTTCGAACGTCGCGGCCTGACCGTGCTGGCCTGGATCGGCGTGCTGCTCTGGCTGGTCGGAGTGCTGTTCGAAGGCGTCGGTGACTGGCAGATGGAAAAGTACAAGGCGGACAAGGCGGCCGGTAAGGACGTCGGCTCGGTGATGGACGGCGGCCTGTGGCGCTACACACGGCACCCGAACTACTTCGGCGACGCCTGCGTCTGGGTAGGAATTTTCTGTGTGTCGGCCGAACGGTGGCCCGGACTGCTGACGGTGTTCTCACCGGCGATCATGGTGTATTTGCTGGCATTCGGATCCGGCAAGCGGGTGTTGGAACGCTCGATGGCCAAGCGGGACGGCTACCGCGACTACATGGCCCGCACCTCGGGATTCCTACCGTTGCCACCCAAGCGCGCGCCCCGCACCGGCTGACCTGGCCAACGCACCGGTGTGCGGGCCGTAAGATAGTCGGCAATGTCTCACACACTCATCGACCACGTCCGCGGCTCCTGGCGCATTCTTGTCAAGGAGATCGCCGCCTTCGGGGTTGTCGGCGCTGTCGGCCTGGTAATCGATCTCGGGCTGTTCAACCTGTTCTTCTCCGACGGTCAGATCATCGCCAAGTCGATCTCTACCACGGTTGCCACCGTCGTCACCTATGTCGGCAATCGTTACCTGTCCTTCTCGCACCGGGCCCGTAGCAAGCTGAGCCGCGAGGCCGGTTTCTTCTTCCTGATCAACCTGATCGCGCTCGTCTTCTCGCTGGTGGTCATCGCGGTCTTCTCCTACCCGCTGCACTTCAAGCACCACCTGCTGATCATGAACGTGGTCAACCTGTTCACGATCGGGATGGGGACGATCTTCCGGTTCTGGGCCTACAAACGCTTCGTGTTCCTGCACCCGGACCGGGTCGCGGCCGGGCTGCCGGACCGGGATCCGCTGGTCGATCCGCTGGACGACGAGGACGAGGCACCCGAGCCGGTCGTCCGGACCGGCTGAGCCCAGGTCAGTTACCCGGCTGTTCCAGCCGGCCCAGCCGCTGGCGGATCTCTTCCAGCACCGAGCGGATCGGCGCGCTCAGGCCGGTGAACGAGAGATTGCCCTGCGCGTAGCTGATGCCGCCCAGCGCCGCCCGTACCGCATCCCGGCATTTCTCGACATCCAGCCCCAGGGTGCGCAGGGTGCTCGCGGCGGGGTCGGCGTCCGGACCGTCCAGCAGCCCCAGCAGCAGGTGCTCGCAGCCGATGTAGTTGTTCTCCAACGAGATCGCCGCTTGGGCCGCCCGCTCGCACACCTCGTCCAGGGTGGCCGCCAGCCGATCGCCGTCCGAGCGCCGGTTGGTCGACTCGGTGGCCCGCAGCTCGGTGCGCAGGTCGTCCGGCTCGATATCGAGGCTGCGCAGCACCGCGAGGGCCAGGTTGTTGCCCTGGCGGACCAGCGCTTCGGTGAGCTCGACCGAACTGACCGCCAGCGGGTCGCCGCCGACCGCCTCGGTCGCCAGCTCGATCACCCGCTGCACCCGCTGGGTCAGCCGGGACCGCAACCGCTCGGAGTTGGTCTCCTCTTGCGGATCACCGGCCGGTTGGCTGGTGCCGAGGCCACCGTCCACGGCCGCCACCGCGTCGGCGAGCGCTCGCTGGCAGACCGCCGACACCGGGATGCCGGCCTTGCGCACCGCGCTGGCCAGGTCGTCGGGAAGGTAAACGTTGATCTTGGGCATCGGTGCCTCCGGTGTGTGGTGCCGCCTCGAACACCAAGGGTATAACCCCAAGCGGGGTAGATGGTCAAACTTAGCGGACATTTTCGTGATCGACGCGGGCCGCGTTGACATATTCGAACTGATGTTCGAACATGAGGGGATGACCGCACCGGCGTACGACTCGGACGACGGTTTCGATGACAGCGTCGACCGGTTCGATGACAGCGACGGTGCCTATGCGGTCGCAGAGCCCGATCCCTTTGCCGATCCGGCGACCCCGGCGCCGAGCCGGCCCTCGTTGCGGACCGAGCTGGGGCCGGTGCCGGCCGGCCCGGTCAGCACCCTGTTTCGGCCCACCCTGCCGCCACTTCCGGTGCCGCCGGGCCTGCGCGAACTGCTGCCGGACGGGCTACGCCGAGGCAGCACCATCGCGGTTACCAGCTCGGTGTCGCTGCTGCTGGCGCTGCTAGCCGGCCCGTCCGAGAACGGCGCCTGGATGGCGATGGTGGGGATGCCCAGCATCAGCGCCGACGCCGCGGCCGAGGCGGGGATCGAGCTGGGCCGGCTGTCCATCATCAACCCACCGAACGGCGGCTGGACCGGGCCGTCCTGGACCACCGCGGTCGGCGCATTGCTGGATGCCGTCGATGTGGTGGTTGCCCGGCCCGGGTTCGCCAGCAACCTGGCCGGCCTGCCCGACATGGGCGGTGCTGGTGTGGCTGGTTCGGGTTTCTCGCACGGCCTGGTTGGCGATACCGGACTGGCCGACACCAGCACCAGGCTGGCCGGCACCAGCACCGGGTTGGCCGACACCAGCACCGGCCTGGTCGGCACCAGCGCCGGCTTGGCCGACACCAGCACCGGCCTGGTCGGCACCAGCACCGGCTTGGCCAATACTGGCCGGCTCACCGTTACCGATGGCGAAGCCCGCCGGTTGACCGCCCGCGCCCGCAGCAAGGACGCGGTGCTGGTGTTGTTCGGCCAGCGCTCGCAATCCTGGCCGGCCGTCGAGCTGCGGCTGTCGGCTGAGCACGGTCACTGGGCCGGCATCGGCGACGGGTACGGCCGGCTCACCCAGCACCAGCTGCTGGTCTCGGCGACCGGCAAGGGCCGCGCGGTCCGGCCGCGCAGCACTGAGCTGTGGCTATGACAGTGCCCCCGAGAAGCCAGCGCACCCGAACAGCCAGGCACCGAACAGCCAGCGTCCATCGAGCGATTCGCGACCCACGATGATCGGCCCGCCCCGGATGGCGGCGGTCTGGTGCCCGGACTGGCCGGTGACCACGGCTCGAGCCGAGACCACGCTGAGGGCAACCGATCCGGTCGCGGTGCTCACTGCCAACCGGGTGGTGGCCTGCACCCACACCGCCCGCCAACTCGGCATCAAGCGCGGCCTGCGCCGGCGCGAGGCCCAGAGCCGCTGCCCGGAACTCGTCCTGCTGCCCCGCAACGACGCCGCCGAGGCCCGGGCATTCGAACCGATCATGGCCGCCATCGAATCCATCGCGCCCGGGGTCGAGATCGACCGGCCCGGGCTGGCCGCTATCGGCATCCGGGGCCCTACCAAATACTTCGGCAGCGAGACCGCCGTGCTGCATGCGCTGAGCCGGGCCATCGCCCGGCACACCGATGACGTGCTGATCGGAATCGCCGACGGAGCGTTCGCCGCCGAGCAGGCGGCCCGGCGTGGCTGCATCGTCACGGCAGGCTGTTCGGCCGACTTTCTCGCCGAGTTGCCCATCGAGACGCTCGACGAACCCGCCCTGGTCGATCTGCTCAAGCGGCTGGGCATTCGCAGCCTGGGCGCCTTCGCCGCGCTGCCGGCCGCCGACGTGGCGGTCCGTTTCGGGACGGCCGGCGGCTGGGCGCATCGGCAGGCCGCCGGGCTGGACTCGCGACCGATCGCCGGCCGTAGGCCGCCAGCCGAATTCGAGGTGAGCATCGAGCTGGAACCACCGCTGGACCGGGTCGACGCCATCGCGTTCAGCGCCCGGGAAACCATCGAGCGCTTCGTTGCCGGGCTCGCCGATCACGGGTTGGCCTGTACTTGTTTCGAGCTGCTTGCCCAAACCGACCGGGGCGAAGAGACCGTCCGGCGCTGGCGGCATGCCGGCGTGCTCAACTCCGTCGACGTCACCGATCGGGTGCGCTGGCAACTGGAAGGCTGGCTGCACCGGGCGGCGGACGAGCCGAATGCCCCGACCGGGCCGGTGAACCTGCTCCGGCTGACCCCGATCGAGACGGTGCCTACCAGCACTCACCAGCGCGCGCTCTGGGGTGGCGACGGCATCGTCGACGAGCGCGCGCACCGGGCGCTGGCCCGGGTTCAGACCCTGCTCGGGCCGGGCTCGGTACAGACTCCGATGGTGACCGGTGGCCGCAGCCCGGCACAGCGCACCCGGCTGGTCGGCTGGGGGGACGACCGGGTCGAGGACGGCCAGGCAGATCAGCCCTGGCCCGGCCGGCTGCCGTCCCCCGCCCCGTCGGTGCTCATCGACCCACCGCGACCGGTGCAGGTCCTCGATCGGCTCGGCCGGATGGTGGTGGTGACCGGACGGGGTGTGCTGCCGGCAGCGCCCGCGAGGTTCTCCCTGCACGCCGAGTCGCCAAGCCAAGCTGAGCCGCCGGGCCAAGTGGGCCGCAAGGCTGAGCCGCCAGGCCAGCTGGGCCACCAGGTCGGGTTGCCAAGCCAGGCTGAGCCGCCGGGCCAGCTGGGCCGCCGGGTCGGGTTGCCAAGCCAAGCTGAGTCATCGGGCCAGGTAGGCCACCAGGTCGGGCCGCCGAGCCAGGTCGGGCCGCCGAGCCAGGTCGGGCCGCCGAGCCAGCTCGGCATCACCGCGTGGGCCGGACCCTGGCCGGTGGACGATCGTTGGTGGGATCCGGCAGCGGCCCGGCAGCTGGTCCGGCTACAGCTGGTCGACACCGCTGGCCGGGCCTATCTGGTGTGCTTCGACGTCACCGCGCAGCGCTGGCTGCTGGAAGGGGTCTATGACTAGCTCGCCCCGAAGAACTACCCGGGCCGGCCCTTCAAGAGAGTGGAAGAATTCTGTTGCCCAGCCACTAAAATCTTCCACTCTCTTAGCTGTCAGACGGCAGCAGACTACTTCTTGGAGGCCAACGATCGCAGGAAGAAGGTCAGGTTCGCTGGCCGTTCAGCCAGCCGGCGCATGAAGTAGCCGTACCACTCGTCGCCGTAGGGCACGTACACCCGCATCCGGTGGCCGGCCTCGGCAATCGCGCGCTGCTCGTCCGGCCGGATGCCGTAGAGCATCTGGAACTCGTAGCTGTCGGCAGCTCGTGAGTTCTGGACGATCAGCGACCGGGCAGCGGCAATCATGGCCGGATCGTGGCTGGCCACCATCGGGTAGCCCTCGCCGGCGAACAGCGCCTTCAGGCACCGCCGGTAGGACTCGTCCACCGCCTCGCCGGCGAAGGCCACCGACTCGGGTTCGGCATAGGCGCCCTTGCACAACCGGATCCGGGAGCCGGCCGTCGCCAGGTCACGGCAGTCGCCCTCGGTGCGCTTGAGGTAGGCCTGCAACACCGCACCCACCCACGGGAAGTCGGTACGCAGCTGGGCCACGATGCCCAGCGTCGAGTCGGTGGTGGTGTGATCTTCCATGTCGCAGGTGACGGTGGTACCCGCCGCGGCGGCCGACTCGCAGATCTGCCGAGCACCGTCCAGCGCGATCTTCTCACCGTCGACCAGTGACTGTCCGATGGCCGACAGCTTCACCGACACCTCGGCGTGCTCGGCCAGGCCAGCATCTGCCAGCGCGGCCAGCACCGAACGGTAGGCGGCCACCGTGTGCTGAGCCTGCGCCAGCTCGGTGGTGTCCTCGCCGAGAAAGTCCAGCGTCACCCGCAAGCCGGCAGCCACCAGCTCGCCGGTCACCCGCAGCGCATCGTCCTCGCCGGCGCCGGCCACGAACCGCTCGACCACCGGCCGGGTCAGCCGGGATTTCTCGGCCACCTGACGCAGTCGCGGCGAGCGGGCAGCGGCCAGCAGCGGTTGGCGTAGCAGTGCCACCTCGCTACCGTCCCTGCTCGGAGCTGGCGTCGGCTTCCTGGTGCGGATAGCCGATGGTGGTCGGGCCGGCCAGCGTCTCTTTGATGGCGCGCGGTGAGATCCAACGCTGCAGGTTCAGGATCGAACCGGCCTTGTCGTTGGTGCCCGAGGCGCGCGAACCACCGAAGGGCTGCTGCCCGACGACCGCGCCGGTGGGCTTGTCGTTGATGTAGAAGTTGCCGGCCGCGAAACGCAACCGCTGCTGGGCTCGCACGATCGCCGTCCGGTCGGTGGCGATGATCGAACCGGTCAGGCCGTACGGCGCCGCCCCGTCCACCAGGTCCAGGATCTCATCGTAAGCCGCGTCGTCGAAGTTGCTGTCGTCATAGACGAAAATCGACAGGATCGGCCCGAAGTACTCGGTGGAGAACACCTCGTGATGCGGGTCGCGGGCCACCAGGATGGTCGGCCGGACGAAGAATCCCGTGCTGTCATCGGCAGTTCCACCGGCGAGGATCTCGAGGCCGGGATCGTTCTTGGCGCGGTCCAGCACTGCGGCCAACCGGTCGAAGGCTCGCCGGTCGATCACCGCACCGAGGAAGTTGCTGAAATCGGTGACCTCACCCATGGCCAGTGCCTCGGTCTGCGCAGCCAGGCTCTCGGAGAGCTTTTCCCAGAGGGAAGAAGGGATGTAGGCCCGCGACGCGGCCGAGCACTTCTGGCCCTGGTACTCGAAGGCGCCGCGGATCAGCGCGGTACGCAGGGTGTCCAGGTCAGCACTCGGATGCGCCAGCACGAAGTCCTTGCCGCCGGTCTCGCCGACCAGCCGCGGATAGGTCCGGTAACCGGACAGGTTCTCACCCACCGACCTCCACAGGTGCTGGAAGGTCGCGGTGGAACCGGTGAAGTGGATGCCGGCCAGATCCGGATGGGCCAGCAGCACCTCGGATACCGCAAGCCCGTCCCCGGTAAGCAGGTTGATCACGCCCGGCGGCAGACCGGCAGCTTCGAGCACCCGCATGGTCAGCACCGCCGCCAGCAGCTGGGTGTTCGACGGCTTCCAGATGACCACGTTGCCCATCAGCGCCGGCGCGGTCGGCAGGTTGCCGGCGATCGCGGTGAAGTTGAATGGTGTTATCGCATAGACGAAACCTTCCAGCGGACGGTGGTCCAGCCGGTTCCAGATCCCGGCCGAGGACACCGGCTGCTCGGTGAGCAGCTGGCCGCCGAACGCGACATTGAAGCGCCAGAAGTCGATCAGCTCGCAGGCCGCGTCGATCTCGGCCTGGATCGCGGTCTTGGACTGCCCGAGCATGGTGGCGGCGTTGAGCCGAGCTCGCCACGGTCCGGCCAACAGGTCAGCGGCCCGCAGGAAGATCGCGGCCCGGTCGTCGTAGGACAGCGCCTGCCAGCCTGGCGCGGCACGCTTGGCGGCAGCCACCGCATCGCGGGCGTCCTCGGCGGTCGCATTGCCGAACTCCCCCAGCACGTGGGCGTGCCGGTGCGGCTGCACCACGGTGCCCCGCTCGCCGCCGCCCAACCGCTGCTCGCCGCCGATCGTGCAGGTCAGTTCCGTCCGGGTGGCGGCCAGCTCGGCCAGCTGGCCGATCAACGCCTGGCGCTCCGGCGAGCCGGGTGCGTAGTCGAGCACCGGCTCGTTGCGCGGGGCGGGAATTCTGCTGACGGCATCCATCGCGGTCTCCTGCTCGAAAGGCTGGGTGGAACCCAAAGGCTGGGTCGAACTCGAAAGGCTGGGTCGAAAGAAGCTGGCTGGGTCGAAAGAGGCTGGGGATCGAGATCGGCAGCTCACCGACCGGCGTGACTCGTTCTCACGGTAGGCCCTCGCCACCGTCGAAGGCTGCTCGAAAACGATAAGATCGGCGGCATGGTCGACTCAGATCCGAGCAGCGAGCTCACGGACCTGCTCGAACGGCTGCCGACCGGCCGCACCGTCGGGTTGGCCGAGCACGACCAGCCGTCCGGCCAGCTTGTCGAAGGTGAGATCGTGCTGGGTATCGGCCTGGCGGATCAGAGCGCCGCGCGACTGCTGCAGGCCGCCGGGGAAGCCCGGGCCGCGGCCGTGATCCTGCGCGGACCATCGCGCAGCGCCCTCACCGAGCTTGCCGGGCGAGCCGGCATCGAGCTGCACTGGCTGCCGGCCGCAGTGAGCTGGCGAGAGCTGCACCAGCGGTTGTCGGCGCGGCTGAGCCCACCCGCGGTCCGGGGGGACGACGAGCTCGCCGACCTGGCCCAGACCATCGCGGTGCTGACCGGTGGGCTGGTCACCATCGAGGACACCTCGGCCCGAGTGCTGGCCTACTCCCGTTCCAGCGACGAGGTGGATGAGCTGCGCCGGCTGTCCATTCTCGGCCGCAGCGGGCCGCCGGACTACCTGGCATTACTGCGCGAATGGGGGGTCTATGACCGGCTGGCCGGCTCCGAGGAGGTGGTCGAGATCGCCGAGCATCCGGGCTCCGGCGTCCGTCGCCGGCTGGCCGTCGGGGTGTTCGCCGGTGACCGGCAACTCGGCACGATCTGGGTGCAGCAGGGCTCGGCGGACTTCGGGCCGCACGCCGAGCAGGCGTTACTCGGAGCCGCCCGGCTGACCGCGGTCCAGCTGGTGAGCCAGGGCCCGCCGGCCTTCCGGCGCCGAGCCGGGGACGGGCTGGGCGCGCTGCTGTCGGGCCGCAGCGACTCGATCGCCGAGCTGGCCAGGCAGGCGGGCAAGCCGTGCGCGGTCGCGGTGGTCACCCTCGGGCCGGCCGAGCGCGATCCGGCAGCGGCTCGGCTGCAGCTGGACGAGCTGGCCGCCATCGTCACCGTGCACGCCACCGCCCTGCGCCGCGACGCCATCGTCGACCAACTGGCCGGCCGGATCTATGCACTACTGCCGAACCTGGATGTAACCGACGCGGCACTCGGCATGCTCACCGGCGTGGTCACGGCAGGCCGGCAGCACCTGGACCCGCAGGTCCGGGCGGCCGTCGGCGCCCGGGTCTCCTCGGTAGCGGCGGCGGCCCGCTCCGGCCGGACCGCCGAGCTGGCGCTGACCGCCGACAGCGCCGAGCCGGTGGTCGACTTCGAGGCCGTCCGGGCCCGGTTGGTCACCAGCGCGGCCGAGAATGCCGTTGCCCAGCAGGCAGAACTGCTCGACAGCCGGATCGAAACGCTGATCCGCGAGGACCCGGACAGCGCCCGGACGCTGCTCGGCTACTTGGACACCGGCTCGGACGTAACGCGGGTCGCCGGGGAGCTGGGCGTGCATCCGACCACCGTCCGGTATCGGCTCAGGCGTACCGCCCGCATTTTGGAAATCCGGCTCGGCGATACCGAGGACCGGCTCTGCACTCAGCTTCAATTGCGATGCGGGTTGCGTAGCGGCGCTAAAGAGAGATGATTCATACCATCGGGAAGGGGCTGATGAGGCCATGGCGGACGACCAGCTGGCTGCCGAACGTCGACGGCTTGCCCTGGTCGCGGAGGACGATCGCGATATTCGCGAACTCGTCGCCGCCAAGCTGGCCGCGGCCGGCTACCAGGTGAGCACCGCCGCCGACGGCATCACCGCGCTCGCCGAACTGCGCAGGCTGCCGCCGGATGTCGCATTGCTGGACGTGATGATGCCCGGCATCTCGGGCCTGGACATCATCGCCGAGCTGCGCGCTGACCCCCGAACGGCTTCGATCCCGGTGATCCTGTTGTCGGCCAAGAGTCAGGAATTCGATGTCGAGAACGGTATCGCGATCGGGGCCGCGGACTACGTGATCAAACCGTTCAGCCCACGCGAGCTGCTGGCTCGAGTCGAGGCAGTCCTGGAACGGGTAGGGCGGTGAGACCGGAGCAACCCGGTAGCGGGTCCGGATCGATCATTTCGGATTCCCATGACGCGGTCGGCACCAGGCTGCGCAGGCTGGTCACCGCGATGCTGCTTCTGCTGGTGCTGGTCGGTGCCAGCGGCGTGGTGGCTGTCGAGATCGCGACCGGCCAGGTCGGCAAGCTGACCAACGGCTATACCCCGGCCAGCGACGCGCACGACCAGACACTGAAGTTCATGCTCGATGCCGAGAGCGCGGTACGCGGTTACCTGCTGACCGGCAACCAGACCTTTCTGCAGCCGTACCAGAGCTCACACAACGAGATATTGCCCAGCCTGGACCACACGAAACTCGCTTTGAACGGCATCGGGGTGCACACCTGGGACGCCGCGATCGGCAAGGAACGCGCGCTGGCCGCGCGGTGGTTGAACGAGTACGCCGATCCGATCGCGGCCAACCCGAACCACAGCGACCTGCCCAGCCAGGCCCAGCAGCAGGCCGGCAAGAACCTGTTCGACCAGTTCCGGATCGCCGACACGACCGTCACCAGCAAGATCGACGCGAGCCGGATCAGCCTTCGCCACCAGGCGAATCGGATTCACGGGCTGGCCATCCCGCTGCTGATCGTGGCCACCGTGATCGCCGTCCTGATTGCCGCGATCCTCGCGCTGCGCGCCTCGTCAGGGATCAGCCGGCCGCTGCGCGCGCTGCGTTCGGTGGTCTCCCGGCTGGATCGGGGTGACTTCAGCGCGCACGCCAACGAGCAGGACGGGCCGTCGGAGGTGCGGGCGCTGGCCCGCGCGGTCAACGCGGTCGGCCGGCGGGCCCGTGCCGAGGCAACCATGGATCGCGATGCCGAGCTGTTTCGCCAGCGCACCAGGCTGATCTCCTCCACCATTCGGCGTACTACTAATGGCGCCCAGATGGCTGAGCATCTGGTACGCGGCCTGGGCGATGCCTTCGAGGTCGATCGGGTCTGGCTGCATACCTTCGCCGGTGACCGGGTGCCAGCGCTGACAGCCCAATGGCAGCGGGAGAATCTCAGACCGCTGCCGCCCCCGCTGGACTACCAGCTGCACGAGTCCCGGGCGCTGGCCGGCCGGCTCTGGGACGGCGCGCAGATCATCACGATCGATGACCATCGCACCTACGAGCCGACGCCGTCCGGCAGGGTCATCTTCGGGCTGGCCCAGGCGGTCGGCGCCAGTGCCTCGCTGCTGGTGCCGATCGGTGACAGCACCGGCGCCTTCGGCGTGCTGTGGGTTGCCATGGTGGGGCATTCGCGGCACTGGACGCTGACCGAGACCGGGCTCGCCCAGTTCCTGGCCGCCGATCTCGCGCACAGCCTGGTGCAGGCCCACGTCATCGAGCGGCAGGCCGAAGCCGTGCAATTGCTGCACGAACTCGATCAGGCCAAGTCCGACTTCGTCTCCACCGTCTCGCACGAGTTGCGTACGCCGCTCACCTCGATCAGCGGGTACCTGGAAATGCTGCAGGACGGCGACGGCGGCGACCTGCCCGAGCCCGCGCACCGGATGCTGAACATCATCGACCGCAACGCGACCAGGTTGCGCAACCTGATCGAGGATCTGCTGACCCAGTCGCGGATCGACGCCGGCCGGTTGCGGTTGGACCTGGTCAGCGTCGACGTCGGTTCGGTGCTGCGCGCGGTGCACGAGGCGATGGCACCGCTGGCCGCGGCCAGTGAGCTCGAGCTGGCACTGGCCATCCCGAGCGAGCTGAAGATCGAAGCCGATCCGCAACAGCTGGACCAGGTCTTCACCAACCTGATCGGCAACGCGATCAAGTTCACCCCGGCCGGCGGCAAGGTCCGGATCGAACTCGAGGCCGACGAGACCGACGGAGTGGTTGTCTGGGTGAGCGACACCGGCATGGGCATTCCGGCCGAGGAGTTCGCCAACCTGTTCACCCGGTTCTTCCGGGCGTCCAACGCGGCCTCGGCGGCGCTGCCGGGAACCGGGCTCGGGCTGGCGATCGTTCGCGAGATCGTGCACCGGCATGCCGGCTCGGTCGACGTGGAATCCGAGGTGGGGGTGGGCAGCACCTTCACCGTCTGGTTGCCGCAACAGCAACCGCTCACCAGCGATTAGGCTGTATTACCAAGGCCAATCTTCGCCGACTGCTGACCTCTATGCGTCGGCGCCGATCAGTCGGTCAGCCTTGCGACTCGACGGTTGCCGGCTCGACGGGTTGGACCGGTCGCCGGCCGGCCTGGCGGCGGTAGCGGCTGATCGGCACCCCGACCAGTACCGCGATCAACGCTGCGATCAGCGCGAAGGGCAGCAGGTAACCGGCGATCGCGGCGCTCCAGCGCAGCACCAGCACCAGTGCGTGCAGCGCGCCGATCAGCGCCGAGCCGAAGCCGGACGGCCCTGAGCCGGCATGGTGCACCGGCGGGGTCACCGTGCTGAGGTCGACGGTCAGGGTGGCCAGGCCGATCTGATCTTCCAGCGCGCGCTGCTGGGCAACGGTCGAGTCCAAGTCCGATTGCCGTTGACTCAATTGGTCTTCCAGCGTCACCAGGTCGGTGATGCTGCCGGAATGCTGGAGGTAGTCCTGCAGCCGTCCGACGCTGATGGTCAGTGCCTTCACCCGGGCGGTGACATCGGCGTGCGAGGCGGTGACATCCACACCCTGCACGGTCCGGCTATTCTCATGCCCCAAACCGACGACCGTGGCCATCAGCGAATCCAGCTTGGCCGGCGGCACCCTGAGCACCAGCTCGGCATGCCGGCCACCGGCGTCGCTGTCACGGTTGTCACCGTCTGCCCGGCCGCCGGCCGCCTCGGTCGCCGCCAGCGCCTTCGTCGCGGCCTGGTCGACGTCCCGCACGGTCATGTTCAACGTCGCGGTACGCAGGATATCCCTTTGCAACAAGGGGGTCTGTGGCGTTGCGGCCTTGCTCCGAGCCGAGTTCCCGGCGCCGCTGGCGGCCTGGCCGCCGCTACTGCCGGCGGCCTGGTTGCCGGTTCCGATGGCCGGTGCCGCCGCGGCCTGGCCGCTGGTCGATGAGCCGCCGTGCTGGGAGCCGCCGCAACCGGCCAGCACCAGCACCGCGAGCACCGCCAGCCAACGCCAGCGGGTGGCCGGCGTTCTTTGCTGGGCGGTTGTTCGCGGTCGGGTTGGTCGGGCTTGCTGGGCTGACCGGCCAGCTGTTCGGGGCGGGGCTGATCGCTGCCTGAATACTCGCTGCACGGCTCCTCCTCGGATGCGTTCACAGCGAGGATGTGCCGGCAGCGGCGGACTGTTGCCGCCGTTACCGTCCTGTTAGCCGAGCTGGCGGTTGGCCGAGCTGCCGAGCTGCTGGTTGGCCGAGCTGGCGGTTGGCCGAGCTGCTGGTTGGCCGAACTCACGGTTGGCCGAGCCTGCGAGGTCAGGCGAGCTGCTGGTTAAGCCGGGCCGGCGGGGTCAGCCGAGCTGGCCGCGCAGGTAGGCGGCCTGCCCGACGTGCTGTAGATCGTCACTGAGCACGCTGACCAGCCGGGCGCCGAGCGTCACCGGCGGATCCCAGGACTCGTCGACGACCCGGCCGAGGTCGGCTTCGGCCAGGCCGGACAGGTACTCCACGGTTCGCCGATACACCGCCTCGTGATAGCCGGTCAGCAGGTCGGTGGTTGCCGTGACGGCGGCCACCTCCTCGCGATCCTGGCCATAGCCGGTGGCCGCCGGTTCGAAAGGCAGCTCGAAGCGGTCGTACCAACCCTGGCTCGTCCAGACCTGTTCGGTACCGGCGGCGTCGGCGAGGTGATCGTCCTGCACCCGGGTCAGGTGCCAGATCAGCCAGCCGATGCTGTTGGCCTGCTCGTTGGGGCGAAATGCCAGCTGCTGCGGGCTCAGATCAGCGGCGGTGACGGTCACCAGCTCCCGGATTCGGCCGAAGGCGTCGGTCAGGATGTCGGTCACGGTCATCGATTGCTCCATTCCTTCAGTTTGACAGGTTGCCGGGCGACTACCCTCGGCCAGGTGAATGCAGCTGCCCCGGTCGAAACATCGTTGTTGCGCCGGATCCGTGAGTCCGTAATCGGCGACGACCAGGTGATGCCAGGCCCGTACGGCCCGCGCCGGGTGACCTATGCCGACTACACGGCCTCGGGTCGGGCGCTGGGTTTTCTGGAAGATTTCATCCGGGACGAGGTGCTGCCCCGGTATGCCAACACCCACACCGAGTCCAGCGGAACGGGCCTGCAGACCACCCGGCTGCGCGAAGATGCCCGCGCGATCATCTCCAAGGCGGTCGGCGGTGACCACGAGACCGCGGTCATCTTTGCCGGTTCCGGCTGTACCGGGGCGGTCGACAAGCTGATCGGGGTACTCGGGCTGCGGATCCCGGCCGGCCTGGACGACAAGTACCAGCTGTCGGCGCTGATCCCGGCCGAGGAACGTCCGGTGGTGTTCATCGGGCCGTACGAGCACCATTCCAACGAGCTGCCGTGGCGCGAATCGATCGCCGACGTGGTCCTGATCGCCCAAGACGCCGACGGGCACATCGACATCGACGAGCTGACCCGCCAGCTCGAGCACTACGCCGACCGGCCGCTCAAGATCGGCTCGTTCTCGGCCGCCAGCAACGTCACCGGCATCGTCAGCAACACCGTCCGGGTCGCGACCCTGCTGCACGAGCACGGCGCGCTGTCTTTCTGGGACTACGCCGCCGCCGCCCCCTACGTCGAGATCGACATGTACAGCAGGGCGGACGGCAACGGCGAGGCCAGCCCACTGGCCTACAAGGACGCGATCTTCCTGAGCCCGCACAAGTTCATCGGCGGCCCGAGCACCCCGGGCGTGCTGGTCATCCGGCGCGAGCTGCTGACCAACCGGGTGCCGGTGGTGCCGGGCGGCGGGACGGTGGCCTACGTCAACCCGTCCGAGCACCGCTACCTGCTCGACCCGGAGCAGCGCGAGGAGGGTGGCACGCCGGCGATCGTGGAATCCATCCGGGCCGGCATGGTCTTCCAGCTCAAGCAGGCCGTCGGGATCGAGGTGATCCGGGCCCACGAGGAGTACTACCTGAGCCGCGCGGTCGCCGCCTGGAAGCAGGAACCTGCCTTGGAAATCCTGGGCAATCTCGATTCCGAGCGGCTGTCGATCGTGTCGTTCGTGGTGCGCAGCGGCGGCGATCGCAGCCGCTACCTGCACCACAATTTCGTGGTGGCGCTGCTCAACGACCTGTTCGGCATCCAGGCTCGCGGCGGCTGCTCGTGCGCGGGGCCCTACGGTCACCGGCTGCTGGGCATCGACCTCGACCGCTCGCGCGAGTTCGACCGCGAGATTGCCGGCGGCTGCGAGGGAATCAAGCCCGGCTGGGTTCGGGTCAACTTCAACTACTTCATCTCCGAACCGGTCTTTCGCTATGTGGTCGAGGCGGTCAGCCTGATCGCTCGCGATGGTTGGCGGCTGCTCGGCGACTACCGGTTCGAACCCGCGACCGGACTGTGGCGGCACCGGCGTGGCCCGGCCGAGCCACCGTTGCGGCTGCACCAGGTCGGCTACGACGCTGACGGCAAGCTCTGCTATCCGCGACAGCAGGACCGGGCCCCGGAGTCGATCCTGCAGAGCTACCTCGACGAGGCCAGCGCGCTGTGGGCGGCTATCGAGCCACCGGCGTCGGGCATCGACGGCGCCGCGCTGGCCGAGGCGGGATTCGTCTCCGAGGACTTCGAACACCTGCGCTGGTTCGAGCTGCCGGCTGAGTGCCTGATCGGATAGTGGCTCCGGTATCGGCAACGACGTGTCCTGGCCGCAATGCGGCAGCGGCCTGCCTGATCGGATAGCTCATCCGGCCAGGCCCAACGCGAACGGCAACACCTGCCCGGCGCCGGCCTGGCGTAGCTGCCGGGCCAGCACTGCCATCGTCCAGCCGGTGTCGATGAAATCGTCCACCAGCAATATCGGTTGGCCCTGGAATTCACCGGCCAGTCGCTGCGCCAGCTCGTCCGGTAGCCGGTAGCTGTCCCAGACGGCGCGGAGCCGTTGCGCGCTGTTGGACCGCGCCGTTGCCGATGGCCCGTGGTGTTCCACCGGGCCGAGATTGGCCAGCCGGCCGCGGGTACTGAGCTGGCCGGCCAGGTCGGCGATCAGGCGGGCCCGGCGGTTGGATCCGACCCATACCACCGCGGCCGGTCGTTGCTGCCAGTCCCAGGCCGCCAGCACCTGAATCGCGGCACCGACCAGCTCCGCGGGCAGCTCGTCACCCGAGCCGGCTCCGACCGGGCGACTGCCAGCCGCCACGTCGGCTGGCGCCCCATCGGCAATTTCGGGCTGGTCAGCAGTTTCGGTGCCGACGCCGGTGCCGACCAGCAGCGCGCGGACCCGCTGGCCGTAACCGAGGTCGGTGTAGCGCGCGATCACCCGGCCGGTCTCGGCGCTTTCGGTCGCGCCGATCTTGCCCTTGAGCTGCACGCCGAGGCTCGACATGGCAGTCGGCCACTGCCTGCGTGGCTCGATCGGAACGCCGGGTCGCTCCAACGCGGCACTCGCCTGCGACACCGCATCGTCGGCTATCCCGGCCGGGATCCGCAGGCCGCCGCAGTTGTCGCAGCGACCGCAGTCGGCGGCGTCCGGATCGTCGAGCTGCTCGCGCAGGTAACGCATTCGGCAACCGGTCAGCGCCAGGTAGTCGCGCATCGCGCGCTGCTCGTCCACCCGGACCTGACGCACCTTGGCATACCGCTCGGCCTCATACGTCCAGGGCTGGCCGGTGCTGATCCAGCCGCCCCGCACCCGCTTGGCCGCCCCGTCGACGTCCAACACCTTCAGCATCGTCTCGAGCCGGTTGCGTGACAGCTCGACCTGGGGTTCGAGGGCGGCGGTACTCAGCGGACCGCCGGCCGCCGACAGGACGCCGAGTGCCTGGCGAACCTGCGATTCGGGCGGGAAGCCCACCGAGGCGAAGTAGTCCCAGATCGCCTGATCCTCCGGCCCCGGCAGCAGAATGACGCTCGCGCTCTCGACGCCGCGGCCGGCCCGGCCGACCTGCTGGTAATAGGCGATCGGCGAGGACGGGGCGCCGAAGTGAATCACGAAACCGAGATCTGGCTTGTCGAAGCCCATCCCGAGCGCCGAGGTCGCCACCAGCGCCTTCACCCGGTTATCGAGCAGATCCTGCTCGGCCGCGAGCCGTTCGGTCTGCTCGGTCTGACCGGAGTAGGCAGCGACCCGGTAGCCGTGCTCGCGCAGGTAGGCCGCCACCTCTTGGGAGGCCGCCACGGTGAGCGTGTAGATGATGCCCGAACCGTCCAGCTCACCCAGCTGATCAGCCAGCCATGCCAACCGGTGCGCGGTCGAGGGCAACCGCAACACCCCCAGCCGCAGCGAGTCCCGATCCAGGCTGCCCCGCAGCACCAGCACCGGTTGCTGCTGGTCACCGGCGCGTTCGAGTTGCAGTACCTCGGCAATGTCCTCGACCACCCGGCTGTTCGCGGTCGCCGTCGTCGCGAGGACCGGAGTGCCGGCCGGCAGCTGGGGCAGTAACGTGCGAAGGCGCCGGAAATCCGGCCGGAAGTCATGACCCCAGTCGCTGATGCAGTGTGCCTCGTCGACGACCAACAACCCGCAACTTGCTGCTAATTCTCCCATCACCCGATCGCGGAAGTCCGGGTTGTTGAGCCGCTCGGGCGACAGCAGCAGCACGTCGACCTCACCGCGGCCGATCGCGGCGTAGGTATCGCCCCAGTCCTCGAGATTGGTCGAGTTGATGGTGGCCGCGCGGATGCCGGCCCGTTCGGCGGCCGCGATCTGGTTGCGCATCAGAGCCAACAGCGGCGAGATGATGACGGTCGGCCCAGCCCCCAGCAACCGGAGCAGCGCGGTCGCGACGAAGTACACCGCGGACTTGCCCCAGCCGGTTCGCTGCACGACCAGGGCACGGCGACGATCGACCACCAGTGCCTCGATCGCCAGCCACTGGTCGGTACGCAGCTGTGCCTGTGGCCCGGCAAGCGCCCGCAGCCGGACCTCGGCATCGGCACGGAGCTGGGCGCGATCGAGGGTGCTGGAAGTCATGCAAGGTGTCTAACAGCTCGCTCCGACAAGACGTCGCGCCGGCCCGGAAACGGCCGACCGAGCTGAGCCGGGACCGACGCGTCACAGGTGGCGATTGGCCGAGAAACCAGCCGGCTGACGGACTTGTCGGAAGGGGATGCGACGATGCTTGTATGACCGATTCCGCCAGCACCGACCAGCTCACCGACGGCACCGCTGCCAGCACCGCCTCCTCCGGCGCCCGGCTGCGCGAGCTGCTCGAATTGCGGCGAAGCACCCTCTTCGACATCGACGAGGCAGGCCGGCTGCTGGTCGGCAACGACGACAGCGGGTCCGTCCAGCTGTATGAGATCTCAGCCGACGGCGACTGGCGCCAGCTCACCGACCTCGGTGAGCCGTGCCACGGTCGCTACCTGCCGGGCGAGCGTGCGGTGGTGGTGTCGGCCGACACCGGCGGCACCGAACGCGCCCAGCTCTCGCTGCTGGCGCTGGACGACTCGCTGGCGCTGAGCCCGCTCGTTCAGGATCCTGCTTACATCCATGACCTGCTCGATGTTCAGCCCGGTCGGATCATCTATGCCACCAACCGTCGCAACGGCGTGGAATTCGATGTGATCACCCGCGAGCTCGACTCCGGCCAGGAGCGCGTGCTGTGGGACGGCGGCGGTTATTTCAGCGACGCGACGCTGTCCCCCGACGGCCGGTGGGTGGTGCTGGCCAGGATGACCCTGGTCGCGGCGTCCTCGGAATTGCTGCTGCTGGACACCACCGACGGCGCGGTGGCAGCGATCACCGATCAGGCCATCGCCGGCCAGTGGAGCAACGTGCGGTGGCTGCCCGATTCGAGTGCGCTGCTGGCCTCCTCCGACGCCGAGGACGAGTTCGTGTCGTTGCGCCGGTTCGACCTCGCCGATCGCAGCTGGTCGACTTTGATCAGTGCGGATCAGGGTGATGTGCTCGGCTGGCCGTCCCCGGACGGCCAACAGCTGGCCGTGGTGACCAGCCGGGACGGCTGCGACGCGCTCGAGCTACGCGCTCTGGACGGCACGACGGCCCAGCCGATCACGCTGCCGCCCGGTGGCGTTCTCACCTTCCGCTGCGACCTGATCTGGGCGCCCGACTCGGCCAGCCTGGGGATGACCTTCACCTCGCCGGTGCAGCCGCCGGAGGTCTACAGCTGGCAGTCCGGCGACACGGTGAGCAGGCGCACCACCAGCAACGCCGCATCCGCCACGGCCGATCTGACCCCTCCCGAGTCCTTCCTGGTCCCGAGTCCGGATGGCGAGCAGATTCCGACCTTCGCGATCAGACCGCCGAACGCGAACGGCTCGGCGGTGCTGATCATTCACGGCGGTCCGGAGGCAGCGACCGTACGCAGCTGGAACCCGATCGCGGCAGCCCTGGCCGTGGCCGGCCACACGGTGGTGCTGCCCAACGTGCGCGGCTCGGCCGGCTACGGACGGCGCTGGATGTCACTGGATGACGTCGACAAGCGGCTGGACTCGGTGGCAGACCTGGTGGCCTTGCGCGACTGGCTGCCCACCATCGGCGT
Source organism: Actinomycetota bacterium (assembly GCA_030853265.1). Taxonomy (GTDB): domain Bacteria; phylum Actinomycetota; class Actinomycetes; order Mycobacteriales; family Jatrophihabitantaceae; genus Jatrophihabitans_A. The sequence continues at coordinate 56,895 of JALYVK010000005.1, forward strand.
GGACCCCGAGCGGGTCGCGCTATACGGCGGTTCCTACGGCGGCTACATGGTGCTGGCCGGCCTGACGTTCTACCCGCAGCTGTGGGCGGCCGGGGTGGACATCGTCGGCATGTCCTCGCTGGTCACCTTCATGCAGAACACCTCCCCCTACCGGCGTGCCTACCGCGAACGCGAGTACGGCCGGCTGGTGGAGGATCGCGAGGTGCTCGAGGCGGCCTCCCCGCTACCCATCATCGACCGGATCCAGGCGCCGGTGCTGGTGATCCACGGTGCCAACGACCCACGGGTTCCGCTGTCAGAGGCCGAGCAGGTGGTGGCCGCGGTCCGGGCGTCCGGGGCCGAGTGTGCGCTGCTGGTCTACCCGGACGAGGGACATGGCCTGGCCAAGCGCGCCAACCAGCTCGATGCCTACCCGCAGGCCCTGGAGTTCCTGGCGCGGCACCTGGCCTGATGCCAAGCGGGCGACGCGGCGGGCTCTGGCTCGGCCAGGCGGCGCCGATCAGCCGAGTGGATGCGCCGCAATGAACCGGATGACCTCGGCTGCCAGCTCCGGGCCGGCGTCCTCTTGCAGGAAGTGCCCGGCTCCGGCGATCACCGGATGCTCGACACCCTGCGCTCCGGCCGCCCGACGTTGCAGGATCGGCGCCATCGCCGCGGTGATCGGGTCGCTGTCGCTGAAGGCCACCAGCATCGGGGTGGCCAGTTCGGTCAGCACCTGCCAGGCGGCGCGGTTGGCTTCGCTGGCCGGATCGTCCGGGGTGATCGGCACCAGGCCGGGCATCGCCCGCGGACCGGCGCAGTAACTCTCATCCGGGAATGGCGCGGCGTAACCAGCGAGCACTTCGGGGCTGAGCCGGGTCCGGCAACCGGATTGCACGAAGCGGGCAATATCGAGCGTCGGCGCGTTCTGCATCGCCTCCCGGAACTGGTGCCAGATCTCCGGCATCGGGTGATCGCCCGTGGGCAGACCGGTGTTCGCGGCCACGATTCGGCTTATCCGATCGGGATGTTCCGCGGCCAGCCGAAGCCCGATCAGGCCGCCCCAGTCCTGCCCGAGGACCGTCAGCTTCGTCAGGTCCAGCACGTCGAAGATCAGTTCGGCCACCCAGCGAACCTGCCGGGCATAGCTGTGGTCAGACCGCTCGACCGGCTTGTCCGAGCGACCAAAACCCACCAGGTCAGGGCAGATGACGCGAAGGCCGGCCTGCGCGAGCACCGGCATCATGCTGCGATACAGAAACGACCAGCTCGGCTCGCCGTGCAGGCACAGCACCACTTCACCGTCGGGCCGGCCCGCCTCGACCCAGGCCATCCGCAGCAGGCCGCCCTCGTCGTCGGATACCTCGGCATAGTGCGGTGAGTACCCGAAATCGGGAAGGGCGGCGAATCGCGAATCCGGAGTGCGCACTATCTGCATCTGTCCATGATCGACAGGTTTTCCGAGTTTGCCAACCAAGACGCCGCTGACTCCGGGACCACGTCGATCGCGAACGACTCTGGCCGGCCCTGGACAACGACTACAGGACCAGTAGCGCCACTCCGGCGACGACGCAGACCGCCCCGACCATTCGCCGACGACCGAAGGGCTCGTGAAACACCGCCAGCCCGATGAGTGCCCCGAAGAGGATGCTCGATTCCCGCAACGCGGCGATGGTAGCCAGGTTTCCGCGCGCCTGTGCCCAGATGACAATCGCATAGGCGGCAAGGGAAACGGCGCCGCTGAGCAGGCCGGGCAACCAGAAGGGCCGGCTGGCCCGCAGGATCGAGCCGGACCTGCGAAGACCGATGACCAGCACAACGGCCGGTCCCTGCAGGAAGAACAGCCACGCGACATACCCACCGGTCGATCCCGCATGCCGGACACCGACGCCGTCGAGCACCGTATAGGTCGCGATCGCCAGGCCGGTCAGGATTGCGGCGGTGACCGCCGGCCGTTGCGCGCGAACATGAATACCCGCCGTACCGAAGGCCAGTACCGCCAGCCCGATGCTCATCGCCACCACTCCGATGGCCGCACTCACTCGCAACGGCTGCCCGATCACCGCCACCGAGATGATGGCCACCACCAGCGGCGACGTGCCACGTGCCAGCGGGTACATCTGGTTGAAATCACCGAGCTGGTAACAGCGCATGAGCAGCAGGTTGTACAGGGTATGCATCGTTGCCGAGGCGAGCAGGAACGGCCAGGCGCGCGCCGCTGGGATCGCCGTCCAGGGGATCAACACGCCGGCGATTGCGGTATAGGCAATTCCCATCAGGGCGAAGCCGATCGCGCGATCGGTGATCCGGTGCGCGGTCGCGTTCCAGCCGGCATGCAGCAGCGCCGCGAACAGCACCGCCGCCGTTACCGCGGCGGTGGCATGTACCGGAACAGTTGCCGACGCCAAGATCACCGAGGCGACCGTAGCAGTTGCGGCCAATGGGGTCCGCCGAGATCGTGCGCTATCCCAGCTGGTCGCGACAGGCGAACAATAGGATCCGACGAGATCGTGCGCTATCCCAGCTGGTCGCGGCGGCGGGTCAGGTAGGCGGTCTCGGCGGTGTTGCCCGCCAGCTCGATGGCTTTGTCGTACGCAACCCGCGACTGCTGACTGCGGCCCAGCCTGCGCAGCAGGTCGGCGCGGGTGGCGTGGTAGGCGTGGTAGCCGACCAACGCATCCGCCAGGCGGTCGATGACCGCCAGTGCTACCTCCGGGCCGTCCAGCTCGGCGACCGCGATGGCCCGGTTGAGGGCGACGATCGGCGAGGAGTCCAGGCGCACGAGCTGGTCGTAGAGGGCGACGACCTGGGACCAGTCGGTGTCGCGTGCGTCGCGGGCGGAGGTATGCACGGCGTTGATCGCCGCGAGGATCTGATAGCGACCCGGAGCTACCCCGGCAGCGCTGGCGGCCAGCCGCTCGCGCACCAGCCGATGACCCTCGGCGACCAGGCCTGAGTCCCAGGCCGCCCGGTCCTGCTCGTCGAGGGTGACCAACTCGCCGGTCGCCGAAACCCGGGCGGTGCGGCGAGCCTCGGTGAGCAGCATCAGCGCCAGCAGCCCGGCCACCTCACCGTCGGTCGGCAGCAGGGCACGAAGCAGGCGAGCGAGCCGGATCGCCTCGGCGGTCAGGGCGGGACGTACCGGATCGGTGTCGGGACCGGTCGCCAGGTAGCCCTCGTTGAAGACGAGATACAGGACGGCAAGTACGCCGGAGACGCGGGCCGGGAGATCCGCCGCGGACGGCACCCGATAGGGGATGCGAGCTGCCTTGATCTTGGCCTTCGCACGGGTGATCCGCTGCCCCATGGCGGTCTCGGCCACCAGAAAGGCACGGCCGATCTCGGGCACGGTCAGACCGCCGACCATGCGCAGCGTCAGCGCCACCCGGGTTTCGCTCGCCAGCGCTGGGTGACAGCAGGTGAAGATCAGCCGGAGCCGGTCGTCGTCGATGGCACTGGCGGCGCAGAGAGGCTCGGACGGGTCGTCGTCGTACAACAACTGAGCCTCCTCGTGCTTGTCATCGCGCTTGTTCTCGCGCCGGATCCGGTCGATGGCCTTGCGGTTGGCGGTGGTGGTCAGCCAGCCGCCGGGGTTGGCGGGTACGCCGTCGGCCGGCCACCGCTCGACGGCGGTCGCGAACGCCTCGGCCGCCGCCTCCTCCGCGATGTCAAGATCACCGAAACGCCTGGTCAGGGCGGCGACCACCCGCGCCCATTCCTCGTGGTGGGCCCGGCTGATCGCCTCCCGAACGTCGCTCACGGTTGCAGAAACGGCCGCACCTCGATCTTCCGGTTGCAGGCCTTGGACCCCTCGGTGGCGAGCTTGAGCGCCACGTCCAGGTCGGCGGCCTCGATGATCCAGAAGCCGGCGAGGTACTCCTTCGACTCCACGAACGGCCCGTCGGTGAACACTGCCTCGCCATCCCGGTTGTCGATCACGGTGGCCGGATCGGGCGAGCCGAGGCCGCCGGCGAACACCCAGTAGCCCTCGGCCCGGAGCCGGTCGTTGAACACATCGATGGCAGCCTGCTCCGTCAGGGTGTCCGGGCCGGTGCCGTCGTCGATCACGGAAAACAAGTACTGCATCTGAAGATCATCTCCTGTGCTTCGGGAGCGCCTCTGGTGGGCGACCGCTCACCCTTACTACGAACAACTCTGCCCGATCCGACACCGCCGCCCGGATTTCTTCCGAAAACTTTCTGGGACGCCAGAGGTTGAACTAATCGAACAATTGTTCGACACTGAGGGAGTGGGCTTCGACAATCCGATCATGCCGTGGCACGAGCTGGAACGCCGGCTGTCCGGCCGGCGACCGCCGGGGTCGATAGCTGCCGGCGAACCGCCGGCCCTTGAACCCTCAACCTTCGAAACCACAACCCCCAAAACCGCGGAGCCCGCTACCCCTGAAACCACAACCCCCGACACCGCCGAGCCCGCCAACCCCGAATCCGAGCGCCTCGCCGAGCCCATTCCGATCCGCCGGGGCTACGAATCCGAACGAGGACCGGACGGCGGCGACTCCCCCGCCTGGACCCGCAAGCGAGCGCCCTACCAACCCTCGCCGCACCATCCCACCGTCTACTCGCCGAGGACCTCCGGCGTGCAGGTGCCCTATGCCGAGTTGCACGCCCACTCGTCCTTCTCCTTCCTCGACGGCGCCTCCGATCCCGAACACCTCGTCGAGGAGGCGGTCCGGCTCGGCCTGCAAGCGCTGGCGATCACCGACCACGACGGCATGTACGGAATAGCCCGGTTCGCCGAGGCCGCCCAAGTGCACGAGTTGCCCACCATCTTCGGTGCCGAGCTGAACCTGGACATCGCACTGCCCAGCAGCCAGGCCGAGCGCTCGATAGCGGCCCGGACCGGGGTCGCGGACCCACCCGGCTCACACCTGCTGGTGCTGGCCCGCAACCCGACCGGCTATGCCAGCCTGTGCCGGGCGATCAGTAAGGCCCAGTTGCGCGGCGGCGCCAAGGGCCGGCCGGTCTATGACCTGCCCGAGCTTGCCGAACTATCCAATGACAACTGGCTGATCCTCACCGGCTGCCGCAAGGGCAGCGTCCAGCAGGCTCTGCATCAAGGCGGCTTCGGCACCTTCGCCCTGGGGCCGGCTCGCCGGGCATTGGACGAACTCACCGACCTGTTCGGCCGGGACAACGTCGTCGTCGAACTCAGCCATGCCCTGGAACCGCTGGCCGACGAGCGCTACGCAGCACTGGCCGGGCTGGCCGAGCAGTGTCGGCTGGACATCATCGCCACCACCAACGCCCACTATGCGGCCCCCCGCGAGCGGTTGCTGGCCACCGCGATAGCAGCCGTGCGGGCCCGTACCAGCATGGACGCCCTGGACGGCTGGCTGCCGGCCTGGGCCGGCCAGCACCTGCGCTCGGGCGCCGAGCTGGCCGATCGCTTTCGCCGCTACCCCGAGGCGGTCAGCGCGGCCGCCCGGCTCGGCAAGGAATTGGCCTTTCCGCTCACCCTGATCAAGCCCGACCTGCCGCCGTTCCCGGTGCCGGCCGGGCACGACGAGATGAGCTACCTGCGCGAGTTGGCCTACCGAGGAGCAGCCCGCCGGTACGGCCTGCCCGGCAGCGGCGGCGAGTACACCGAGCGGGCCTACCGGCAGATCGAGCACGAGCTGGCGATCATCGAGGAGCTGCACTACCCCGGCTACTTCCTGGTGGTCCGGGATCTGGCCCAGTTCTGCGAGAGGAACCGGATCCTCTGCCAGGGCCGGGGGTCTGCCGCGAACTCCGCGGTCTGCTATGCCCTCGGCATCACCGCCGTCGACGCGGTGCGCTACGACCTGCTGTTCGAACGGTTCCTGGCTCCGGAGCGCGACGGACCACCGGATATCGACCTCGACATCGAATCCGACCGGCGTGAAGAGGTCATCCAGTACGTCTACGCCAAGCACGGCCGTGAGCATGCCGCCCAGGTGGCCAACGTGATCACCTACCGTCCCCGGTCGGCGGTCCGCGACATTGCCCGGGCCTTCGGCTACGCCCAGGGCCAGCAGGATGCCTGGAGCAAGCAGATCGAGCAGGGCTACTACTGGTCCGCGGAGCTGAAATCGCTCGCCGAAGCGGCCGAATCAGACGGCAGCGACGCCATCCCGGTACCGGTGTTGGAGCTGGCCGGCCAACTGCAGTATGCCCCGCGCCACCTCGGGATCCACTCCGGCGGCATGGTGATGTGCGATCGCCCGGTGATCGAGGTGTGCCCGGTCGAGTGGGGCCGGATGCCCGGCCGAACCGTCCTGCAGTGGGACAAGGACGACTGCGTGACGGGCGGTCTGGTGAAGTTCGACCTGCTCGGCCTGGGGATGCTGTCGGCGCTGCGCTACTGCTTCGACTTCGTCACCGAATACCACGGTGAAAGCTATGGATTGCACGAGCTACCACAGGAAGATCCGAAGGTGTACGACATGCTGTGCGTGGCCGACAGCATCGGCGTCTTCCAGCTCGAATCACGCGCCCAGATGGCCACCCTGCCCCGGCTCAGACCACGCGAGTTCTACCACCTGGCCATCGAGATCGCCCTGATCCGGCCAGGTCCGATCCAGGGTAATGCGGTTCACCCTTATATCCGAAGGAAGAACCACGGCGAAGAGGTCAGTTATCCGCATCCTAAACTCGAAGCGGCGCTGAAAAGGACCCTGGGCATCCCGCTGTTCCAGGAGCAACTGATGCAGGTGGCCATCGACGGCGCCGGCTTCACCGCGGCCGAGGCCGACCAGCTGCGCCGGGCGATGGGCGCCCGGCGCGGTATCGAGAAGATGGAGGCGATGCGGGATCGGCTCTACGCCGGCATGCGAGCCAACGGCATCCTCGGCACCGTCGCCGACGATATCTTCGAAAGAATCAAGTCTTTCGCCTCTTTCGGTTTCGCCGAGAGCCACGCGATCAGCTTCGCCTACCTGGTCTATGCCTCCTCCTGGCTCAAGCTCTACTTTCCGGCCGCGTTCTGCGCGTCGCTGCTCAACGCCCAACCGATGGGCTTCTACTCACCGCAGTCGCTGGTGCAGGACGCCAAGCGACACGGCGTGACGGTGCTCGGCCCGGATATCAACGCCTCGGCCGCGACTGTCAGCCTGGAGCACACCGAGCAGTCCCTGGCCGCATTGGCTCAGGTCGAGCAAACCCCCGCCGAGTCCGGGCAAGCCGCCGACGGGGTCCGGGCACAGCCCGCCGTCCGGCTCGGGTTGTCCAGCATCCGGACGATCCAGGCCGAGCTAGCCCAGCGGATCGTGGCCGAACGCGAGGCCCACGGCGACTATCCGAGCATGGCCGAACTGTCCCGGCGGGTCGGCCTGAGCGCCGACCAGCTCGAAGCACTGGCCACCGCCGGCGCCTTCGAGGCGTTCGGCACCAGCCGTCGCAGCGCCCTGTGGGCGGCCGGCGCCGCCGCCGGCAACCGTCCCGGCCAGCTCGACCTGCCCTCGCCCAGCGAGCAGCAGATCCCGCCGCTGCCGCTGCTGACCGAACCGGAGCAGCTACTGGCAGACCTCTGGGCCACCGGCATCACCCGCGACCGCTACCCGACCGCGCTGATCCGGGACCGGTTGAACGGCCTCGGGGTCACCAGCTCGGCCCAACTACGGCAGCTGCCGGATCGGACCCGGGTCACCGTGGCCGGCATCGTCACCCACCGGCAGCGGCCGGCCACCGCTCGCGGCATCACCTTCGTCAATCTCGAGGACGAGTTCGGGATGATCAACGTGATCTGCGATCCGGTGGTCTGGCAACGCCACCATCGCATCGCCCGGCAGTCCGGCGGCCTGCTGATCCGGGGCATGCTGGAACATGCCGACGGCGTGCTGAACATCTCCGCCGAGCGGATCGACCGGCTGCACCTCGGAATCCGCACCAAATCCCGCGACTTCCGCTGAGCTTCAGGTCTGCGCACATCAGCCGATAAGAAGCCCGAGTGGCGCCTACCCGCCCGGCGAAAACCCCCGCCCGCCGGACGGGGTAGGTCCACTGCTCATTTCCTTCGGAGGACTCATGGACCCAGCACTGCGCGCCATCGTCGCGGCGCTGCGTACCAGAGGTATGAGCGATGAGGTCATCCAGCAAGCGGTGACCACCGCCGAACTCACCTCCCGCCCACTGCGCACCGTCCTGGTCGATGACCAGATCGTCACCGAATTCCAACTCGCTTCGGCGGTCGCCGAGGCCTATGGCGTCGAAGCGGTGGAGCTTGCCACCTTCCCGGTGGATCCGTCGGCGATGAGCAAGATCCCGCTGACGCTGGCCCGCCGGCACCGGATGCTGCCGATCGCGGTCAACGAATCCACCATCACCGTGGCGGTCGGCGATCCCGGCGACGTGCTCGCCCTGGACGACATCCGGGCGGCCACCGGCCTGGTGGTACGCCCGCTCGTGGTCACCAAGGACGACCTGGACCGGCTGCTGGACCGCTACGTCCGCGACAGCACCGATCTCGACGAGGCTGCCGCGCAGATCGTCAAGGAGGAGTCGACCGCAAGCGCCGCCACCGACGGGCTCGACTCGGTCAACGAGGACGCCCCGGTTGTGCGCTACGTCAACTCGCTGCTGGAACGGGCCATCACCAGCCGGGCCTCCGACATCCACCTCGAGCCGAGCGAACACGACCTGAAGATCCGGTTGCGCATCGATGGTGTGCTGCACGAGGTCGACGCTGTGCCGCGCGGCATCCAGAGCGCCTTGATCTCCCGCCTCAAGATCCTGTCCGGTTTGGACATCACCGAGCGCCGGGTACCGCAGAACGGCCGGATCACCAAGGACATGGGCGGTCGCAGCATCGACCTGCGGGCGGCCACCCTGCCGACGGTCTGGGGCGAGAACGTGGTGCTCCGGGTGCTCGACACCGGGGGCATCGACCTCGAACTGCGCAAGCTCGGGTTCACCGAATACAACTACGACCGGTTCTCCAAGAGCTTCGGCAAGCCGCACGGCATGGTCCTGGTGACCGGGCCCACCGGCTCGGGCAAGTCCACCACGCTGTACGCGACGCTGGGTGAGATCGCCAAGCCCGAGGTCAACGTGATCACGGTCGAGGATCCGGTCGAATACCGGATGGACGGCATCAACCAAGTCCAGGTGAACGTGAAGGCCGGCTTGACGTTTGCCGCGATTCTGCCGGCCATCCTGCGATCGGACCCGGACGTCGTTCTGATCGGTGAGATCCGGGACCGGCCCACCGCCCAGCTCGCGGTCGAAGCCGCACTGACCGGCCACCTGGTGCTCTCGACCCTGCACACCAACGACTCCCCCAGCGCCGTGACCCGGCTCATCGAGATGGGGGTCGAACCGTTCCTGGTCGGATCGTCGCTCGATGCCGTCCTAGCTCAGCGGCTTTCCCGCCGACTGTGCGAGTGGTGCAAGCAAGCGTACGAACCGACGAGCCGAGAGCTGGAGGGCGCACAGTGGCCGTTCGAAGATTTCGGCACGCCGGACAAGTTCTGGCGGCCCGTCGGCTGTCGCTCGTGCTCGCAGACCGGCTATCGCGGTCGACTGGCCGTCAACGAGGTCATGCCAGTGACTGAGCAGATCGAAAACCTGGCCGTGCAGCGAGCACCGGCCAGTGAAATCAAGAAGGTGGCGATCGCCGAGGGCATGGTGACGCTGCGCCACGACGGTCTCCGCAAAACCGCGGACGGCTTGACCAGTCTCGAGGAAGTCCTACGGGTGACGGTATGACGATGCAATCAATGCCATTCGAAAACGAGGGATTCACCTTGAACCCGTTGACCGCCATCGATGGCGCGTTCTCCATGCACGAAGCCAAGCGCGAGCTGGACAGCCTGCTCACCCTGCTCATCGAGCGCGGCGGTTCCGATCTGCACATTACGGCCGGCGTCGCCCCGTGCATGCGGGTCAACGGCGACCTGACTCCGCTCCCGGGCCGCGATCGGCTGCTGCCGGTGGATACCGAAACCCTTATCCGATCGGTGCTTTCGGACGCGATGTGGCAGAAGTTCGAGACGAGCCAGGAGCTCGATACCGCGTACGCGCTGCCGGGGGTCAGCCGATTCCGGATGAACGTCTACCGTCAGCGCGGAGCCGTCGGTGCGGTCATGCGGGCTATCCCGCATAAGATCCGCAGCCTGGAGGAGCTCGGCCTGCCCCAGAACGTCGAGGCGCTTGCCCAGCTGCCCCGCGGCCTGGTCTTGGTCACCGGCCCCACCGGCTCCGGTAAGTCGACCACCCTGGCAAGCCTGCTCGACGTGGCCAACCAGACCCGGGCCGCCCACATCGTGACCATCGAGGACCCGATCGAGTACCTGCATCGGCACGGCAAGAGCGTGGTGAACCAACGCGAGGTCGGCTCGGACACGGCTGACTTCTCTGTTGCGTTAAAGCATGTTTTGCGTCAGGACCCCGACATCATCCTGGTCGGTGAGCTCCGTGATCTGGAGACCACCTCGGTCGCCGTCACCGCGGCCGAGACCGGTCACCTGGTGCTGGCCACCCTGCACACTCAATCGGCGGCCCAGACCGTAGACCGGCTGATCGACATCTACCCGCCACACCAGCAGCAGCAGATTCGGTCCCAGCTCGCGAACTGCCTGCAAGCGGTGGTGACCCAGTCGCTGGCCCCGCGCAAGGACGGCATGGGCCGGACCATTGTGTGCGAGGTGATGATCGCCAGCGCGGCCATTCGGAACCTGATCCGCGAGGGCAAGGTGCACCAGATCCCGTCATTCCTGCAGGCCTCCGGTGAACAGGGCATGATCAGCTTCGATCAGCACCTGGCTCAGCGCTACGGCGAGCAGTTGATCAGCAAGAGCACCGGCCTGGAACTGGCGCACGACCCGGCCGAGTTCAAGCGCTTGGCGATGATCTAGCCATGGTTGCCAAGACATTCACCTACGAGGCGCTCGACTCCTCCGGCGTCCTGCAGAAGGGCAAGATCGAGTCCGACTCGGCCCAGGGCGCCGCCAGCATGCTGGCCGACCAGCGGCTGGTACCGCTGGCGGTCAAGGGCGAGGGCACCGGCCTGCAGAAGGAATTCAAAATTCCCGGCTTCGGTGGCCGGACCTCTCTGAAAGACCTGGCGATCCTGTCCCGGCAGTTCGCTTCGATGACCACCTCGGGTCTGACCATGTTGCGGTCCCTGGCCATCCTCGAGGACCAGACGACCAAGCCCAAACTCAAGGCCGCGCTCGGCCAGATCCGCGCTGATGTACAGGGCGGTGCCCCGCTGTCGACCGCGATGGCTGCTCACCCGGATCACTTTCCGCTGCTGATGGTCAACATGATCAAGGCGGGCGAAGCCGGCGGCTTCCTAGACGAGTCACTGAACCGCTTGGCCCGGATGTATGAGGCAGACTCGAACCTGCGGGCCAAGATCAAGTCGGCGATGACCTACCCCGTCGTCGTGCTGGTCTTCTCGCTGCTGCTGGGTACCGGCGTCATCGTCTTCATCGTCCCGGTGTTCGAGAAGATGTTCAAGAACCTCGGCGGCAAGCTGCCATTGCCGACCCAGATCATGGTGACGCTCTCACACAATATGATCTGGATCCTGCCGATCACGATCCTAGGCTCGGTGGGAGGGTTGCGGGCCTACCGCAAGGCACTACAGCGGTCCCCTTCCTTCCGCCTCAGAGTGGACCGGATCAAGCTCAAATTGCCCGTCTTCGGCAGCCTGTTCAAGAAGTTGGCGATCAGCCGGTGGGCCCGGAACCTGGGCACCCTGCTGGCGGTCGGCGTGCCGATCATTCACGCACTCGAGATCGTCGGCGGCACCTCCGGTAACGCGGTGGTGGGCGAGGCGATGGACGACGTCCGGGATGCGGTCCGGACCGGCTCGCAGATGTCGGGACCGCTGTCCAGGCACCCGTTGTTTCCGAACATGGTGGTGCAGATGCTCGAGGTCGGCGAAGAGACCGGCCAGATCACCGAGATGCTGGACAAGGTGGCCGACTTCTACGACCACGAGGTCGAGACGGCGACCGAATCCCTCACCTCAGCGATGGAGCCACTGCTGGTGGTGCTGCTCGGCGCTGTTATCGGCACCATGGTCATCTGCCTGTACCTGCCGATGTTCTCGATCTACCAGCACATCCAGTCCAACTGAGTTCAGCGCATTCTCTGCGGCTAAAAAGCGAATAGAACGTCTGTCAATCACAAGCCGCGCTAGCTTTATCGTTCTTCTGCAACCGTGCGCACACGGCTCTGACTTCGTACATGATCAACTACGGGTTGTCACCAAACTGTTATGCAAACTGTGAATGAAATCCCCGTGAGTTCTCATGTGAGGCAGTAGAACGCCGATTTCTTACCCGAAGTTCAAACAGAACGGTTGATCGGCAGCTCCCGCCGCGGCCATATCCCTACTGAGCCAGGAGGCTCCCCATGCTCAACAAGCTTCAGAAGCTCCGCGAGGAGCGCGCCAACGACGACAAGGGCTTCACTCTGATCGAGCTCCTCGTCGTGGTCGTGATCATCGGCATCCTGATCGCCATTGCCATTCCGCTGTACCTGAACTACCAGAAGGGCGCCAAGAACAAGTCCGCCCAGTCCGACACCCGCAACGCGATCGCCGCGGTCGAGCAGTGCTTTGCCGATGGCGGCGTCTATCCCACCGCCGTCGCGGCGACCACCGGCCCCACCGCCATCAGCCTGGTTTGCGGGACGAACGGCACCGGCACCGTCAACATCTCGACCGGTAACAAGATGAGCATCTCCCAGGTGGGCACCACCGGCTACATCGTTCAGACCATCGCCGGCAGCCCCGGCAGCACCAGCTACACCTACACCAGCTCCACCGGCCAGATCACCAGTCCCTGACCAATCGAGTACGCGGGCCGGCTGAGCTGAGTAGTTCAGCCCGGCCGGCCCGCTCTCACCCTGACGACCATCCCATCCGAAGAGGTCCTGACATGATCCACTCGAAGACCGCCCGGTCCTCAGCGGGTTTTGCCGGTAGCTCTTCCCACCACGAGAACGGACTGACCGGTGCCGGTACTGATCGCCGCAGTGCTGCTCCTCGGCTTGGCGATCGGCTCGTTCCTGAACGTGGTCATCTATCGAGTACCTCGGCAACTGTCGCTCGTGCGACCGCCCTCGGCTTGCCCGTCCTGCGAGCGACCGATCCGCAACCGGCACAACGTACCGGTGCTCGGCTGGCTGGTGTTGCGCGGCCGTTGCGCCGATTGCTCCAGCAGGATCAGCCTCAGATATCCACTGATCGAGCTGCTCACCGCGGTGGTCTTCCTGGCCTTGACGGTCCGACTCGATCAACTACACCTGCTCGCCTCGCTGCCGGCATTTCTGCTCTTCGCGGCCGCTGGCATCGCGTTGACGATGATCGATGTCGACGTCCGGCGGTTGCCGGACACCATCGTCTTGCCCTTGTACCCGATTCTGTTGCTGGCGCTGACGATGTCGGCTCTCGTCCAGGACCGGCCGAGCGCGCTGCTGCGAGCTGTCATCGGCGGCGCCGCACTGTTCGGAGCGTATTACCTGCTGGCGTTCAGCTACCCGGCTGGCATGGGCTTCGGCGATGTGAAGTTAGCCGGCCTGATCGGGATGATGCTCGGTTCGATCTCCTACCCGGCTTTGATAGTCGGAGCGTTCACGGCCTTTCTGCTCGGTGGCATCTTCGGGATCGCGGTCATGACCATCAAGCGCAGTTCGCGCAAGATAGCGATCCCGTTCGGTCCATTCATGATTCTCGGCGTGGCGATCTCGATTTTCGCCAGCGACGAGCTCTGGCACGCATACACCAGCCACCTTCTGACCTGAGCGTCAAGGTCCCGGGATCTCGTTTGGAGATCGCATGAAACACAGCCAGGCCGGCCTGAGCAAGGTCGGCATCATCAACCCGGATGGACATGCGATCGGCCTCGACATCGGCGCCACCGCGGTGCGAGCGGCGATCCTGTCGCCAGGCACCACCGACGGCCGCCCGTCGGTAACGGTGCACGGCTTGGGCCAGGTCGCGCTTCCACCCGGAGCCGTAGTCAACGGTGTGGTCATGGACCAGGCGACCGTAACAGCGGCCCTCAAGCAGCTGTGGCAGATCCATAAGTTCGAATGCCGGCAGGTAATCCTCGGCATCACCAACCAGCAGCTCGTCGTTCGCGATATGACGGTGCCGAACCTCAGCCCGGATCAGCGGGCGAAGGCTTTGCCGTTTCAGGCTCGCGAGATCGTGGCACTTCCGATCGAGCAAGTGCTGATCGATTTCGCCCAACTCGGCGAGATCAATGAGGAGAACAACACGGTGAGCGGGCTGCTCGTGGCGACTCCCCGAGCTCCGGTACTCGCCGCCGTGGAGGCTGTCGAGCGGGCCAAGCTTAAGGTGGCTCGGGTCGACCTCTCGTCGTTCGCGGCGTTGCGGTCGATCGCTGACGAGCGGCTTTCGGTCGAGGCGGTCATCGACCTCGGCGCCCACATGACCAACATCGTCATTCACAACCACGGCATTCCGAAAGTCGTACGGACCGTGATCCGCGGTGGTGATGAGCTGACCCAGAAGTTGGCGGACAAGCTCGGCATCACCTTGGCCGAGGCTGAGCAGGCGAAGGTCGCCGTCGGGCTGACTGGCTCGCCGACCGAGGTGGCAACCGCATTGAGTGAAGCGGTCCGTCCGCTACTGGCTGAGATCCGCAGCTCGATCCACTACTTCGGCTCGACCAACGATGGAGCGGTACTAGAACGAATCTCCCTGACCGGCGGGGGCGCCATGCTGGCCGGCTTGGCTGCGCTCTTGGGCGAGCAATTGGGCGTGCCCTGCAACGTAGTCACTCCCATGCAACACATCCGCAATCGCTTCGCCTCGGTGCACGACGGCGTCGACCAGTCGGATCTGAGCACGGCCGTATCGGTTGGACTCGCGATGGGAGCAGCAGCATGACGACGATAGAGCGGCCCGTCGAGCTCTGGAGCACCATGCCGGGCTGGGGCATCGTCGCCAACCTAACCCCACCCGAGCTGATTGCGGCGCGCAAGCTCAAGACCATCCGCAAGGCTCTGGTCGCCTCCTTCGCCGCCCTGCTGGTGATCGGAATTGGCTTATATATGCTGGCATTTCTCGGCCACCGGTCCGCGGTGTCTGGGTTGTCCCAGGAGCAGGCTCGCACAACCCAACTGATTGCTGAACAACACAAGTACCAACGCGCGGTGCAGGTCCGCAACTCCATCGACGAGGTCCAGCGCCAGCTCGGTGGCCTACTCACCGACGATGTCGATCAAGCCACCCTGGTGGCCCGGATCCGGGCCAAGCTGCCGGCCGGCATGACGATCAGTCAGCTGACGATCACGATCGACGCCGCGTCCGGAACCACGGCTCCGCCCGCCGGCGCCGGCTCACTGGATGCCTCGGGGTCGACCCACATCGGAACCGTGACGTTGGCCGGCAACGAACAGCACATCAGTGACGTCGCGGCATTCGTCAACGCGTTGGCAGCCTTGCCGGGCGTGGTCACCCCCTACCCGGGTAGCAGCAGCAAGACGGATACGTCCGTGCAGTGGAGTGCCCAGCTGACCCTGACCGCCGACCTCTTGACCCACCGCTATGACACCGCGAAGAAGGGGTCGAAATAATGTCTGAGCTGAGGCAGTCACGACGGGCCTGGTACGCCGGCGGAGCAGCAGCCGCCGCCGCCCTGATCGCCCTCGGGTGGTTCGTCGTGATCGGTCCCGAGACAGCCTCTACGGCCTCGATCAAGAATCAGACCGCAGATGCCGCGACGCAGAACCTGGTACTTCGCGGCAAGGTGAGCAGCCTGAAGGCTCAGGACAAGAAATTGCCGACTCTGCTCAGTCAGCTGGCCGAAGTCCAGCGGGAACTTCCCTCCGGCAGCGGAATGTCGGCCTACCTGACCCAGGTGATGGCCCAGGCACAGGCGGCCGGCGTCACCCTAACCTCGGTCACTGCCGGCGCCCCGACCGTAGTGACCTCGGGCACCGCTGCCAGCGCCATCGTTGCCAACCCGGCCGGTCACCTCTTCTCGATTCCGGTCAACCTGGTGGGCGACGGTTCGCTGGCGCAACAGCGCAAGCTCCTGACCGCCATCCAGACCGCCGGTCCCCGGCGTTCGCTGGTGATTTCGGTCGGCTACACCCCGGTCACGGCGGCGACCAGCGGCGGGTCCGCAGTGCAGTCGATCGATGTCCATACGACCATGTCGGTCAAGTTGCAGGTCTTCGTCGCTCCGCAGAGCCCGGCCGACGAGGCAGCCCTCAAACAGCTCAGTTCAGCAACTCCCTGATCGACCAGGGGCAGTTCGATGGCGCGAGTTCAGCTCGAGCCATGAACATCCGATAGGAGAGACGTGAAACCCACCGCACGTAGGCAGCGGCACCCGGCCATCGGCCGCGCCCTGGCTGCTGTCGGCCGTGGCCCCGAGCGTCCGTTCGCGGCCCGAGCCGACGCCGGTATCAGCGGTGCGGCCGGACGCGACGGTGGCTTCGTTCTCCTGGAATCCATTGTGGCCATCGGGGTTGTCGCCGTGCTGATGGCAGCCCTGACGACCTTGTTCATCACGACCAGCCAGACCACGAACCATCTGCGGGTCAAGCAGGAAGCCATTCAACTCGCCGACACCGGCATCGAGCAGATCCGTGCCTACAACCCAGCCTCCCTGGCCAGCGGCCGGGACGCTGCAAGTGTGACAACGCAGTACAACGCAGGCGTGGCCACCGGTTCGCCAGCGGCGTTGTCGACCGTGCTGAACACAATGGTTCCGACGTCGGACCCGAACACCCCGTCCGCGTCCGCGCCAAGCAATCCGCCCGCGTGCATCAACCGAAGTAGCACGACGGTGTACCTGCCGACATCGCCGGTGTGTCAGAACGTAGGGATCCGAACCTTCTACGTGAGCAACTACATCGGTAACTGCTACACGCAGCTGGCCGCAACCGCCACCTGTGTCAGCACCAAGCCGGCCGGCGGCGCGGCGTTCGTGACCTATCAGCGCGTTGTCGTGGCCGTCACCTGGTCCGACTCCCGCTGCTCGACCTCGTTCTGCCTGTATGTGACCAGCACCTTGGTCGACAACAACCCTGATCCCACGTTCAACACCGTCCACGCCGGCACCAATGCACCGGTCATCTCGGTGAACGATCGAGCCAACAACGTCGGCGACGTAGCTCCGTTCCCGAGTCCTACGCTGCTGAACAACACCGGCGTGGCCCCGTTCACCTGGTCGGCCACTGGTCTTCCACCCGGGTTGGCCATGGCGGCGGACGGCAGCATCACCGGAACCGTCGGCGACTTCGCCACCCTGTACCCCAATGCGCCGAGCCACAGCTACACCGTCACCGTCACCGTGGTCGACGGCGCGATTCAGCAGAACTCCGCCCCGTTCGTGTGGACCGTCTACCGCCCGATCGTGACCACGCCCAGCGACCAGACCACCGTCATCAACAAGCCGGTCAGTCTGCAGGTGGCGTCCACCTGTGTCGTTACCCCCTGCACCTGGACCATGACCAATGCCCCGGTCGGGCTCAGCATCACCAGTACCGGCCTGATCACGGGCTCCCCCACGGTCGCCGGCACGGTGACGATGACCGTCACCGTCCGGGACGGCAACGGGATCAGCGACACCTCTGATCCCTTCCGCTGGGCGGTGCTGACGCCGGCCACCGTCTGCGTTCCGGAAATCGCCTTGGCCAACGGCAGCTTCGAGGCACCGGTGGTGTCGCACGGTGCTCCGAACTGGTTGGTCGGTGGATCGTCCCCGTTGCTCTGGGACACCACCGAGCCCGACAACGTCATCGAGTTGTGGAAGAACGACGGCAGTGGTCCGCAGACCGGCCTGACCGCGCAGGCCGCCAACGGCGGCATGGCCATCTCGGCCGAGGACGGCAGTCAGTGGGCCGAGCTGAACGCAAACCAGACCGGCGCTCTCTACCAAGATCTGCCGACGGTTTCCGGTCAGATCCTGCAGTGGTCGGTGTGGCACCGCGGTCGGTACAGCGGCGCCGGCAATGCCAGCAAGAAGGACGTCATGCAGGTGCAGATCGGCTCGACCACGAGCCAGTCGGCGCAGGTGCCGACCGGTCAGACGACGCCCAATATCAGTGATGGGCCCAACGCCTGGGTGCTCTACCGCGGCATCTACACCGTGCCGGCCGGCCAGACCTTGACCCGCTTCCAGTTCGCCGCCATCACGACCGCCTCGGGCGACAACAGCGTCGGTAACTTCATCGACAACCTGTCCCTGAACAACTACGTCGCCTGCCTGGACGCGGCGCCGACGGATCAGACCAGCACGATCAACACCCCCATCCCGTCCTTACAGCTCTCGGCCAGCCGCGGTTCCGGTCAGTTCGTCTGGGGCGGCGGCAACACGCTGCCGGCCGGCCTGACCCTGTCCAGCAACGGGCTCATCAGCGGCACGCCCACCCAGGCCGGCACGAGCTCGGTGTTGCTGACGCTCACCGACACCCAGACGAGCTTCGAGCAGAGCGTGTCCTTCCAGTGGACCGTCGTGCCGAAGCCGACCGTCAGCGCGCCCAGCACGCAGCGGACCTCGACCGGCGGCACCGTGAACCTGCCCTTGACCACGACTTGCCTGAATCTGCCGTGCAGTTACGCGATGGATTCAGGTCCCGCCGGCCTCACCGTGAGCAACACCGGAGTCGTCACCGGCACCGTCACCAGCGCAACGCAGACGTTCAATTCCGTGACGATCACCGTCCGGGACAACGAGGGCGTCACGGCGACGACCGCGCCGTTCAGCTGGATCGTCAACCCCACGCCAGCGCTGTCCGGCCCAGGGAACCAGAAGACGCTACGCGGTGCTGCGGTAAGTCTCAGCGCGGTGCCGTTCGCCAGCGGAGGAACGGGTGCCTATACCTACAGCGCGGCCAATCTGCCTTCGTGGCTAAGCATGAACTCGAACACCGGCGTGATCACCGGTACCGCTCCGGCCGGCGCTGACAGCATCACCACCGGCATCACGGTGACCGTTACTGACAGCACCGGCGCCTCGGGCACCTCACCGGCCTTCTCCTGGACGGTCTATGCCGCCCCCAGTGTGACGTCGCCGGGTGCCCAGGCCAGCAGCGTGGGCACTACGGTGAGCCTCGCGCTGACCACCAGCTGCCCCAACTCTCCCTGCACCTATGCGTTGAACGCGAGCGCTCCGGCCGGGCTGAGCATCACCAGCGGCGCCACCATCACCGGCACCATCACCGGCAATCCGACCACGTACACCGG
Organism: Actinomycetota bacterium; assembly: GCA_030853265.1. Taxonomy (GTDB): domain Bacteria; phylum Actinomycetota; class Actinomycetes; order Mycobacteriales; family Jatrophihabitantaceae; genus Jatrophihabitans_A. Next base: position 76,035 of record JALYVK010000005.1, read on the forward strand.
TGTCGTCGTGAGCGTCACGGATGCGGGTGGCGCCACCACCTCCAGCGCGGCGTTCAACTGGGTCGTCAACCCGGCTCCGAAGCTTCTCGGCCCGGGCGATCAGCGCACTGTGCGAAGCGGCATCGCCAGCCTGAGCATGGCCATGTACGCCAGCGGCGGTACCGGCAGTTACAGCTACAGTGCCTCTGGCCTGCCGTCGTGGCTGAGCATCAATACGGCGACCGGCGTGATCAGCGGAACCGCACCCTCGACCACCAGCAACACCCCCGCCATCACCGTAACCTTGAAGGACGCCACCAACGCCACCTCCACCACCGCGAGCTTCGCCTGGTCGGTGAGCAACACGCTGGCGACCACGTTCTCGAGCCAGACGTCGTACAAGGGCACGACCGTCAACCTCGACCTGGACAACTTCACCAGCGGCGGTACCGCCCCGTACACCTACACCGCGACCGGGTTGCCGAGCTGGCTGACGCTGAACAAGAACACCGGCGCGCTCACCGGCACGGCTCCCACCGTCGCGGCCAACACCACGACCAAGTCCGCCAACATCGTCATCACCGCGACCGACAGCGCCTCACCCAAGGCCACCTCCAGTGTGACGATCAACTGGTACATCACCGATCTGACCTGGATCGGGGCCGGGGCCAACGGTTCCACCTTCTCCACTCCGCGCGGCACCAGCCTGAGCGGTTACAACGCAGCCAGCTACGTGTCGGGCGGCGCGACGGGTACCCGAACCTACAGCGCAATCAACCTGCCGACCGGCGTGAGCGTGGCCGCCAGTGGCGCGATCATCGGTACGCCCAGCACGGTGGGTACCTGGCAGTCCACCTTGTCAGTCACCGATTCGATCGGCGCAACGGTGAACTCCGTGATCACCTGGAAGGTCACCTGATGAGCAGCCGGCTCCGTCGGCTCATCGACCGCCGGCCGACCGGCGACGACGGAACGACCCTGATGGAACTGATGGTCGGCATGGTGATCATGACGATCCTGATGACCATCTGCACGACGGCGATCGTCTCCATGTTCGCCGGCACCGGCAAGACCCAAGCTGTGGCCAACAGCGCTCAGCAGCTGAACACCGCCTTCGTCCGGCTCGACGATCAAGTCCGGTACGCGACCTCGATCGATCAGCCGACGGGTTCGATGGCCACCAACAATCTTTCGGTCGCCTTTTTCACGGTGAACTCCACACCGACCAGCGTTACCAGGACCTGCTCACAGCTTAGGATCCAGACGATGTCCGGGACGAGTCAGCAGCAACTGGTGGAACGCAGTTGGCCGGTCAACGCCGACGGCTCGGTCAGCAACGGCACCACCACGCCGTGGAATCAACTCGCGGGCGGGGTCTCGGTCCTCGATCAGAACGGCGCTACCGTCATCCCGTTCGCCGTATCGGTCCCGGCCGGCGCGACCGTGCAGCAGCTGCGCCTGAGGTTGATCGACCTGGACAGCACCGGCCAGACACCGACCAAATCCTTCAGCGAGATCGCGTTCAGCGCGCTCAACTCGACTGATTCGGCCAACGCTGTGAAGTACGGAAGCTACGTCCCAGCCTGTTCCCAAGCGGTGAGTTCATGACACTGACAACCTATCTGCGGCGGCGAATCAGCCGCGTTCACCACAGCGACGATCAGGGTCTGATGTCACTGGTGATGGTCGTGATCATCATCGGCATGGGTCTGGCCGCAGTCATGACGCCGTTGGTGGTGGCGCAGAGTACGAGCACAACGCATACCGATTTCCGTGTCCAAGCCCTGGACGGTGCCGAGTCCGGACTCAACCTGATGATCGGCCGACTGCGCAGCGCGATCTCGGCCGGCGGCTCCACCGGCGTTGCCAGCAACCTTCCGTGCTACCCGAGCGGAAGTCCGCTCAGCGCCAGCCAACCGGGCTCGGCCACGAGCACCTACCAGGTCACGGTGTCGTACTCGGTCTCTGACCCGCTCAAGACCTCGACCACCGCACTGTCCTGTAGTGCTTTCACGACCGGGGTTGTTCCGGGTTTCGCGCGGATCACGTCGATCGGGACAGCGGGAACCGGACCCCGGCTGGCGACGCGCACCCTGGCCGCAACCTATTCCTTTGCCAGTCAGGACATCTACAACGCGACCGCAACCCCGACCGCGGTCGCCGGCGGACAACTCCGGTTCAAGCCGCGCGTCCCGACCAGCCAGGCGCTCTGTGTCGACGCGGGCCAACCACCAGGCGTCGGCACGTACTTGAATCTCGCCTCCTGTGGAGCTTTGACGACCGCATCGCAGCAGTTCATATACACCGCGGATCTGACGTTGCAGTTGGTGAACACGATCTCCTCAGCCGCCCCGTACGGTCTGTGCGTCTCGTCCAGCTCGCCGGACAGCACCGTCACACTGCAGCCGTGTGCGGTGGCCGGCCAGGCTACCTACGACGAGCAATGGAGCTGGACCGACAAAACCTTCTTCAGCCAGAACCGGCCGTCCAGTTCATCCTTTTGCCTGACCGTGGCCGTCGGCTCGACCACCGTGTCGGCGAAGCTCTGCCCGACGACATATGACGATACTGCGTCCTGGCTACCCACGCCCTATACCGGAACCGGCGCGGCCGGCGCCAACCTGAAGCAGTTGGTCAATCTCAGCCAGTTCGGCCGCTGCGCCCAGGTCACCAATGCCATCCTGCCGTCGGCAGCCCCGAACCCCTTCGTGATCCTCTACCCGTGTGAGCAAGTGACGTCACCGGCCTCAGTGGACTGGTATCAGAAATTCACCTTCGACTCGAGCACCGGTCACTGGTCGGTGACCCAGACCGGTAGCCAGGTCAGCTATTGCTTGACCAGCCCTGGTACTGAAGGTGGAAAGGTCACCATGACCGCCTGTTCAGCCGATCCGTCACAGCATTGGACCGACTACGGCGCCTCATCGGCCGCTCAAGGCAACGCCAGCCAGTATTCGGCCGCCGCCCGCTTCACCATTGTGGATTCCAGCAACCGCTGCCTGTCCTTGACCGCGACATCCGGATCCAGCCCGGAGTGGTACACCGTGTCGAACGTGCAGTACAGCAAGCTGACCACCGACACGTGTGACAGCACCGCCCGACAGAAGTGGAACGCGCCGAGCCCGGCATCGGCAATCAAGGACATCACCGAGAACTGACCGCTGATCCCGCGACGAACCCACTGTTCGACGCCTCAGCTGGCTGACCCGATCGCCCCAGTCTGCAGCGCCGTTCGTCCGGGTAGCGCCGGCGCAGCGGCGGGCGTGGCCAGCAGCTCGAGCACGGACGGACGGCGGGCGGCTTGGGGCGACATCACCTGGCCGAGCCGAACTGCGGCGACCCCGGCCGCGACGCAGCAGAGGATCTGCAGGCCGATGAACAGCGCAGGCAGGCCCAGTGCCAGCAACGCGCCAGACAGGATCGGTCCGACCGCGGTCGCCACCGTGCCGGCACCGGTGACCGCCGCGATGCTCCGTCCGGTCGCGCCGGCCGGTGCCAGCGACACGGCCAGCGCGGACAGGATCGGTGCCATCATGGTCTCGCCCACCGACAGCGCGGCGAAGCCCAGCACGACGAACGCCGAGTCGTGGCCGCCGATCACCAGCGGCAGCCCGAAGATCACCCAGCAGCCCACCCACAGCAGCGCGCAGGTGGCCAGCAGTGACGTCCCGCGCCGGCGCCGGGTATAGGCCACCACCGGCCCGGTCAGGATCGCCACCAGTACCGCGTTGATCGCCACCGCACCGCCCAGCAGCGGGGCGCCGACGCTCGTCGAGGTCAGCACGTAGGACGGCAGCCCGGCGTCGAACTGGGCGTAACAGGCCAGCGTGATCAGCACCGCGATGCCCAGCAGCCAGCGGATCGGCTGCGAGCCCAGCAGGTCGGCGTAACCTCGCGCACCGCTGGGACGCTCGATCGCACCCGCACCCGCGCCGGTATGCGTGCCACGGCCGGCCACCGCGACGATCGCGGCGCTGAGCAGCGCGGCGCCGGCGGCCAGCAGGTACACCGGGCGCATGGTGGCCTGGCTGGACAGGTCGACCAGCAGGCCGCCCACCGCCGCACCGGCCGCGGCACCGAGGTTGGTGGCGATGAACTGCCAGGCGAAGATGTCGCGACGGCGATCGGCCGGGGTCCGCGCCAGCAGGATCAGCTGGATGGCCGGCTGGGACAGCGCGAGCGCGGCACCGAAGGCAGCCGCCGCCAGCCAGATGGCGAGCGGGCCGGCCGCCCAGGCCAGCAGCAGGGTGGTGACCGCGATCGCGACCCGTGACAGCGCCGCCACGGTAGTGGGGTGCGCCCGATCGGCCAGCGATCCGGCCAGCGGGGCGGCGACCACCGAACCGAGTGCGAACGCGGTGAACGTGCCGGTGGCGACGGCCGCGCCCAGGCCCCGCGCGATCGAGATGTCGGCGTACAGGAATGGGAAGACCGCGCCCCAGCCAGCGGTGGCCAGGGAGCCGCCAGCGAGCAGGACGACTGTCCGCCCGGTACCGGAACGCACTGTTACTCCTCAGAACGACGTCATGGTAGTTCGATGTCGAATTTTCGATATCGAAAGAATAGTACACTAGCAACCATGGCGAGGTCCTCGGATATTCCAACGGTGCCCGACCCGGCAGCGAGCCCGACCGGTGAGCCGACCGCGCTGGCCGAGTACGAGTCGGCGGTCGCCGGCTACACCGCGGCCGGTGCCGACGAGACCGTTCAGCGGGTGGTCACCGCGCTATCCCGGGTGCACAAGCAGCTCGACGGTTTCTACCGTGCGCAACTGGCCGATCTGGAGCTGCATCGTGGTGACTGGGGCGTCCTGCAGGCCCTCGCGCTGCAAGGCCCGGACGGGTGCCTGAGCCCGTCCCGGCTGGCCGACCTGATCGGGGTGTCACCCTCGACGATGACCCACCGGCTGGACCTACTGACCGGACGCAGTCTGATCGAGCGGGCGATCGACGAGTCCAACCGCACCCGGAGCAAGGTCAAGCTGACCCGCGCCGGCCGCGAACTGTTCCGGCGCGCGGTGCTCGATGCCGACCTCGCCGAGTCGGCGGTGCTGGCCCCGCTCAGCGAGGACGAGCAGGCCACCCTGGCCGAACTGCTGGAGAAGCTGCTCGCATCCTGACCGGAAGTCCTGATCGAGTTCGGGTCAAGTTCGGGTCGAGCGGAATAGTTGAACGATCAATTACATTCCACTAGCATCGAGGTACCGAAGCTCAGGAGGCAGGCTGTGTCCATTTTCCGGTTGAACCATGCGGTGCTCTACGTCCGTGATGTCGCCACCAGCGTCGCGTTCTACCGCGACGTACTCGGCTTCGGCTACATCGACGGCGGTGACGCGATCCCCGGCGGGGCGTTCCTGCGAGCGCCCGGCTCGACCAATGACCACGACCTGGGCCTGTTCCAGCTCGGCAGCCAGGCCGGCGCCTCCGGGGCCGGCCGCAGCACCGTCGGGCTGTACCACCTGGCCTGGGAGGTCGACACCCTGGGCGATCTCGCCGACCTGGCGGGCGCGCTGTCCGAGGCGGGTGCGCTGGTCGGCGCGTCCGATCACGGCACCACCAAATCGCTGTACGCCCAGGATCCGGACGGCCTGGAGTTCGAGGTGGTCTGGATCATCCCGGCTGACCTGCTGACCGAGGCCGACCGGTCGAAGAAGTCGATCCTGCCGCTGAACCTGCCGGCCGAACTGGCCAAGTACGGCCGGGACGCCCGCAGCGGCATCGGCATCAGCCGCGCTCTGGCCTAGCCGCATTTCGCGGCCCGAGTTTCCACGACACGCCGATCGAACCGGAAACTCGGGCCGCGAAATGCACACAACGCACCGGTGAACAAACGCACCCGGCCGGTCACCTCAAGGGTGACC
>JALYVK010000163.1 GCA_030853265.1 Actinomycetota bacterium
CTCGAGCGACGGGGGCACCTGCGCGACGACGTCGAGCGAGGCACCCAGCAGCTGGCCGAGCGGCTCGAGGAGTTGGTCCGCCGAGCTCCGACGCAGTGGCACATGATGCAGCCCATCTGGCCCGAGGACAGCGCATGACTCGGCGCCTGTCGGCTCGGTATCATCGGGGCGCAGGCGCGCCGACCAGGCCAGCGGCCTGCAGGGATGCCCGCTGAGACCCTTGCGCGTCGGGCTGGTGTGTCCCTACAGCCTGACCCTCCCGGGCGGGGTGCAGGGCCAGGTGCTGGGCCTGGGCGAGGCCCTCCGTTACCAAGGCATCGACGCCCGGGTGCTGGGACCGTGTGACGGGCCGCCACCCGACGCCACGGTCACTCCTCTGGGGAATTCCGTTCCCGCCGCCGGCAACGGGTCGGTGGCCGCCATCGCCCCGGATCCGGCTTGCGTCCTGCGGACCATCCGCGCCCTGAGAGACGAGGAGTTCGATGTCGTCCACCTCCACGAGCCGCTCGTGCCCGGCCCCACCGTCACCGCGCTGGTGTTCAGCGACGGGCCTCTGGTAGCCACCTTCCACCGTTCGGGGGAGAGCTCAGGATACCGGTTGGTGCGCCCGTTGACCCGGTACGTCGCCGATCGGGTGGCAGTACGGGCCGCCGTCTCCGAGGAGGCGGAGATCACTGCCCACAACGCTCTGGCCGGCAGCTACGAACGGGTGTGGAACGGGATCGACACGTCCGGCTACGACGCCGCCATCCCGTGGCCGGCGTCGAAGCCGACCATTGTCTTCGTCGGCCGCCACGAGATCCGCAAGGGCCTGGCCGTGCTCATCGACGCCATGGGCAGCATCGGTCCCGACGTCCGCCTGTGGGTCATCGGGGAGGGACCGGAGACGGCCCGCCTTCAGGCCCAGACCGCCGGCGACCGCCGCATCGAGTGGCTGGGCATGGTCGCCGAGGTCGAGAAGGCCCGCCGGCTACGGGCGGCCACGGTGTTCTGTGCCCCGTCCATCTCCGGGGAGAGCTTCGGCGTGGTCCTGCTCGAGGCCATGGTGGCCCGTAGCGCGGTGGTGGCCAGCGACCTGGCCGGGTACCGCAACGTGGCCCGGGGCGACGTCGAGGCCATGCTGGTTGCGCCGGGCGACGCCGTCGCGTTGGCCAATGGCCTCCGCCGGGCACTGGCCGGCGGTGCCGAGGTCGAGGCCATGGTCGGCGCCGCCCGGCTCAGGGCCGAGCACTTCTCCCTCGACGCCCTGGCCCTCCGATACCTGGACCTGTACCGGCGGGCCCTGGACCTTCCGGTCCGACCCCCTCGCCGGCCCCCGTTCGCCGCCGGGCGACGGCGACGGCGCTGACGGCGAGGACGCCGGCGGCCGCCGCCCCGTAGGCGATCTGGCCGATGCCGTTCTGGTGGATGGCCGACAGGATCACGGCGAAGAAGTACGGGTACCCGGCGGCGACGACCAAGCCCCAGCGCGCCCGGCCGGCGACGGTGGCGAGCGCCACGAGGGTCACGGCGTACCACGGTTGGACGGGGGTGGCGGCCAGGAGGAGGACGCCGATCAGCACGGTCGCGGCCTGGACGGCCGGTGGCCGGAAAACGACCAGGGCCACGGCGGTGACGGCCACGGCGGCTACCACCGCTGCCTCGGCGGCATGGCCGTGAAGGTGGAACAGGGCGGCCAGGAGGAAACGGCTGGAGGTGCCGGTGTAATGCTCCTCCTTGAGGTAGCCGGGCAGATAGCCGAGAACCTTGATGCCCACGGTGGCGACATGGGGGGCGTAACCGGCGGCGACCACACCGACAGCGGCCGCCGCCGAGGCCAGCCGGTGACGCCAGCGGATGCCAGGCGCCACCCACACGACCAGGAGGAGGACGATCGGATACAACTTGACGAGGGCGGACGCACCGATGAGGGCGCCGGCCGCCGCCGCCCGCCATGGGGAGACCTCGGGTGGCACGACCCAGTCCAGTGAGGCCCGGCGGGGGGACAGGGCCAGGAAGGCGGCGATGAGGAAGAGGATGGCCAGGCCGTCGATGTGGCCGTCGTTGACCACCTCGACGACCGGAACCGGGCACAGCGCGTAGAGGGCCAGCCAGCGCGGATCGCGACGCTGCCGGATGAGCAGCGCCGCCAGCAGACCCATGGTGGCCAGCTCGGTCGCCAATCCCGCCCCCTGCCACAGCTTGTATTGCGAGCCGATCCCCCCGCCGAGGCGGTAGACGGCGGTGAACCACCCTTCGGCCACCGGCGGATAGATCGTCCGGTCAGTGGGGCGATTGATGCGGGTGCAGCCGGGCGGGCGGGTGATGTGGGCGCACCCGGCGGCGTTGGGCCACAGCCATCCTTCCCGCAGCGGGCGGAGGGCCTTCGCCTGCGGAGGAAAGCGGTAGGGGTCGACTCCCGAGACCTGGACGCGCGCGTCCCAGCTGTAGCGGTACAGGTCGTCGGAGAGGGTGGGACCACTAGCCATGGCGGCCACGCGGAGGACCGTGGCGACGACGACGATGGCGATCAGGGCTCTGCGGCGGCGCATCGGCAGGTGGAGGGCACAGACCACGCCCACAACCCACACCCCCGCCCAGGCGGCCAGGACGTCGAGCAGCGTCCAGCGGGCGCCGAGGATCGGACGGCTGGTGGCCTCGGCCACCGACAGGACCACGCCGGCCACGGCACTGACCCAGAACCCGACCAGCCACGCCCGCGATGCGGTCCGGCTCGGCGGACGAGCCCGGGCGACGCGCTCGGTGACCGTCACCGGAGGTCCGGCTCAGGTCCTGCCAGCTCGTTCATGCCCTCGTCGAAGCCGATCTGGGCCCTGAAGCCCAGGCCCAGGGCGGCCTTCTCGGTCGATGCGACGATATGGCGGACATCACCCACGCGCCACCGACCGGTGACCTGGGGGACGAGCCGGGGCGTGGTGGTCGGGGAGCTGGCGGCAGCGCAGATGGCGGTGGCCATGTCACCGACCGAGTGCGGATGCCCGGAGCCGACGTTGTAGGCCCCG
>JALYVK010000102.1 GCA_030853265.1 Actinomycetota bacterium
CGCGCGTTCCGGTTCGGGCACGTGCGCCAGCTCGATGCGGTTGCCGTGAGGGTGCTGGCCGGGTTGGCCCGGCACGCTCCGATCATCAGCAGCAGCGAGCCGGTCACCTACCTTGACGTGGACGACACGATCCGCTCGACGTTCGGCTACGCCAAACAGGGCGCCGGCTACGGCTACTCCGGCGTCAAAGGCCTCAACGCACTGCTCGCGACAGTGTCGAGTGCGTCGTCGGCACCGGTGATTGTCGCGACCCGGCTGCGCAAGGGCTCGGCCAACTCCGCCCGCGGCGCCGCCCGACTGGTGGCCGATGCCATCAAGAGCACCCGGTGCTGCGGCGTGAGCGGACTGGTCGTGCTGCGCGCCGACTCGGCCTACTACGGCGCCGACGTCATCGCCGCCGCCCGCCGCCACCGCACCCACTTCTCCATCACCGCCCGCAAGGACAGGGCCGTGGCTGCAGCGATCGCCGCGATCAGCGACGATGCGTGGACCGCGATCCGCTACCCGCGCGCGGTCTTCGACGACCAACTGCAGCAGTGGGTCAGTGACGCCGAGGTCGCCGAGATCCCATTCACCGCGTTCAGCTCACGAGGCAAGGCCCGGCAGGTCTCGGCGCGGTTGATCGTGCGCCGAGTCCGCGACGCCAACCCCGACCACGTCAGGATCGACGCCCAAGGGGAACTGTTCCGGGTCTGGCGTCACCATGCGATCTTCACCGACTCGCCGTTGCCGATGCTGACCGCTGAGGCCGACCACCGCCGCCACGCCATCGTCGAACAGGTCATCGCCGACCTGAAGAACTCCGCTCTGGCGCACCTGCCCTCGGGCAGCTTTGCCGCGAACTCCGCGTGGCTGGTGCTGGCTGCGATCGCGTTCAACTTGACCCGAACGGCTGGCGCGCTCGCGTCGTTGTTCCATGCCCGAGCCACCACCACAACGATCCGCCGCCAGCTGATCAACGTCCCCGCCCGACCGCTCCGCTCCGCGCGCCGCGTTCACCTGCGACTACCAGCAAACTGGCCCTGGGCCGATCAATGGCAGCGGCTGTTCACCGCCGCGACCGGACCACCAGCCCCGGCCTAACACCACCCACCGCCCCCAGGCCCGACCAGGACACCGATCGTGGAAACGCCGGACAGACCGGCCATCAACCCTGCCCACTATCAAAACACTTAACCCGAAGATCAACTACTGCCGTCGAACCGAGACCACGGTGGATTCGGGCTAAGTACGCGATTGCCTTTGGCTACCAGTTCTTTGCGATGCAAAGGGTTGAAGCCGTCTCGGTCACGCTGGCCTCGGTCGCGTCGGTGATCGTGGCGACAATCTGGGACTGGCCGCCGCAACTCCGGAACGCGCTGGCGTAGCCAGGGTTAGGACTGTTGTCCTGGACGCTCAGCAGTTGGCCGCTGCTGAGGGTGACGGTCACCGGAGAGACCCCGCCCGTCCATTCGAAGTAGCAATCCATGTTCTCGTGCGGGGCATAGGAAACCTGTTCGCAGCCGATGCCGGCCGGAACGGTCTGCAATGGCGGGCTGGCCGAAGCGGCGGGGGCAATGGTGAGGGTGGCCGTGGCGCAGACGGCCAAGGCCAGAAGAGGAAGTTTGATCATGCACGACGTTGCCGGATGCCTTTGACCCAGTTCTAGATTTGTATCCCATTCGGTGGCAGGAAAATGTCGGGTTCATACCAGTCGGTCACGCGAGCGGAATTCTCTGTCGGTGACGAAGCAATAAGCATCGGCGATGCCTCAGGCCGACAGCTGCGCATCCAGTCGATCATGGCCGACGCTAATTCGCGGGTGATGCGGCGTATCGCGTGGTTCGATGATCGTTGTGACGCAGAAGCTCGTCCATCCGCCCAAGGCAAAGCCGGGAGATCGGATCGCGGTGTTGTCGCCGTCGTTCGCGGCCCCGGGCGCGTTCCCTGCAGTGCATGAGCAGGCCATGCGACGGCTCACTGAGCTGACCGGCTTGGTGCCGGTGGAGTATCCGACAACGCGACAGCTGGACGCGTCGCCGCAAGCACGCGCGTCCGACATCAACGCAGCCTTCTCGGACCCCGAGGTGCGAGCAATTCTGTCCACGATCGGCGGCGACGATCAGATCCGGGTGATCCCCCACCTCGACGTCGAGCTCGCTCGCACTGACCCGAAACCCTTGCTCGGCTACAGCGATAACACCAATCTCCACAACTGGTTATGGATGAACGGCATCGCGAGTTTCTACGGTGGCTCGTCCCAGGTCCAACTCGGCCCCGGCCCGCGCATCGACCCGATCCACGCCGCGTCGCTGCGAGCCGCGTTAATCACCGGGGAATCGTTGGAGCTTGTCGACCCTGGCGAGTCGGAGGATATCGGCGTTCAGTGGAACGACCCACGAGCCTTGACCTCCTTTGGCGAGCGTGACGCGACGGAGCCCTGGACCTGGAGTGGCCCGCGACGTTCGATCACCGGACGATCGTGGGGCGGTTGCATCGAGGTCATCGAATGGATCCTCACCGCAGGTCGGTTTCCCACCACGCCGGATGTTCTCGCAGGCGCAATCCTTCTGCTCGAAACCTCGGAGGAGTTGCTGCCGGCGGCGAACGTGGGCTGGATCGTGCGTTCACTCGGCGAGCGCGGCCTCATCAGCGCAGTCGATGCCGTCCTGGTTGCTCGCCCGCCTGTCTCTGACTTCGAGAAGCGACCCGATCGAGCAGAGCGCGCGCGGCTTCGCGCCGAACAAGCAACCGTGGTGATCGACGTGATCAGCAGCTACAACCCGCATGCCGTCGTCTGTGTTGGAGTTCCGTTCGGACACACCAGGCCTCAGTGGATCGTCCCGCATGGCGGTGAGATCACCGTCGACGGGGCACGACAGCGCGTCTTCGCCGACTACTCCTGACGGCTCGAATAGTTGTGATCCGAATAGTGACGGTTCTAGCGTGAACCGGTTACCGAGCGTCGCATGAGCCGTTGAAGCCTGCGGCGTTGCGCGCGATGATCGTCGGGTCGCTTGCGGCGGACGCTTTCTCCGCCTGAATTTCTTTGGCATAGGCAGCCGCGCCGCGCTTCGCCGCCGCAAGACGTTTGGCGTCCAACTCGTTCGCGAAGTGGATGTAGGCGTCAAGCGCGGCTGCCTTGGCTGTCGCTTGCGGCGGCACCGACACCCGCGCCAGGTCCCGATCGAAATCGGACAATAGCTTTGTGTGTGCGGGCACCTGCGCCAGATACTGCTGGAGCGGAATGTCGAGGCTGCCTCCCCCGGTCACCGCCACCACTTTGGGTAGCAACGCGTCGCACAACTTGTTCACTGCGTCCAGATACGTCTGAACGGCCACCGCGCTGGTAGCAGCGGGTGGCGAAGTCCCCGACTTTCCAGGCTCAGGTGTGGCCGAGGATGAGCAACCGCACACGAGCGCGCAGGTGCCGAGAAGAACGGACGCTGCCACCCGCGACCAACCGTGCGCCATGTCCTAATCCTGTGCGACGCGATTGCGGTACGGCACGCAATTCCCGTCTTCGTTGCGACTCCGTTGCCACGCCCACACATTGCGCGCCATCGATGGTCACTTTCCGGGACGTGGGCATCGGAACTAGCGGGCCAGCCTGCCGCCGGCGGGATCCCAGTGCGGCGTCGGCAACGGCCGTAGGATCGCGTGGACCGCCCACGACTGGCCTGCGGAAAGACGGTGCGATGAGGTTGAAGCCATGCTGATCTACTCGATGGGCGTCTCGGTGGACGGTTTTATCGCCGACCGGGTGGGCGGGTTCGGGTGGACGGTCCCTAGCGAGGAACAGTTTCGTTTCCACCTCGCGCAGACCCGCGAACTCGGCGGTTTTCTGTGCGGCCGCAGGCTTTACCAGACCATGCTGGTGTGGGAGACGGATCCCTCGTTGCGTGACGACGAGCTCGGGGCCGCCTTCGCCGACGTCTGGTGCGCTCTCCCGAAGGTCGTCTTCAGCCGCACGCTCGACAGCGTTCAGGGCAACGCCCGGCTCGCCCAGGCGTCGGTGGCCGATGAGGCCGCCGTGGCGCTCGACGCGACCGACAAGGACGTCGCGATCGGCGGCGCCGGCTTGGCCGCGGCAGCGATCGAGCTCGGCTTGGTCGAGGAGCTGCGGATGTTCCGCCATCCCGTCGTTGTCGGTGGCGGTACGCCCTTCCTGCCGCCGGTCACCGAGGATGTTCGGCTAGACCTGGTCGAGACCAGGACGTTCGGCTCGCGGGTGATCTACGAGCGCTACCGGCGCGCCCTCGATGAGTCGATCTGACACCGCCGTCCGAGGCGTCACCCAGTCAGAATCTGTGGTCCTTCGCCGGTGATTGCGATGGTGTGCTCGAAGTGGGCGCCGCGGGTTCCGTCGGAGCTGCGCAGGGTCCAGCCATCGTCGTCGATGCGATAGGCGTCCCGGCCACCGGCGAGGAACCACGGCTCGATGGCGATGGTGAGCCCAGGTTGCAGCCGCATGCCGCGTCCGGGACGTCCGTCGTTGGGGATGTGCGGGCTCTCGTGCATGCTCCGCCCGACGCCGTGCCCGCCGAAGTCGGTAGGCACGCCGTAGCCGGCATCGCAAGCGATTGTGCCGATCGCGGCCGAGATGTCACCGATCCGCGCCCCCGGCTGCGCGGCGGCGATCCCGGCCAGCAGCGCGGCTTCGGTGCGTTCGAGTAGCCGGGCGTCGGCGGTGCTGGTGTATCCGACGCAGAAGGAAATCGCCGCGTCACCGGTCCATCCATCGAGCGTGGCGCCGCAGTCGACGCTCAGCAGATCCCCGTCTCGAAGCTGGTAGCGGGTCGGGATGCCGTGCAGCACGGCGTCATTGACGGACAGACACACCACGCCCGGGTACGGACTGTGCGCGAAGGATGGCTGATAGTCGAGGAAGGGTGAGCTCGCTCCGGCCTCTCGCAACACCGCGCGGGCAACCTGATCGAGGTCGGTAAGACGCACACCGGCGCCAGCGGCGTCGCGGGTGGCGGCCAGCGCGCGAGCGACGACGGCTCCGGCCGCGGCCATCGCGTCGATCTCCCCGGGGGTCTTGAGTTCGACCATCGTTATGAAGCTCCCTCGTGACCGTGATTGTTATACCGGTATTAGTATCACGGTTATGGTCCGTCCGATCCTCTCCCCTGCCGAACGCGCCCGCGGCTGCCGACTCGGCGCAGCGTTGCGCCAGGCACGCGGTGACCGCAGCATGGTCGACGTCGCGGTTGCAGCCGGAATCCCCGTTGAAACCTTGCGAAAGATCGAGACTGGACGCATCGTCACGCCGGCCTTTTTCACCGTCGCGGCTCTTGGCAGCGTCCTCGGGCTCGACCTCGCCTCGCTTGCCGCCGACGTCGCGCCCGCCGCGGACGCCGCCACGGCGTAGCCACACGTCCCCGAGCGGGTTACCGACAGGACGCAATGCCTCAACTGCTCAGACCGATGGGTCGCCCTTGACGGATCCGGTGGGCCGAAGGCAACTCGACATCTTGGATATGGCGAGTCGCCAGTGCGCAATGGCTAGTGATCCTGGCAAAATAGCTGCATGGAACGTGTGCTTGGAATCGGCGGGTACTTCGTTCGGGCCGCGGACCCGGCAGCCTTGAGCGCCTGGTATCGCGATTGTCTGGGCCTGGACGCTGACGAGAACGGCCTGTGGCGTCCGGCAGCCGGGCCGACGGTGTTCGCGGCCTTCGAGTCCGGGACCGACTACTTCGGGTCCCCCGCCCAGCAGACCATGCTCAACTTCCGGGTCCGCGACCTGGACGCGATGCTCGCGCAATTGCGCGCGAACGGAGCGGACGTGGCGGACGAGACACAGGACATGGACGGTGTCGGTCGATTCGGCTGGGTCACCGATCCTGAGGGCAATCGGGTCGAGCTGTGGCAGCCCGCCTGACCGCGTAAGTGGTGACTCCACTCCCCTCATCCTCGGTGGTGCCCGCGCTGCCTCAAGCTGGGACCTCGAAGAGAATATGGCGAGGATGTCGAGGCTGGCCTGGCGGCTCCGTCCCAGAGGCAGTTGCGGTCATCGTGGCCGCACAACACCGAGGGGACTCAGCATGGCGAAGTATCTGCTGCTCAAGCACTACCGGGGCGCTCCCGACGCCGTCAATAACATCCCGATGGACCAATGGACCCCGCAGGAGGTCGAGGACCACGTGCAGTACATGGCCGACTTCGCCAGCCGGCTCGAAGGTACCGGTGAGTTCGTCGACAGCCAGGCTCTCTCGCCCGAGGGCACCTTCGTCCGGTACGACGGCGAGGGCCGGCCGCCGGTCACCGACGGGCCCTTCGCGGAGTCGAAGGATTTGATCGCGGGCTGGATGGTGATCGACGTGGACAGCTACCAGCGCGCGCTCGCACTTGCCGGCGAGTTGTCGGCAGCGCCCGGAGCCGGTGGCAAGCCGATCCACGAGTGGCTCGAAGTGCGGCCGTTCCTGAGCGCACCGCAGACGGTTACCGAGTGACCGGACCGGCCGAACCGGCCATGGCGGATCAGGCAACGGACGCCGTGTTTGCTGATTCCGATCACATCATTGAATGCATGCCAGAACTCCACGCCGCGCTACGCGGCCGACCGGCTAGTGGGTTGCGGGGTAGTTGACGAGCAGGACCAGCGACCCGTCGTAGGCGGGCTGGGTTCGCAGGCCGGCGTGTTCGGAATCCCACCTGCCGTCATCCAACGCCCCGCGGAGCGCGGCGGTGTACGTCGCTGCCCGCTCAGCCGTGACAAAGCTCCAGGCCGAGCAGGCGCTGCGGGCAGCGGGATCGAGTAGCAGTTCGGGGCGTCCGTAGTAGGCCTCGTTGAAGCCGTCCGTGCAATCCAACGGGATCGCGATCGTGCCGACCGTGCTGGTGCCACCCAACGCGTCGCCGATGTCGGTCAGGGACGGGCAACGGCGGGCCTCGGTGCTCAGCACGTCGGGTGCATAGTCGGCCAGCCAGAAGCGTTCGACGAGCGTCGGATCGCAGGTAAGGATGACTACCGGTCCAACCGTGACCCGGCGCAGTTCGGCCAGACCGGCGGCGAGGTCAGACCACTGGTGAATGCTGAAGATAGTCATCGCCGCGTCGAAGGCGCCGGTGCTGAACGGCAGGTCCTCCGCCGTCGCGTCGATCGCCCGCGGAAACTCGCTCGGCCGCTGGTCGCGCATGGTCGACGATGGTTCGACCGCGGTCACCGACCTGTCGATGGGTTCGTAGGAACCGGCGCCGGCCCCGACGTTCAGCACAGTGCGAGCCGGACCGAGTGCGTCGACAATCTGCTGTGCAATCCGCGGGTCTGGCCTTCGGTAGTCGGAGTAGGAGGTGCCGATCAGGCCGTAGTCGGCGTCGCCGGCGCTTCCGTCGCCGCTGCGCTGCGTCATCGATGTCTCCTCAGGCTAGCTCGGGGCGCTGACCTTGGCGGCGCTATAGCCAGTGATTGTCACGTGATAGTCGATCGTGAGCTTGGCTGAGGCCAAGTGCTCGTGCAGGGTGATCGGGCGTGCCTGGCTGTCGAAGGTGGCCGTGAAGGTTTTGGACGTGAGCCCTTCATCGAGGTAGCTCTGGGCCAAAGTGAAGCTGTACTGACTGGTGGCCGACGCGGTGTGATCAACATCGACGGTGCCTGTGAAGCCCTTGGCGCCAGCTCCAACAGGTGACTCTTTGAGATTCTGGGGAGCGGACAGCAGGTCGGCGTACTCGAGGGGATCCAGGCCGGCCAGCAACTGCGCAAACAGGTCGCGTCGGCTTGCCACCTGCTGAGTGTCGCTTCCGGCCGAGGGTTGGGTCAGGTTCTGCCAAGGTCCGGCACCCATCCGGAAATAGATGGTTCTGTCGATAGCCCGTACCGCCAGTACCGTCGGTGGTACGAGACCCGCCTGCAGCTTCAGATCGCTGGTGTGACCCGCATAGTCCTGCAGGTTGGTCGCGAACGAACCGGTCAGTCGGATGGTGCCGTCGGACAATTGCTCTTCCAGACTCACGGTGCCACGAAGACCCGTGTACTGCGAGGTCTCGTGCAGGACGCGGTCATAGACATTCGCGATGCTCAACGGATCGGCGCTGCCCGTACTCGACGGTGATGCCGCGGCAGCTACCGTCGTTGGCGGCGACGAGGACGCTCCGGCCGCAGCTGTCCGAGCGGTGGTGTGTCCAGCACAGCCTGCCAGCGGCAGCAGCACAGCTATCGCGGCTGATAGCGCCACTGCGCGAATCCGACCAGACCTCATATGTTCGACCCCGTTCGCTAGAAACAGCTGACGCTATCAACCAATGACCGGTGAAAGCTGCCGATATGTTCAGACGCCGCTGTCGGGTCGATCACGTGAGTAGCGGCCGGTTCTTACTGCTCAAAAAACCGCTGGCTGGCGATGGGAGGATGGATTGGTCGGTATGAGCCGATCCTGAGTCCCTGGGAGCTGAGATGCGAGCTAGTGCGGTGTTCCGGTCCGTGTCCGTCCGACTCATGGAGCCCGTACTCAATGCATTCACTCAACCTAGGGATCTTGGCGCATGTTGACGCCGGCAAGACAAGCCTGACCGAACGCCTGCTGTTCGACGCCGGGGTGCTCGACGCTCCCGGCAGCGTCGATGCCGGAACAACCCGTACCGACAGCATGGAACTCGAACGGCGACGTGGGATCACGATCCGTTCGGCGGTGACCTCGTTCGCGATCGGCGAGGTGGCCGTGAACGTCATCGACACCCCCGGCCACCCGGACTTCATCGCTGAGGTCGAACGAGCTTTGGCAGTCATGGACGGGGCGGTGCTGGTGCTGTCGGCGGTCGAGGGCGTCCAGGCCCAGTCGGTGGTCATCTGGCGGGCGCTGCGCCGGCTCGAGGTGCCCGCCATCGTGTTCATCAACAAGGTGGATCGCGCGGCGGCCGATCCCGCGCGGGTACTGGCCGAGGTCCGCCAGCGGCTGGGCTCGGGTGCTCTCGCCCTGACGGCTGTCCAGGATGCCGGGTGCTCGTCGGCCACGGTGCGCTTGCTCGCGCCGGAAAGCCCTGACGTCATCGAGGCATTGGCCGAGCTGGACGAGCGAACGCTCGATGCCTGGGCAGCCGGGCGGCCAGCACGCCGGCGGGAGGCGGTCCGTGCGCTGCGTGGCGGGGTGCGCGATGGGCGCATCACCCCGGTCCTGGCCGGGTCGGCCCTAACCGGAGTCGGGGTACCGGAGCTGACCAGCGCGATCGCCAGCTACCTGCCGTGGGCATCCGTCGACGCGGGCGCGGAGCCCGCCGGGGTGGTCTTCAAGATCGACCGGGACGAGCACGGCAAGCAGGTGTACGTCCGGATGCGCGCCGGCACGCTCGCGATTCGCGACCGGCTGGCATTGTCCGGTCGCGGTCCGCAACGCCTGACCAGCCTGCGCGTCCACGCCGCTGGCGGCCTGTCGGATGCCAAGACCGTCGTCGGTGGTCAGATCGCGGTCATCGGTGGGCCGAAGGCGGTGCGGATCGGCGACATCTTCGGCCAGCGCCGCGATGGCGGTGAGTACCGGTTCGCCCCCGCGCTGTTGGAGTCGGTGATCGAGCCACTGCGGCCGGAGCAGCGCGGTGCCCTGTTCAGTGCGTTGACCGAGTTGGCCGAACAGGACCCGCTCATCGCGCTGCGCTCGGACGCCGACAGCAACGAGATCGCGGTGAGCCTCTACGGCGAGGTGCAGAAGGAAGTCATCACGAGCCTGCTGGCCGAGGGCTACGGCATCGAGGTGCGTTTCCGGCAGACCACCGTCGTCTGCGTCGAACGGCTTCGCGGCAGTGGCTCCGCGGTGGAGCTGATCGGGACCGGCGGCAATCCCTACCTGGCCACCATCGGGCTGCGGGTCGAGGCCAGCCCGCCTGGCAGCGGCGTGCGGTTCGCGCTCGGCGTCGAGCGCGGCGCCATGCCGCCAGCATTTTTCACGGCAACCGAGGAGGGCGTCCGGGCGGCGTTGCGCCAAGGGTTGTTCGGCTGGCAGATCACCGATTGCCTGATAACCATGACGCATTCGGCCTACTGCCCACGGCAGAGCCACGCCCACCAGCCCTTCAACAAGAACGTCTCCAGCGTCGGGGCCGACTTTCGCAGCCTCGCTCCGGTGGTCCTGATGGCCGCGCTCAGGAAGGCGGGAACTCAGGTGTGCCAGCCGATCAACCGGTTCGAGCTCGAGGTGCCGTCCGGCGCGCTCAGCAGCGTCCTGTCCGCCCTGGGTCGCCTCGGTGGCACCGCACTGTCGACCGGTCCGAGCTCGCGACACACCGCCATCATCGGCACTATCCCGGCCGCGAACATCCCTACTCTGACGGCTCGGCTGCCCGGCTTGACCCATGGCGAGGGCGTGTTCACCAGCGAACTCGATCACTACGGGCCGGTGCCCGACACGCCGCCTGTCCGACCCCGGGTCGGATTCGACCCTGGCGACCGGGAACTCTGGTTCCGGGAGGTTCCCCGATGAGCCAGATTCCGCCGTCGGCAGCGGTGCTTGCGGCCTTTGGCCTCGGCCGCGATCCGGCCCCGCTGCCCGGCGGCCAGGGCAGATCCTGGCGGGTCGGGGATGTCGTCGTCAAGCCTCTGGACGCCGACCCGGCAGCCATCGAGTGGCAGGCATCGGTGCTGGGACGGCTTGATGGTCGGAGCGAGTTTCGGGTGTCCGTACCGCTGCACACGCTGACCGGCGGCTGGGTGGAAGCTGGCTGGACCGCGTGGCGCTTCCAGCCCGGAGCGCCTGCCGATCGACGGTGGATCGACATCATCGAGGTCGGAGAGCAACTGCACGCCGCGCTCGCCGCCGAAGCCGCGCCACCTTTCCTGGCCGGGCGGGCCGATCGGTGGTCGATCGGTGACAGGGTGGCCTGGGGTGAACTTCCCGCGACGGACTACGCCGGGGTGAAGCACCTCGACGTGCTCGTCGCGGCCTGTCGTCCGGTGGCCGGCCGGGACCAACTCGTGCATGGCGATCTCACCGGCAACGTCCTGTTCCACGATCAGCTGCCACCGCTGGTGATCGACCTGTCGCCGTACTGGCGGCCACCCGCCTTCGCCGCGGCTGTCGTCGTCGCCGACGCGCTGGTCTTCGAGGGCGCCATCGAAGGAGACTTCGAGCAGCTACTGCAGGACGACCAGTTTTCGCAGTATCTGCTGCGCGCACTGATCTATCGCGCCGTTACGGATCACCTCGCGCGGCCCGGGCCACCGCGCCCGGACGGCGAGGATCCCTACCTCCGCGCGGTACGGCTGGCCACCCGGTTGGCGGGCGGCTAGGGCGTGTCTCCTAAACGGTGGGGCGTTGGTCGGCGATGATCTGGGGAATGTCGCGGACGTCGGTGTTGAGTGATGAGCAGTGGGCGCGGATTGAGCCGTTGATGCCGTGTTCGGATGGGCTGCGGGGTCGGCCGTTTCGTGATCACCGGCCGGTGATCGAGGG
>JALYVK010000103.1 GCA_030853265.1 Actinomycetota bacterium
CGGTTCCACCGTGCTCGACACCGTCACGGCGGACGGCCAGGGCGATGTCACGGCGACCGTGACGCTGCCGACCACTCTGTCCGCCGGCAAGTACACCCTGCGGTTGCGAGGGTCGGTGGATAGTCCGGGCTTCGCCTTCGCGGTGAAGGCCGCCAGCGTGTCGAGTTCGGACCCGACGCCGAGTGCCAGCGCCACCCCGGTGGCGGCTGGCTCGTCCGGTGGTGGGTTGGCCAGCACCGGTGCGGTCATCCTGCCGGCCTCGGTGCTCGGGCTGCTCCTGCTGCTGGCAGGCGGCTTCCTGATCGTCGGCGCTCGCCGTCGCCGGTCGCACTAGCCGGCGCTGCGATGCGGCCCGAGGTTCCGGTGGAGTTCAGCGCCGGAAGCTCGGGCCGCGCGGCGCGTGAGGATTTCGGGGTGGAGTCCAGCGCCGGAACTTCGGGCCGCGGGGCGCTTAACGAGTTCGGGGTGGAGTTCAGCGCCGGAAGCTCGGGCCGCGCGGCGCGCAACGGGTTCGGGCTGGCAGATCCGGCTTCAATGCGGCGCTGGGAGGCCGAGGCGCAGTTGATCCGGCTGGCCGAACTGGACCGCCGCGACAACCGGCGGCGCCGGACCGTCTGGATTGCGATCGTGCTGTTCCTGCTGGCCGATATCGCGGTCGCCGGTGGTCTGATCCTCGGTCAGCTATGAGCAGCAATTGCCACTCCTCCGAGCGCAGCAGAGCCAGGCGCCGCAGCGCCCGGCACAGCAGCAACCGGCACGGCGGGGCTCACCACCGCGCGAGGCGATCCCGGGCTAGCAGGGTGATCGGGGCAGCCGTGCTGACCGCCCTGCTGCTGGTGCTGACCAGATCGGCGGTGATCTCCGATCCGGCCTCGGGCGATCCGGCACCCGAGGCCGGCGTGAGCCGCCCGCTGGATCCGCACGACCTGGCGGTGTGCCGGTCCACCGTCAGCGCGCTGTTCAGCAATGAGTTACTGCAAGTTGCCTCTGGCCGGGTCGATGGCGGAGCCGCCACCGCCGCGCTGATCACCGCCACCTATCAGGATGATCCGGCACTACTCGGGCGGATTCAACGCGCCGAACAGCGATTGCTGGCGACGGCCGCGGCCGATTTGCTGTCCCGCTATGGCATGGATGTTGTGGCCGAGGTGCGCGGCTACCAGCCCCGGATCGTCACCAGCTGCGCGCGGCCCTGATCGCCGGCAGCGAAAACCGCTGGCCGAGCGGTCAAGTAGCCGGTGTGATGACCGAATAGGAAGGGGTAGCCCGACACCCTCGACCCTAGGAAACGCCGCGTGGCCGTCTCGTCCCTCCGCTCGCTCCGATCCGGGGCGCTGGCGGTTCTCGCAGCTGGGACGCTGGCGCTGCTCGTGCCGGCCGCGATGGCGATGCAGAGCGAGTGGCAGGTCAAGCCCACACCAGCTGGCCGATCCCGTCCGGTCCTGCAGGACTGCAACCATCGTCCGGTTCAGGGATCGATCGTCCACCCCGGCGAGTGCGTCGTGGTGCTCGCACCCGGCTTCGCCGCCGCCGAGCAGGTCCGGGCCCGGTTGCTCAGCACGGGTGCCCACAGCTCGCTTACCAGGGCGGACGCAAGCGGGGTGGTGCACTACCAGCTGCAGATCCCGCGCGAGACGGCAACCGCCTTCGACGTGCTGACCTTTGTCGGGCTCGGCGCCGGGAATCCGGCAACGATCACCGGCAACGTCAGCGTGACGGTTCCCCGTTACGCGGTGCTCCGCTATCAGATCCGCAACTAGTGGATCATTCCTCGTCGGACAGTTCTAGCCAACGTTCCTCGGCCTCTTCCTTGCTGGCCAGCACGGTACGCAGTTCGGCATTCAGCTCGCTGATCTTGGCGTAGTCGGTGGCGTGCTCGGCCAGCGAGCCGTGCAGCTTCGCCTCACGCTGATCGAGGCGACCGATTTCCCTTTCCAGCCGAGTCAATTCCTTGCGGGCAGCGCGCGGATCGGCCTTGCGATCGGGCTTGTCGACCGGCACCTTGGCGGCGGTCTCGGCTCTGTGCAGCTGCAGGTATTGCTCGATGCCGCCAGGCAATGCGGCGATCGAGCCGTCGCCGAGCAGTGCCACCGTGGAATCGCAGACCCGCTCGA
Source organism: Actinomycetota bacterium (assembly GCA_030853265.1). GTDB lineage: Bacteria > Actinomycetota > Actinomycetes > Mycobacteriales > Jatrophihabitantaceae > Jatrophihabitans_A. The sequence goes on from JALYVK010000103.1 coordinate 2,115, forward strand.
CCAGGTAACGGTCGTGGCTGACCACCACCAGCGTGCCGGCCCAGGAATCGAGCAGATCCTCCAATTCGGCAAGGGTGTCGGTGTCCAGATCGTTGGTGGGCTCGTCCAGCAGCAGGACGTTCGGCTGGGTGAGCAGCAACCGCAGCAACTGCAGCCGGCGGCGCTCGCCGCCGGACAGGTCACCGACCGGCGTCCATTGCCGCTCGTTGGCGAAACCGAACCGCTCGGCCAGCTGGCTTGCCGACTGCTCGACCCCGCCGAGCACCGCGCTGCTGCGAACCTCGGTGACCGCCTCGATCACCCTGAGTTCATGGGGTAATTCTGTGACGTTCTGGGACAGGTAGCCGACCCGGACGGTCTGCCCGATCACCACCTTGCCGGTCTCCGGAGCCAGCTCACCAGCCAGCAGTCGCAGCAGATGGGTCTTGCCGGAGCCGTTCACCCCGATAATGCCGATCCGATCGCCGGGGCCGACATGCCAGGTCGCGTCCCGGAACAGGGTTCGGGTGTCGGTGCCCTTGCCCACCGACAGCGTCACGTTCTCCACGTCGTACACCGTCCGGCCGAGCCGCTTTGCCGACAGCGCACGCAATTCGACGGTGCTGCGGGGCTGCGGTACGTCGGCGATCAGCGCCTCGGCGGCATCGATCCGAAACTTCGGCTTGGACGTCCTGGCCGGCGGTCCGCGCCGGAGCCAGGCAAGCTCTTTGCGCAGCAGGTTCTGCCGGCGTGCCTCGCTGGCGGTGGCCTGCCGATCGCGCTCGGCCCGGGCCAGCACGTAGGCGGCGTAGCCACCGTCGAAGCTGCGCACGCCCGCGTCGATGACCTCCCAGGTACGGGTACACACCGCATCGAGGAACCACCGATCGTGGGTGACCGCCAGTAGTGCACCGCGCCGCCGGTTGAGGTAACCGGCCAGCCAGGTGACTCCCTCGATGTCGAGATGGTTGGTGGGCTCGTCCAGCACCAGCAGGTCGGCATCGGTGACCAGTGCGGCGGCCAGCGACACCCGGCGACGCTCACCGCCCGACAGCCGGTCGACGGTACTGTCCAGCCCCAGGGTGGAAAGCCCCAATCCGGAAAGCACTTCCCGCACGGCGGCATCACCCGCCCAGACGTGCTCGGCAGCATCGCCCACGACCAGGTCGCGCACGCTCGAACCGGCAGCGAGGTGGCCGGCCTGGTCCACGGTGGCCAGTCGCAGCCCACCGACATGGGTGGCCCGGCCGGCGTCCGGCGGCTCGGCGGCGGTGATCATCCGCAGCAGGGTGGACTTGCCGCCGCCGTTGCGCCCGACCACCCCGATCCGGTCGGTGTCGCCGATACCGAGCGAGACGGTCTCGAGCACCGAGGTGGTGCCGTAGCTCTTGGAGACGTTCTCCAGGTTGATCAGGTTGGCCATCAGGTACTCGCCGTCAGCTCGTCGGACGGCTGGTCCAGCACGCTCGCGCCGGGCACGCCACCGGGCACGGCAAGCGCCAACCGGCAGCTTCGACCGTCCTGCAAGGCGGTCGCCAGCAGCCGGGCGTGGCCGGCGTCGGCGGCCAGGAAAGCGCAGGTCGGTCCGGAGCCGCTGACCAAGCCGGCCAGCGCACCGGCGGTCCGACCGGCGGCCAGCGTCTCGCGCAGGTACGGGGCCAGCGCGATCGCGGCCGGTTCCAGGTCGTTGCCGAGCAGTGGCGCGAGCCGGTCGGCATCGGCGGCGGCCAGCGCGGCCAGCAACGGCTCGATATCGACCGGGCGAGACGGTGGCTGCCGATCGAATTCGGCGTACACCGCCGGGGTGGACAGGCCGCCGTCGGCGATGGCCAGTACCCAGTGCAATTCGGCCGCCGCGGCGAGGCCGGTCAGCTCCTCACCGCGCCCGGTGCCCAGCGCGGTGCGGCCGTGCAGGGCGAAGCTCACATCGCTGCCCAGCCGGCCGGCGAGCCCGGCAAGCTCGGTTTTCGGCAACCGCAACTGCCAGAGCCGGTCGCAGGCAACCAAGGTGGCAGCGGCGTCGGCCGAGCCGCCAGCCAGTCCGGCCGCGACCGGGATCTGCTTGTCGACGTCGAGCCGGACGTCGGCCGCGCGGCCGGCATGCTCGGCAATCAGCCGGGCGGCCTGCCAGGCCAGGTTGCGCTCGTCGGCCGGCAGCCCGGTGCTCTCGGCACCGCTTAGCCGCAGCTCGAGGTCCGCCGCGTGGCTGGCGCGGACCGTGTCATGCAGGCCGACGGCGTGAAAGATCGTGCGCAACTCGTGAAAACCGTCCGGCCGCCGCGCGCCGACCGACAGCCCGAGGTTGATCTTCGCGGGGACGGTGACGGTGACCGATCGTTGCTCGGAGCAGCCGGCAGGGGTGGAGGGCACGTCGGCGATGCTAATCGGATTGCCGGGGTGCCGAGCACCGCCAGCCACCCGATTTCGGCCAGGCTCGGTCGGCTTGTAGGCTTACAGGGTTGCCTCGGCGAGGGAGTCCGTCTAACGGGCCCCGTTATCGACGCGGTGCTTGCCAAGCGCTGCGTTGATGAAAACCCGTGGCAGAGATCGTTGGCAACACCGCAGGCACAACCGCATACCGACTCGTAACGCGCATGTGCGCAGACTTATCAGACGTAATGAGGAGCAACCCCCGTGTCCGAAGTCCGTTTGGCCGCCGATGTACGTACCGATTTCGGCAAGGGTGGCGCTCGCCGTACCCGTCGTGCCGGCAAGATTCCGGCCGTTATCTACGGCCACGGTGCCGAGCCGAAGCACGTCTCGCTGCCGGCCCGCGAATTCAGCCACGCGATCAAGCGCGGCGGCGTCAACGTCCTGCTGACGCTGTCGCTCGATGGTGAAGATCAGCTGACCATCCCGAAGGCGATCCAGCGCCACCCGATCCGGGGCGAGTATGAGCACGTCGACCTGCTGGCCGTCCGTCTTGGTGAGAAGGTCACCGTCGATGTGCGACTGGTCCTGATCGGCGAGATCGCGCCCGGTGGGCTGCTCGCGCAGGAGCACACCAATGTGACCCTCGAGGCCGAGGCAACTCACCTGCCCACCGAGATCGAGATCTCGATCGAGGGCCTGCAGGCCGGTACCACCATCACCGCGGGCGACCTGGAGTTGCCAGACGGCAGCACCCTGGTTACCGATGCCGAGACGCTGCTGATTGCTGTCGGCGCCGCACCGACCGCCGAAGAGATGGAAGCCGAGGTTGCCGAGGCGAGCGAAGAGCTCGGCATCATCCGGGACAAGCCGGCTGGCGACATCGACGAAGCCGCCACCCAGGAGTAGGACATCTCGCCACGCTGGTGGCGGACGGGCCCGGAGTTGCCAATGGCTGACGAGAGATTCCTCATCGTGGGGCTCGGCAATCCGGGCCCGCGCTTTGTCGGCACCCGGCACAACGCCGGGTTCTTCGTGGCGGACGAGCTGGCCGGTCGGGTCGGTGGTTCGTTCAAGGCTCACAAGGGCCGTGCGGATATCGTCGAGGGAAAGCTTGCCGGACGGTCGGTGGTGCTGGCCAAACCCAAGTGCTACATGAACGAGTCCGGTGGTCCGATCGTCGCGATCAGCCGGTTCTACAAGGTTCCGGTGGAGCGGATCGTGCTGGTGCATGACGAGCTCGATCTGCCGTTCGGCGGCCTGCGGCTCAAACGTGGCGGTGGCGAGGGTGGTCACAACGGCCTGAAGTCGACCAGCTCCGCGCTCGGGTCCCGGGAGTATGCGCGGGTTCGCTTTGGTATCGGGCGCCCGCCGGGGCGGCAGGATCCGGCCGACTACGTGCTGCGCGAGTTTGCGGTGGCCGAGCGCAAGGAGCTCGGCTACTTCATCGACCGGGCTGCCGATGCGACCGAGGCGATCATTGCCAAGGGGCTGGAAGCAGCCCAGAACGAGTTCAACGCCTGAGCTTTGGGTCGGTGCGGTTAGGCCCAGCACGCGAGGCTGTGCTGCCCTAGGGGTGAGCCATCTCGGCGCCGAGCGACGTCCAGACGGCGACGCGACGGCGATCGGGGCAGAATCAGTGCTGACGCCCCCGCTGTGCCCCGACGCAAAGGAACCCCGATGCGAGTTTCGCCACGATCCCTTCTCGTGTTGCTTAGCTGTGCCGCGACCGCCGTGCTCGGCCTGGTCGTGCTGCCCCTGGTGGTCGCGCCGCTGGCTACGCCGGTCGGCGCGACGACGGCAGCCGGCCAGATCGTCACCGTGCAGACCACTGCGGCTGGCTCGACCACCGGTCGGCTGGATCTGTGGCGTCGCAATGCCGATGGCAGCTACAGCCACGCGGCCGGTCCATTCGGGGCTCATGTCGGGGAGCTCGGCATCGGCACCGCACACGAAGGGATCGCACGCACACCGGCCGGCGTCTACGGACTCACCCAGGCGTTCGGCAACCAGCCCAACTGGGGCGGGAAGCTGCCGTATTTCCAGGCGAATCAGGCCGACTGGTGGGACGGTGAGTCGGGGACGAAGGCCTACAACACCCACCTGCACCAGGCGGCCTCGCCCGGACCGGCGAGTGAGAACCTCTACACCGCTGGCGAGGTGTACTCGCACGCTGTGGTCATCGACTACAACCGGTTCCCGGTTGTCGCGGGTGCCGGTTCGGCGTTCTTCCTACACGTCACCAATCGCCAGCCGACCGCAGGCTGCGTAGCGATCGCGGCACACGATCTGCATACCGTCATGCTGTGGCTGGATCCGACCCAGCACCCGGTGATCTCGATCGGGGTAGGCAGCCAGGCGACGGCACCGATCACCAGCGCCAATGCGGCCGCGCACAATCCGATGGGCTATCTCGATGCCGTGAACATCAGTGGGCGGACCGCAAAGGTAGTCGGTTGGGCGGCTGACCCGGACGGCACCAGTAGCCAGCTGCAGATCGAGGTCTATTTCAACGGGGTGCTGCGCGGTCGCACCACTACCGGAGTGGCTCGGCCGGATGTCGCGAAGGCCAAGCACGTCGGGCCGAACCAGGGTTACAGCCTGGACTTCGCGACTGTGACCCCAGGCCGTCGAACGATCTGCGTCAACGCGGTCAACATCAAGCTCGGGACGGGCAATACCCAGCTGGGCTGCCTGACGGTAACGGTCCACTAAATAGGCTGCTACCGGTCGCTGTTTACCCCTTTTATTCAGCCCATTCCTGCGCTAACGTGCTGATCCAGACTTTCTGTCAGCCCGCCCCAGGAGTGAGTATGAAACTGAAATCCATCGCCACGTCACTGTTCGTGACGGCGCTGACGGCCTCGGCACTGACGCTGTCACCGGTGGCCGCACAGGCTACCCAGATTCCCAACCCGAACACTCAGTACCAGCTGGCCACCTATCACGCCGGCAGCATCCACGGCGAGGTCATCGGCCAGTACGCATATGCCGGACCGTGCGGTGACGCCTTCTGGTGGGGCGACACGTCGGTGTACGTCACGACGTCGTGGGTCACCTGCCCAGGACACTAGCCAGATCCAGCTGCCCTGGGCATGAGTAGTCCACCTGCCCTCGGCATCAAATAGATCCGGCTGCCTGGGCACTATCTGCCCGGCAGAGCAGCGATCCGGTGCAGCGGTGGCCGGGATAGACGCGGCGGCGGTGGCGTCAGCCAGCCTTGGCCAGTCGGCTCGCGGTTGCCCGCTCGTGGGTGAGCAGCCACTGCTTGACGGGCAACCCGCCGGCATAGCCAGTCAGGGCGCCGTTGCTCCCGACAACCCGATGGCAGGGCACCATGATCGAAATAGGATTGCGGCCATTGGCCAAACCCACCGCCCGAACAGCTTTCGGATTGCCGAGCTGGAGGGCCAGCTGCCCGTAGCTGCGAGTGTTACCGAACTCGATGGCGAGCAGCTGCTGCCAGACCCGCTGCTGGAACTCGGTGCCGACCGGTGCCAGCGGAAGTTCGAAGCGCAGCCGGTGGCCCGCGAAGTATTCGGCCAATTGCCGGTGGGCATCGGCGAAATCGGCGTCAGAACGCTTGCCTAGCTGGCTGGGTAGCCGAACGTGCTCGGCGGTATAGAGGCCGGTGATGGACTGCCCGTCACCGGTCAGGAGCACGTCACCGATCGGTGATGAAAGGTAGCTGTGAATCATAAAATCTCCTTACTCTTCATGGGGTTTCCTGGTTTTAGGCTTCTTCGGCTCTGCTGAATGGAGACTGGCCCAGAGGTGATGGGTCAGGTAGCTCCGCCACGGAGCGGCAGCGACTGGATCGAACGGAGCGGCAGCGACCGGATCAGCCGGAGCGGCCGGGATCGAGCCCACCCGAGCGGTAGCGTCCGGATCGAGCTTGGCGGCCTCGACCGGATCGAACGGAGCGGTAGCGTCCGGATCCAATCCAGCCCTGGTGACGGCCAGCGCCGCCACCGCGTGTTTGATACCGAGGTCCGAGCCGAGATAGATGTCCGGGTCGCCAATCGCCCGCATTTGCAGGTAATCCGCGGTCCATGGCCCCACTCCCCGGAGCGCCAGCAGATCCTGCCGGGTCTGCTCGCGATCCGAGCCGGCCGTCAGGTTCAACTCGCCGATGGCCATCGCTTCCGCGATCGTGACGATGGTGCGACCGCGAGCAGCGGGCATTGGCAGGGTGGTCGGGTCGATCCCGGCAAGCGCGGCCGGCTCCGGGAACAGCAGCCACTCGCTGCCTGTCTCGAAGGCGTTCGTGCCGTATTCGCTGACTATCCGGCCCAGGACGGTACGGGCGCCAGCCACCGAGACCTGCTGGCCGACCACCGCGCGTACCGCCATCTCGAATCCGTCGACGGCGCCAGGTGATCGCAGGCCAGGATGCCGGCGGATCAGCTCGGCCAGCGCTGGTTGTGCCGACAGCACCTCGTCTACCGCCTGCGGATCGGCGTCGAGATCCAGCAGCCGCCTGATCCGAGCGACGGCCGCGGCGAGGTCGCGATGATCGGCTAGCCGAAGCCGAGCCTCGACATGGCCGGCAGCGGGCGTCAGGGCTACTAAACCCGCGCCGTGCGGCAGCCGCATGGTTCTGCGAAGAGTCAGCCCATCGTAGTGTTCGATGCCGGCGATCGCGCGTTGCGCAAGATAATTCAGCGTGATCGGCAGGTCCATCGGTGGCCGGTAGGCCAGCCGCAGGTCGATGGTTCCTGGCTCGCTGATTCGACCGGGTGGTTGCTGGCGTAATTGGGTAGGGGTACTGGCGAAAACCTCGCGGATGGTGTCGTTGAACTGCCGAATGCTGGCGAAGCCAGCCGCGAATGCTACGTCCGAGGCGGCCAGATCGGTGTTTTCGAGCAAGATCCTGGCCGTCTGTGCCCGTTGTGCGCGGGCCAACGCCAATGGCGGGGCACCCATCTCTGATACCAGTGCTCGACTGATCTGCCGTTCGGAGTAGCCGAGCTGGCGCGCCAACCCACTGACGCCCTCGCGATCGATGACGCCATCGGCAATCAACCGGATCGCGCGACCGGCCAGGTCGGCCCGGATGTCCCAGTCGGCTGAACCAGGGGTGGCGTCCGGCCGACACATCTTGCAGGCACGGAATCCGGCTCGCTGGGCCGCCGCGGCACTGGGATAGAAATCGACGTTGTGCCGGTGCGGGGTTCGCGCGGAACAGGACGGCCGACAGTAGATACCAGTAGTGAGCACACCGGTGTAGAACGTTCCGTCGAAGCGAGCGTCCCGACTCTGGACCGCGCGGTAGGCGGCTTCGGAATCGATCGGCATAGGTCCAGTGTGCCTCGCCTGGCAAGGCGCGGCTAGCGGATTTCGGACAGGCTAGTCGGCGGTTCGGATGGCTGTCGAATTGCATGGACCTAGCCTGGCAGCTGGGTCTGACAAAACTGATTCGTCGCGTCGAGTAACAGGCCCGTCGGCCTGTTTTGCGGAACTGTCAGTGGTCGCGTCTAGGGTCCGGCGAGTGAGAGGTCAGCAGGTACAGCGGTCGGTTTCTAGCCTTCCGGCGTTGATGATTCTTGACCGGCCTCATTCTGTCGGATCGTTGATCTAGGTTGGGTGCATGGTGATCAAGGCGGTGCATGGTGGATGTTCGAGCGACGCTCTGCTGGCGGTTTCGACGGCCGCGGACAGCTACCTCGATCAGGTGAGTGATGGCGCGCCGTCGGCGTTGGCGGACGCGGATGTGCTGGCTGAGATGAGGCAGTTGGAGATGGTGAGCCGGCGGCTGGCGGTGGCTTGGCATGCGCTGATCGGGCAGGCTGAGCGGCGGGGGTTGGCGGGGCTGCTATCGATGCCGTCGATAGCGGCCGTATTGCAGATGATGCTGCGAGTGTCACCCGCTGAGGCAAAACGACGAGTCATCGCGGCGCAATGGTGTGGGCCACGCGTCACGATGACCGGCGACCCGCAGGGACCGTTGCTTCCTGAGGTCGTGGCCGGTCAGTTGGCCGGAGTGATCTCGGCGGAACAGGCTCAGGTGATCGGCACGGTGTTGGAGAAGCTGCCGGGTACGGTGCCGGTCGAGAAGGTCGCTGCTGCTGAGGCTCAACTCGCCGCGTTGGCGGCGACGCTACGGCCGTATCAGCTTGGCCAGGCCGGCGAGCGAATCCTGGCCCATCTCGATCCTGACGGGGTCTTGGCCAGCGACGCCGAGCACCACCGGCGCCGGGAGCTGAGTCTAACGCCGCGTTCGGATGGCAGCTATCTGCTTCGTGGCCTGCTCACCCCCACCTGCGGCGCCCAACTCCACACGTTGCTGTCCGCCCGATCGGCGCCCCGACCCAGTAGCGCGGGCGTGCCGGACAGTCGCTCCTACGCACAGCGGATGCACGATGGCCTGGAAGAAATTGCTGGTTTCCACATCCGGCGGCGTGAACTCACCAACTCCGGCGCCCCCGTCCAAGTCATCGTCACTCTCACCGCAGACCAGCTCAGCACGCGGCAGGGCTTCGCTGAGACGAGCTTCGGACAACTTCTCACGGTGGACGCCGCGTTGAAGCTGGCCGATGAAGCCAGCCTGAGCTTCTTGCTCACCGACGCTCGTGGGGCGGTGCTAGCCGAAGGCAGATCCAAGCGTATTGCCACCCATGCCCAGACCTTGGCTCTGATCGCCCGCGACAAGGGCTGCAGTTTCCCCGACTGCGACAAGCCTCCGGAGTGGACGCAGCGACATCACGTTCGATCCTGGGCCGACGGTGGCAGTACCGACCTCGACAACCTGACTCTGCTGAGGCTGTCGCGTGAATGGTGTGGTGGTGGTTCTGGGGTTGGTCCGGGGCGGGCCGGTTGGCCTGGTCAGGCCGGGTGTGCCTGTCGGAGTTTGAGGAGGTTGTGGGCGGTGCAGATCAGGCGCCAT
>JALYVK010000046.1 GCA_030853265.1 Actinomycetota bacterium
GGCCTGCACCGGCGCCGGGCCGAGCTCGATTCCGATTTGGCCGCGGCCATCGAGCAGGCCGCGCAGGAACGGGCAGCTGCTCAGGCTGAGGCAACCGAGACCCGCGAGCAGGCGCTGGCCGAGGCCCGCCGGATCGGGGCCGAAGCTCAGGCTGCCGCCGAGCTGCAGCACGAGCGGGCGCAGCGCCGGCTGGCCGAGGCCGAGGCCGGCGCCCGGGCAATCCGGGAGCAGGTCGCCGAGCAGGTCGGCAGCTCGCAGCGCGAACTGCACCAATTACGCCGGACGAGCCGCACCGAGGCCACTGAGTTGGTTGCCGCCGCCCGCGCCGAGGCTGCTCAGCTGCGGGAATCGGCCCACCAGCTGCTCGATGATGCCCGCTCCGAGGTCGCGGAGCTGAGCCGGCGACGCAACGCCATCGCCGCCGAGTTGGGTCAGCTGTCGGGCGTCATCGAGGCGCTGGCGGTGCCCGAGGGACGGCCGGCCCGGCAGGTCGAAGCCCCGACGGCCGACGCCCAGCACAAGCCAGCGTTACCCGCTCAGGCCCACAATGGCAGTGCGACCGACAGTGACAACCAAACCGACGGCGACAATCAGACCGACAGCGACAATCGAACCGACGGTGACAACCGAACCGACAGTGACAATCAGACCGCGCAGCCGACCGATGGCGAGCCGGCTGGTCAGCAGCCGGTGTCGACCCAGGCCGAGGCAGCACCGGCCCCCGCCGGCCAGCCGAGCGCCCAGGCCGAACCGAGCGACCAGAGCGACCAGGCCGAACCGAGTGACCAGGACGACCGAGAAGAGCACGACGACCGAGAAGACCGTTTCCTACTCGACGAGATGATGAGAGCAGAATGAGCGAAAATAGCCCCCAGTTCCGTACGGTCATGCGCGGTTACGAACCTGCCGAGGTGGATCGCCGGTTCGCTGAGCTGATCGCCGCGGTGTCGGCCGCGCAGCAAGAGGCCGCCGCTCAGGCCCGGCGCGCCGAGCAGCTGGCCGCCTCCGAGGCCGCAGCCAGGCAGGCCGCCGCGAAGGCAACCGCCAAGCCGGCCGAGCCGAGCTACACCGAGTTCGGTGAACGGGTCGGGCAGATCCTCACGCTGGCCAACGACGAGGCACAGCAGATCCGGGCGATGGCCGCCGTCGAGGTCCGCAAGCAGCTGAGCGATACCGAGGCCGCCTCAACCAAGGCCAAGTCCGACGCCGACCGCTACGCCAGCCAGACCCGGATCGGTGCCGAGCGGGAGGCAGCCCGGATCGTCGAGGATGCCAAGCGCGGAGCCGACCAGCTGCTGGACGAGGCCAACCGGCAGGCCACCACCCGGCGCGAAGAGGCCGAGGCGGTCTATGAGAAGCAGCGCGCGCAGGCGGCGCAGGCAGCCAACGACTTCGAGCAGACCCTGGCCGAGCGGCGCAACAAGGCCGAGAGCGACTTCGGAGAGCGCACCGCGGCCGCCGAACAGCAGTTGCGGACCGCCCAGCAGCACGTCGAGCAGCTGCGCGCCGAGACCGAACGGGCCGCCGCCGAGGCCGCCCGCAAGGCTGCCCGGTTGACCGCCGAGTCCGAGCAGAAGGCGCAGCAGATCGTGGCCGAGGCGGTCGCCCGGGCGGACCGGATCCGGTCGGAGTCCGAGCGCGAGCTGAACGCCGCCACTCAGCGCCGGGACAGCATCAACGCCCAGTTGGCCAACGTCCGGCAGATGCTGGCCACCCTGTCCGGTGCGGCACCGGTCGCCCTGGCGCCGGAAATCCCGGCCGCCAAGTCCGCCTCGCCAGCGGGTTCACCGGCGGCGACAGGCACTCAGAGCCCGGACGCGCCGGCCAAGAACGAGGCCGTCCCGGCGCAGGCCGCCGGCCAGCGAGCCAACGCGACCCAGCAGGACAGCCCAGCCCAGAAGGACAGCCCAGCTCAGAAGGACAGCGCGGCCCCGGTTCAGCAGGCCGGCCAGCCGGCCGGCAACGCCAACCAGCCGACCAAGCCGGCTCAGGGCGCCCCGTCGAAGCCGGCCAACCAGCCGACTTCGGCCGGCCAGGGCGGCTCGTCGCGAGGCTGATTGGCTAGAAGCTGAGCCGCTACTCGCCGGTCTGCGGCTGGTAGCCGCCGGGATGTTGACCCGGCTGCCACTGGCCGCGCCGGCTGGAATCGGCCTCGATCAGCCGGTTCAACGTCTGCTGGACGTCGTTGGCTCGGGGAATGTTGACCAGGGTTTCCTGGCCGTTCTCGCCGGCCGACTCGATATGCAAGGTGCCGGCCCGGAAGATCCGGTCCGCAAGCGTCTGCTCGTAGGCGACGTCGCTGATCCGGCCGAGCGTGATGTCCCGGCCGACGTGCTTGAGCACGCCGCGCCGGATCAGCACCCGGTGAGTGGTGAAGACATAGTGCGTCGAGCGCCAGCGGATCAGCGGGGTGATGGTCAGCCAGAGCAGCAGGGCCAACGCCAGCACGATCACCACCAGCAGCAGGATCTGGTGCGCGGAGTGGTTGGAATTCGAATTCGGCAGGAAGGCGATGCCGACCCCGGCAGCCGCGCAGATCACGATGAAGGCGGCCACCGCCGGCAACAGCGTCAGCCAGTGCGGGTGCAGGTGCTCGACGATCTCCTCCTCGGGCGCCAACAGCTTCTCTGGGTAGGGCATCGGGTCGACTCCTCACCGCTGGACGGCGCGTCCAGCCCTGCCTGTGTTTGGCATACGTTAGCGAGAAAACGGCCGGACGTGGGTCACATCGCCGACCGCCACGGCAACGGCCGGCCCACCGTCGGCCGGCTGGATGACCAACCGGCCGGCGGGATCGATCCCGGTCGCGGCGCCGTGCACCGTGCCGTCCGGCAGCTGTACCGAGACCCGCTGGTCGAGCGTGGCACAGCCGGCCCGGTAGGCAGCGGCCAGCCCGCTGGCCTCGGCATCACCGGAACTGGCTTGCCAATCCGTGTACAGCTCGTCGAACCGGGCCAGGAAGCCGGCCAGCAACTCCGGTCGCCGCAACGTCGAATGTCCTTGAATGGCAAGGGAAGTCGCGGTAGGTACCGGAAGCTCCGCGGTCGTCGTGGAGACGTTCAGGCCGACCCCGATGACCACTGCCGGTCCAGCCGCCTGCGCCAAAATACCGGCCACCTTGCCGCCGGCGACCTTGCCGCCGGCCGGGCCGAGCAGCACGTCATTGGGCCACTTCAAGCTGGCCTGCGCACCGATCGTCGCGCTCAGTGCCAGCCCGGTCAGCAGCGACAGCCAACCCCAGCCGGCCGGCGGCACCGCCGGCCGCAGCAGGAACGAGAACGTCAACCCGGCACCGGCCGGCGACACCCAGCTGCGCTCGAGCCGCCCGCGACCACCCGACTGCAGGTGCGCCAGCAGCACCGTCCGATCGGCCGCGCCGGTCGCCGCCGCGGCCAGCAGGTCGGCGTTGGTGGAACCGGTTTCGACCACCGCGGTCAGCTGCCAGCCGGCCGGGCAGCGGCGTGCGAAGTCGGTCTCGTCGAACGGGGCGCGGGTCGGATCGGTCACCGGGCCCATTCTGCCGCCGCGAGGTGGGTCACTTCCACCCGCTGGCCGGCCCGGCTTCGAGCTAGGCTCACAGCCCATGAGTGCCGAGTCCATCCCACCAGAGAACGCGCCGGACCCACACACCACCGCGGGCAAGCTGGCCGAGCTGGCGATCCGGTATGACGAGGCGGTGCATGCTGGCTCGGCACGAGCGGTGGATAAGCAACACGCCAAGGGTAAGAAGACCGCCCGCGAACGGGTCCAGCTGCTGCTGGACGCCGATTCCTTCGTCGAGTTCGACGAGCTGGCCAGGCACCGTTCGAACAACTTCGGCTTGCAGAAGAAGCGTCCGTACGGCGACGGGGTGGTCACCGGCTACGGCACCGTGGACGGCCGGCCGGTCTGCGTCTTCAGCCAGGACGTCACCGTCTTCGGTGGCGCGCTCGGCGAGGTGTACGGCGAGAAGATCGTCAAGATCCAGGATTTCGCGCTGAAGACCGGCTACCCGCTGGTCGGCATCAACGAGGGCGGTGGCGCCCGGATCCAGGAGGGCGTGGTCTCGCTCGGCCTGTACGGCGAGATCTTCTACCGCAACGTGCAGGCCTCCGGAGTGATCCCGCAGATCTCGCTGATCATGGGGGCGGCCGCAGGCGGCCACGTCTACTCCCCCGCGCTCACCGACTTCGTGGTGATGGTCGACAAGACCTCGCAGATGTTCATCACCGGACCGGACGTGATCAAGACGGTCACCGGTGAGGACGTCAGCATGGAGGATCTGGGTGGTGCCCGGGTGCACAACACCACGTCCGGCAACGCCCATTACCTCGGCGCCGACGAGCAGGATGCGATCGACTACGTCAAGGCGCTGCTGTCCTACCTGCCCAGCAACAACCTGGACCTGCCGCCCACCTTCGACGCGGTCGCCGATCTTGCGGTGTCGGCCGACGATGAGTTCCTGGACACCTTCATCCCGGACTCGGCGAACCAGCCCTATGACATGCACACCGTGATCGAGCACCTGATCGACGACGGCGAATTCCTCGAAGTCCACGCCCTGTTCGCCCCCAACATCATCTGCGGGTTCGCCCGGGTCGAGGGGGCGCCGATCGGAGTGGTGGGCAACCAGCCGATGCAGTTCGCCGGCTGCCTGGACATCGACGCCTCCGAGAAGGCGGCCCGGTTCGTCCGGACCTGCGACGCCTTCAACATCCCGGTGCTCACGTTGGTGGACGTACCGGGCTTTCTGCCTGGCACCGACCAGGAATGGCAGGGCATCATCCGGCGCGGTGCCAAGCTCATCTACGCCTACGCCGAGGCCACCGTCCCGAAGATCACCGTGATCACTCGCAAGGCATTCGGCGGCGCCTACGACGTGATGGGTTCCAAGCACCTCGGTGCCGATGTGAACCTCGCCTGGCCGACCGCCCAGATCGCGGTGATGGGCGCGCAGGGAGCGGTCAACATCCTGCACCGCTCGGCGCTGAAGGGGCTGGCGGACGATCAGCCGGCGCAGGAGCGGCGACGGGCCGAACTGGTCACCGACTATGAGGACACCCTGGTCAATCCGTACGTGGCCGCCGAGCGAGGCTACGTGGACACTGTCATCCCGCCCTCGCAGACCCGTGCCCTGATCGTGCGGTCACTGCGGATCCTCAAGACGAAACGCCAGACGCTGCCGCCGAAGAAGCACGGGAACATGCCGCTATGACCGAGCCCGAAGTGCCCGTCCTGCAGATCGTCTCGGGCAACCCCGATGCCCAAGAGCTTGCCGCGGTAACGGCATTGCTCACCGCGCTGGCGACCTCGTCCGGCGGCAGCGGCGGGCCGGCCGGTCAACCGGGCGGCTGGTCAGATCTGTCGCTGCGGCTGCGCCGGTCGGTACCGCCCGGGCCGGGCGCCTGGCGCAACTCCACCTGGTACTGAGTTCCGCGGCGTAGTCAGCCTTATTTAGTTCTACGGCGTGTTCCCGACTCTGTAAGCCTATTTGGCCCGACACTGTCCCAGACTGGGTAGGTGCCCCTGCCCAAGCTCCTTCGCGAACGACCGCCGCTCTGGCCCGAGTTCAGCTCGCCGCTGCGCAGCGTCGCGGTCACCGCGCGGATCGGCCGGGTGCTCGGCATCGCCTTCGGGGTCTGCTTCGTCACCGGCCTGCTGAGCCACTACCAGTACGCACCATGGCACTGGCTACCGATACCGGCGGCGCCCTACTGGGGCTACCGGCTGACCCAGGGCGTGCACGTCATCACTGGAATCGCCTGCATTCCATTGCTGTTACTCAAACTCTGGTCGGTCTTCCACCGGCTGTTCGCCTGGCCACCGGTACGGTCGATCGCGCACTCGCTCGAACGCGGCTCGATCGCGATCCTGGTTGCCTCCTCGGTGTTCCAGCTGATCACCGGCCTGTTCAACGTCCTGCAGTTCTACCCGTGGCCCTGGGGCTTCATCCGGGTGCACTACTGGATGTCCTGGATCATCATCGGCTCGCTGCTGCTGCACATAGCGGTACAGCTACCCGCGATCCGCGAGGGCCTGTCCACCAAGGTGTGGCCACGCCCGGAGATCTCCGGACTATCCCGGCGCGGCGTCCTGATCGCCGGCGGGGCCGGCGTCGCGGTGGTCGCCGCCACCACCGTCGGGCAGGTGATCCCGGCGCTGCAGCCGATCGCGCTGCTCGCGCCACGCCAGCCCACCCGAGGCCCGCTCGGCGTCCCGATCAACCGGACCGCGATGGCCGCCCAGGTTGTGCAGAAAGCCCAATCTCCGCAGTACCGGCTCAAGGTGAACGGCCCGAAACTCTTCGAACTCAGCCTCGCCGACGTCGAGGCGCTGCCGAGTGTCCAGACCATCCTGCCGATCGCCTGCGTCGAGGGCTGGAGCATCCAGGCGCACTGGCGCGGGCCACGGCTGTTGGACCTGGTCCAGCGGGCCGGCGGCTCGAACAGCTCGACCGTGACGGTGATCTCGTTGGAAAGCGGCGGTTACAGCCGGTCCAGCCTGACCGGCAGCCAGCTGGAACAGGCAGTGCTGGCAACCCACCTCAACGGTGAGCGGATCAACCTGGACCATGGCTACCCGCTGCGGCTGATCGCCCCGGACCGGGCCGGCGTGCTGCAGACCAAGTGGCTGACCGAGATCAGGGTGAGCTGATGTCCGAACTCGACCGGCCGGCCGACACCACCGGCAGCAAGGCGTTCCGGGTCTCGCTCGGCATCGTCGGTGTCGGCGGGATCGCTTATGGAATAGCGCGAATCCTCACCGACTCCAAGGACACCAAACCGCTGCCGTTGCTGAAGTGGTTGATCGGCTCGCTCCTACTGCACGACGCGGTCATCGCCCCGGTGGTCATCGGGATCGGCTGGTTGCTGGCACGGTACGTGCCCGACCGGGCCAGGCCGTTCGTCCAGGGTGCTCTGGTGACCGGCGGCCTGATCAGCTCGGTGGCGCTGGTGCTGATCTGGCGCCAGGGCAAGACCAGCGCGAAATCACTCGCGCTGTTGCAGCAGAACTACCTGGCTCATCTGCTGATATTGCTGGCGATCGTGGCCGCGGTAACGGTCGGCTGCTACCTGATCACGGTGTCGCGCTCGAACCGGACGAAGACCCGGCCGCCCGCCGACCAGTAGTCGGCGACCGCCAGCGCGGCCCGTTCGGCATGCTTGATCAGCGCGGTGGCGCCAACCACCGCCCATGGAAACTGTGGGCCATGCACCTCATCTTTGGTGCTGAACCGGACCTCGAGTACCTCATCGGCATCGAACTCGCTGGTGCTGGCCTCCACGATCACCGAACCACCGGGCGCCATCAGGTCGGCGAGCCGGCGCAGCAGGCCGGTGACATCGCCACCGATACCGATGTTGCCGTCCAGCACCAGCACGGTCGGCCACCGGCCCTCACCGGGCACCCGCTCGAATACGCTGCGAATCAAGGCAATCGCACCTCGCCGCTGGGTGAGCGCCACCGCCAGGTCGGCGATGTCCACCCCGAGCGCGGGCACTCCGGCGGCCGACAGCGCATGCACGATCCGGCCCGGGCCGCAGCCGACGTCGAGCACCGGCGGCAGGCACTTGTCCAGCACCGTACGGTCGACCGGATCGGCATCGGCCAGGTAGCGCTGGATGGCCAGCGGCAGCACCCGCCCGTCCACGCTGAGCAAGCTCAGCGAGCTCGCCTGTTGCAAGGCACCCTCGTACGGCGCCAGCGCACCCTCGATCACCGGACGGCCTGCGCGCTGGCATGCCGGATCTCACGCCAGCGACAGGCAAAACTGGTTTCCGGCGCGACCCGCGCGACCACCTCGGCACTGTCAGCGGTATCCACATCGGTCAACGTGCGCAGCAGCTGCACCGAGAGCCCGGCGGCGGTCAGCCGCCGGTACTGCTCGCGGCCGGTGTAGCCGGTGGACATCGGTACCCCCGCGATGCATTCTCGCCCGCGCCGCGGATCGGCGAACCCGATTGCCCAGTAGCCACCGTCCTCGGCCAGCCCGAGGCAGGCGTCGTACGCGACCGGGTCGAAGTCCAGCGCGCCGGCATCCAGTTGCGGGGTGTCCATCCCGACCAGCACCGCCGGGCCGACGGGTAACGCATCGAAACCAGCCGACAGCCGCTCGGCCAGGTCACCGCTCGACTGCGCGATCACCGTCCAGCCTGCCGGCAGCCAGCCGTACGGGTCGCCATCGAGCAGGATCACCTTGTTCTTGCAGGGAAAGCTCGACAGGGCGGCGAGGGTGTCCTGCACCGCACAGCTGGCCAGCTCGGCGGCCTCGGTGGGGCTGCAGGCACCGATCAGCCGGGTCTTCACCCGCCCGGGCAATGGTTGTTTGGCAATCACCGCAACGGTAGCGATCATCGGGCCAGCACCGCGGACATGTCCTGGATGGCCTGCATCGTGCCGCGGACCGTGCCGGTCACCTTGGACCGTCCGGACCTGGCCCGGTAGACGACGTCGGTCTCGACGATCCGCCAGCCGGCCTGGGCGGCCAACAGCACGGTTTCTACGGGGTATCCGCTGCGCCGGTCCAACTGCCCCAGTTCGAGTAATGCCTCGCGAGGAGCCACCCGCAGCGGGCCGACATCGTGCAGCCGGACGCCGGTCTTGCGCCGGATTCGCCGCGCCAGCACGGTATTGGCGACCCGGGCATGTACCGGCCACGCACCCAGACTCTCCGGACGGCGCCGAGCCACCACCAGTTCGGCCCGGCCGGCAAGCACCGGCTCGGCGAACTCGAGCAGCCCGGCCGGGTCGATCGAGGCGTCACAGTCGCAGAAGGCCACGAATGGTGCGGTGGCGGCGAGCAATCCGGCATGGCAGGCCGCACCGTAGCCGCGCTGCTCGCAGCGGATGGAGTACCCGCCGAGCGAGGCGGCAAGTTCGGCACTGCCGTCGGTACTGCCGTTGTCCACCACGATCGCGCGAACCCCGTCCGGCAGCCGGGACAGCACCCAGGGCAGGGCGGCCGCCTCGTTAAGGCACGGCAGGATGACGTCGATCATCTCTCCACGTTAGGGCCTGCCCGGGTGCGAAAGCCTTACAGGACACGGAACGCCTCGGCTGCGTCGCCGGTCGCGGGGCCGGCCGCACTAGACTCCGGTGGTGGCCATCGTGTTAGTCGTCGAGGACGATCCGACCGTCGCCGAGGTGGTGATCTCCTACCTCGAGCGAGAGGGTCACCAGACCCGCGCGCTGAACGACGGTATCGCCGCGGCGCGGCTGCTGACCGGGGACGAGGCCGGCGACATCGAGCTGGTGATCCTGGACCTGATGTTGCCGGGCATGGACGGTATCGAGATCTGTCGGCAGCTCCGCCTGGTCCATCCGGATTTGCCGGTCATCATGCTGACCGCGCTCGGCCAGGAGGAGGACCGGATCGCCGGGCTCGAGGTCGGTGCCGATGACTATGTCACCAAGCCGTTCTCGCCGCGCGAGCTGGTGCTGCGGGTGGAATCGGTGTTGCGGCGGCGGGTTTCGGTCGCCAGCGAAGGCACCGCGGTGCTGAGCGTCGGCCCGCTGGTGCTGGACACCGCGGCTCGCCGGGCGAGCAAGAACGGTGCCGAGCTGAACCTGACAGTCCGCGAACTGGACCTGCTGGCCTACCTGATGTCGCACCCCGGGAAGGCGTTCACCAGGACCGAGTTGATGGCCGCCGTGTGGGGGTGGACGTTCGGTGATCAGTCAACGGTCACCGTGCACGTGCGCCGGGTCCGGGAGAAGATCGAGGACGATCCGCAGCAACCGCAGCTGATCCAGACGGTCTGGGGAGTCGGCTACCGGCTCGACGAGGGGCCGGTCGCGCTGAAGGCCGGCGAACGAGCGTGAACCACACCTTCGACATCATCACCACCGCGCTGCTCTGGGGCGCCGGCGGCGCCATCCTGGCCTGGTTGCTGACCTGGCCGGTCCGGCATCGCTCGCAGGCCGGCGTCCTGATCTCGGTCCCCATCGTCGCGATCGTCTCGTCGGTGGCAGCGGTCTTCGGCAATACCCAGGCGATGTTCGTGACCTCCGACGATGCCTACGTGACGGTGGTCGTGGCGGTGGTCGCCGGGGTGATGTCGGCGTTGGCCGCCACCCGGGCCGCGCGCACTTTCGCCCGTGACAACAAGTCGATCTACGCGGTAATGGACGCGTTGCGCGAGGGCCGGGTACCTAACGAGGACGGTCGCCGGCTGTCCGGCGAGCTGCAGCAGCTGCACGAGGAGCTGGCCGAGACCGCCCGCACCCTGACCGAATCCCGCAATCGCGAACGTGCCCTGGAATCGTCCCGGCGCGAGCTGGTGGCCTGGGTCTCGCACGATCTGCGTACCCCGTTGGCCGGTTTGCGGGCGATGGCCGAGGCACTCGAGGACGGCGTCGCGGCCTCGCCGGAGCGCTACCACAAGCAGATCCGGATCGAGGTGGATCGGCTGGCCGGCATGGTGGACGACCTGTTCGAGATCTCCCGGTTGCAGGCCGGCGCCTCGACCTCGCGGGCGGACCGGGTCAGCCTGGACGATCTGGTGTCCGACTGCGTGGCCGCAATGGAGCCGGTGGCCGGCTTGCAGGGGGTTCGGCTGGTCGGCCGCGCCACCGCCGCAGCCGAGGTGGTCGGCAACGGAGCCGAGCTGAATCGGGCACTCACCAACCTGCTGGTGAACGCGATCAGGCATACCGGCCCGGACGGCACGGTCGAGATCACCCTTCGCGCACCAGGTGATACCGAATCGCCGACCGCCGAGGTCACGGTCCGCGACGAGTGCGGCGGGATCGCCGATGACGACCTGGCCCGGGTGTTCGAGGTGGGTTTCCGCGGCGAGCCGGCCCGTACCCCCCAGCCGGGACTCGGCGCCGGTGCCGGCCTGGGGCTGGCGATCACCCGCGGCATCGTCACCGCGCACGAGGGCAGCGTCGATGTCTGCAACGCCCCCGGCGGCTGCGAGTTCACCGTGCGCCTGCCGCTAGCCTCCTGAGCCCGTAGCTGCATTTCGCGGCCGGAGTTTGCAACCGCATCGGCGTGTCGTGGAAACTCGGGCCGCAGAATGGGGTTTAGAGAGCGGCTAGTTCGGCCATGCCGGCGGCGAAATCCCGGGTGGGACGCCAGCCCAGCTCGCTGGCCAGCCGGGACGAGTCGGCGGTGATATGCCGGACGTCGCCGAGCCGGAACTCACCGGTCACCACCGGCTCCGGACCGTTCAGCGCAGTGGCCAGCGCGGTGGCCATCTCACCCACCGTCCGCGGCGTGCCGGAGCCGACGTTGAATGCCCGCAATTGCCCCGCCTCGAAGCCATGTTCGGCCGCGGTGACGGTGGCTGCCGCGACATCGGCAGTGTGCACGAAGTCCCGGCGCTGGCCGCCGTCCTCGAACACCCGCGGCGGCTCGCCCCGGCGCAGCGCCGAGGTGAAGATCGCGGCCACCCCGGCGTACGGGGTATCGCGAGGCATGCCGGGACCGTAGACGTTGTGATAGCGCATCGCCGCCACCGTGCCGCCGGTACTGCGCGCCCAGTTCGCGGAGTACAGCTCCTGAGCATATTTGCTGCTGGCATAGGCGTTTCGCGGATCGATCGGAGCGTCCTCGGTGACCAGCGCGGTCTGCAACGGCAGCCCGCAGACCGGGCACGGTGGTTCGAATTGCCCTTGTGACAAGGCGGTTTCCGCTCGCGGACCGGGCCGCACCGGGCCGTGCTCGGCGCACCGGCCGAGCCCCTCGCCGTACACCACCATCGAACTGGCCAGGGTCAACCGGCCGACGTCGGCCCTGGCCATCCCGGCCAGCAACTCGGCCGTCCCGGCGTCGTTCGACGAGGCGTAGTCGGGGAGGTCGGCGATGTCGACCCCCAGCCCGACCTTGGCTGCCAGGTGCACCACCAGCTCCACCTGCTCGAGCGCTCGGTCCACCGCTGCCGGGTCGCGGACGTCCCCGACCTGCAGCTCGACACCGGCGGGCGGCTGCCAGCCCGAGCGGTGCACATCGGGCCGCAACGAGTCCAGCACCCGGACCTGATGACCGCGGGCGAGCAGTTCGGCCAGCACGTACTGGCCGATGAAACCGGCACCACCGGTCAGCAGGACCGGCACGGTCAGGGCAGATCGTAGGGTAGCGACAGGTCGTTCAGCACCTGCGCGCAGCCACAATCGCCCTGCTCGGCAGGCAGGCCGGCAAGCGTGGCGATCAGCAACCCGCGCAGCCGGGGCAGGTTCTCGGCGAACTTCTCCAGCACCTCGGCATGCGTCACGCCCTGACCGGCCTCCACGCCGGCGTCGTGGTCGGTGACCAGGCACAGCGAGGTGAAGCAGATCGCCAGCTCGCGGGCCAGCGCCGCCTCGGGCATGGTGGTCATCCCGATGATCGAGGCGCCGGTGCGCTGGTAGTCCAGCGATTCGGCCCGGGTGGAGAAGCGCGGGCCGTTGATCACCACGATGGTGGCCGATTCGGTCAGCGCGGTGCCTTTCGCGGCCGCCGCCTGGATCGCGGCGGCCCGGCCGCTCGGGCAGTACGGGTCGGCGAAGGACAGGTGCGCCACCCCGTTGTCGGCATCGCTGTAGGTGTGCCCGGCTCGCCAGGTGCGGTCGATGATCTGATCCGGCAGCACCAGGGTTCCCGGACCCAGTTCGGGTTTGAGCGAACCCACCGCCGAGCCGGTCACCAGCTGCCGCACCCCGACCGCCCGCAACGCGTACAGGTTGGCCCGATAGGGCACCCGATGCGGCGGAAAGCGGTGGTCGGTGCCGTGCCGGGGCAGGAACGCCACCCGCCGGCCGCCGACCGTCCCGATCGTCAGTGGGCCGCTCGGATCGCCGTAGGGCGTGCTCACCGCAACCGTCTCGGCGTCATCGAGCAGCGAATAGAAGCCGGAACCGCCGATGACCCCGAGCTCTGCCTGTGCTGTCGTCACCCACCCACGGTAGCGAGTCGGCTCCGGCCAGCTTTTGGCTATCCCGGCCCCGCGCGCGATACTAGATTTACTAGGACGTCGAAGTATCTTCGATTGGCGGATTTCAGCCAGCTCAGGAGCACGCCATGCAGCGCAAGCACTATGACGCCGACCATCTCGCCTTTGCCGAAGCGGTGCGTACCTTCATCGGCAAGGAGATGCTGCCCAGCTACCTGGATTGGGAAGCCGCCGGCCTGGCACCGCGGGAGCTGTTCACCGCCGCGGGCAGCAACGGCTTTCTCGGTATGCAGATTCCCGAGCAGTACGGCGGCGGCGGGGCGACCGATTTCCGGTTCAACCAGGTCCTCGGCGAAGAGCTGATGCTGGCCGGCGTCGGTGGCGCCGGGCTCGGGATCACGCTGCACAACGACATCTGCATGCCGTACTTCCTGCGCTACTGCACCGACGCCCAGAAGGAGCGCTGGCTGCCCGGCATCGCCTCCGGTGAGCTGATCACCGCGGTGGCGATGACCGAGCCAGGGGCTGGCTCGGATCTGGCCGGTATCCGCAGCTCGGCCGTCGCCGATGGTGACGACCTGATCGTCAACGGCGCCAAGACCTTCATCACCAATGGCATCAACGCCGACCTGGTGATCACCGCGGTCCGAACCTCACCGGAGAAGCATCGCGGGCTGAGCCTGGTCATCCTCGAACGCGGGATGCCAGGCTTTGAGCGGGGCCGCAACCTCGACAAGCTCGGCATGCACTCCCAGGACACCGCCGAGCTGTCGTTCACCGACGTCCGGGTGCCGCGCGAGAACGTGCTCGGCGAGGTCGGCTCGGGCTTTCTCGGCCTGGTGTCCAACCTGCCGCAGGAGCGGATGTCGATCGCCATCTCCGGGGTGGCGGGGTCCCGGGCCGCGCTGGACTGGACCGTCAGCTATGTCCGGGAGCGCAAGGCGTTCGGCAGCTCGATCGGGTCTCTGCAGAACAGCCGGTTCGTGCTCGCCGAGGTGGCTACCGAGGTCGACGTTGCCCAGGCCTACATCGACAAGTGTGTCGATGCGCTGCTGGTCGATGACCTGAGCCCGGAGGACGCGGCCAAGGCCAAGTGGTGGGCCACCGAACTGCAGGGCAGGGTGGTCGACAGGTGCCTGCAGTTGCATGGTGGTTACGGCTACATGCAGGAGTACCCGATCGCCCGTGCCTACGCCGACGCCCGAGTCACCCGGATCTACGGCGGCGCCACCGAAATCATGAAAGAGATCATCGGACGGTCCCTCAAGCTCGGCTGAGCTGGTGTTTCTGCCCGGCCGCAGAGAGTGGAAGATTCTTGCGGCCAGGCCACAAAATTCTTCCACTCTCCGTTGCCGATAACCTGCGGACGTGCGATTTCTACTTGCTTCGGCATCCCCTGCCCGGCTACGAACCCTACGAGCGGCCGGGGTCGAGCCGGAGGTTCAGGTATCGGGCGTGGACGAGGACGCCATCGAGGCGGAAGGTCCAGTGGCATTGGTGCAGGCGCTGGCCAACGCCAAGGCGATGGCGGTTGCCCGGCAGCAGAGCGGCGACCTGCTGCTGATCGGCTGCGATTCGATGCTCGAGATAGCCGGCCAGGTGCTCGGCAAGCCGACTTCGGCGGTCGAGGCGGTCGAGCGCTGGCAGCAGATGCGAGGGCAGACCGCGCTGCTACACACCGGCCACACTCTGCTCGAGATTAGAGACTCGGCCGTATGCCGGCGGGTCGAGCGGGTGGCCAGCACCGAGGTCCGGTTCGCCAGCCCGTCCGATGCCGAGATCGCCGCCTATGTCGGTACCGGTGAGCCGCTGCGGGTTGCCGGCGCGTTCACCGTCGACGGCTTCGGAAGCTGGTTCGTCGAGTCCATCGTGGGAGACCACCACAATGTCGTTGGCTTGTCCTTGCCATTGCTGCGGTTGATGCTGGCCGAACTCGACTACTCGATCGGCGACCTACCGACGTCGTGAACTATGGCGGCCTGACACTGCGGCCGGCTGACGCTGAGGTCTGACGCTGCCGAGATCGCCCGGTCGCCCCGAACAGTCGGGCGGTCGCGCGGTCGCGCGGTCGCGCCATCGTCCCGTTGCCCGAACCGTCGAGCCATCGCCCCGTCGAGCCCTCGAGCCGTCGTCCCGTCGAGCCCTCGAGCCCTCGAGCCGTCGTCCCGTCGAGCCCTCGAGCCGTCGTCCCGTCGAGCCATCGCGCCGTCGCTCCGTCGCCCCGGCGAACGGACGGGCACGGAGGGGGCTCAGACCGGTGGAACCCCGTGTCGCTTGTCCGCCAGTGGCCGGTCCTTACCGCGCAGCGCGGCAAACCGCTGGGACAGTTCAGCCCGCAACTCAGAGGGATTGATGATCGCGTCGATGACCAGATCGGCGGCCAGCCGAAGCAGATCGACATCTTGCTCGTACTCGGTGCGCCGGTCCTTGACGAACTGTGCACGCTCCTCTGGATCGGCGATCTCGGCGATCTTGTTTGCATAGACCGCGTTGACCGCTGCCTCCGGGCCCATCACCGCCACCCGCGCGGTCGGCAACGCGATGCAGGCGTCCGGCATGAAGCCCGGACCGTCCATCGCGTACAGACCCGCGCCGTAAGCCTTACGGACCAGCACCGACAGCTGCGGAACGTTCGCCTCGGACACCGCCGTGATCATCTTCGCGCCATGCCGGATGATGCCCAGCCGCTCGACCTCGGAACCGATCATGAAGCCGGGCACATCTGCCAGGTAGAGCAGCGGAACGTTGAACGCATCGCAGAGCCAGATGAACCGGGCGGCTTTGTCTGCCGAATCGCCGAACAGCACTCCACCGCGGACCGCGGAGTTGTTGGCCACCACGCCGATCGAGCGGCCGTCTATCCGGCCGAGGCCGGTGATCAGCTCGCCGGCAAATTCCGGCTTCACCTCGAAGAACGAGTCGTCATCGATCAAGCCGTCGATCACCAGGTGCATGTCGAAGGGCATCGATTCGGCGACCGGAACGACATCGTCGCCCAATTCGACCAATGGCGGCTCTGCCGCGTAGCTAGGTGCGGCCAGTCGCCAATTCAGCGGAAAGTAGGAGAAGAACAGCTTCGCCTGCTCGATCGCATCGGCGTCGTCGGTGGCCAAGTTGTCTCCGCAGCCGGAGACGGTGGCGTGCATCCGCGCGCCGCCCATCTCTTGCAGGCTGACCTTCTCACCTACCACCATCTCGGCCATCCGGGGTGAGCCGAGGTACATCGACGCGTTCGCCTCGACCATGATCACGATGTCGCAGAACGCGGGGATATAGGCCCCGCCGGCTGCCGACGGACCGAACAGGCAGCAAATCTGGGGCACCTTGCCCGACAGCGCGACCTGGTTGTGAAAGATCCGGCCTGCTCCGCGCCGGCCCGGAAACAATGCGACCTGATCGGTGATCCGCGCCCCAGCCGAGTCGATCAGCCAGAAAATCGGCAGTTCCTCGGCGAGTGCCCGCTCGGTGATTCGGATGATCTTCTCGACCGTCCGGGCACCCCACGAACCGGCCTTGACCGTCGGGTCGTTGGCCACGACCAGGGCCGGTCTGCCGTCCACCGCTCCCTGTCCGGTGACTACCCCGTCGGCGGGCAGCCCCACCGCGGTGGCGTTGGCCAACTGCGAGTCCTCGACGAAGGAACCGTCATCGAACAGCAGCGCGATCCGGTCTCGAACGTAGAGCTTGTTCGCGTCGGCGAGTTTTGCCGCGGCCTTGGTATGGGGGGCCAAAGTCGCCTGCCTGGCCGCGGCAACCTTGTCGGCGTCACTCATCTGCGGGGAGCTCCGTTTCTGTTACACACTTCGTCACGATGTTCTTGCCTAGCCTGCGCAATCCCCAACGGATAGCTACCTACTGACCGGCTACTCGACAGGCAGGCCGAGAGCCCGAGCGATGACCATTCGCTGTACCTCGGAGGTGCCCTCACCGATCTCGAGAATCTTGGCATCGCGATAGAAGCGCGCCACCGGATATTCCTCCATGAACCCGTAGCCGCCGAACACCTGAGTTGCGATGCGAGTGGCCGATACCGCTGCTTCGGTGGAGTACAACTTGGCGATAGCCGCGGCCTGCTTCACCTGCGCGGTGGGCCGACCGGCGTCCTTGAGCCAGGCTGCCTTGTAGGTCAGGGTGCGAGCCGCCTCGACAGCAACTGCCAGATCGCTGATCGCGAAAGCAATGGCCTGCCGCGCCCCGATCGGCTTTCCGAAGGTGTGCCGCTCCTTGGCATAGCGCAGCGACTCGTCCAGGCAAGCCTGCGCCAACCCGACAGCCAGCGCCGAGATCGCGATCCGGCCGTCATCGAGGATGGCCAGGAATTGCTTGAAACCGGTGCCGCGGCCGCCGACCAAGTTCGCCTCAGGCACCCGGCAGTCATCGAAGACCAGGCCGTGGGTGTCGGAGATTCGCCAGCCGAGCTTGTCGTAGGCCTGCTGCACCTCGAAGCCGGGAGTACCGCTCGGGACGATGATGGCCGAGATCTCAGGCTTGCCGCCGGCCACCCCGGTACGGGCCGTCACAGTCACACAAGATGTGATGGACGACCCGGAGTTGGTGATGAATGCCTTGGCGCCATTGACGATCCACTCGCCGTCGACCAGCTCCGCCTTGGTCTTGGTGGCACCGGCGTCGGAGCCTGCCTCGGGCTCGGTCAGTCCGAAACCGGCGATCTTGCGACCAGCCACCAGATCGGGCAGCCATTGCTGCTTCTGCTCGTCGGACCCGAAGGTCAGGATCGGGTTGATACCCAAGCCCACCCCTGCGGACAGGGTGATACCTATCGACTGGTCAACCCGGCCCAGCTCCTCGATCGCCACGCACAGCGACGTGAAATCGGCGCCCGAGCCGCCGTACTGCTCAGGAACCACCAAGCCGAACAGCCCCAGCTCACCCATCTTGGCGACCAGTTCGGTCGGGAAGTAGTGGTCGCGGTCCCACTGAGCGACGTGCGGCGCCACCTCAGACTCGGCGAACTCTCGAACGACCTTGCGAAACAGTTCGTGGTCGGCTGACAACTCGAAGGACATATCCACTCCTGACAGGCTGCCCACCAGGTCGATGCACTGCAGTACCAAAGGGCGGACTACGGTGCGGCGCGGGCTCTCGCTGGATTATTCACAGGGTTGACGTTTACGTCAACGTGAACCACTATAGCTGCATGACCCGCATGACGGAAGTGGCCGCCGAGGCTGTGTTAGCCGACACAGAAATGGCTGACGGGGCGGCTGACAAGGTGGCTGACGGGGCGGCTGACAAAGCCCCGAGAGGCGACCGGGTAGACCGCACCTGGACGGTCGGCCAGCTGGCCGTCGATCTCGGCGTAACGACCAGAACGCTGCGTCACTACGAGGCAGAAGGACTGGTCTCGCCGGCCCGTTCCGGCAACGGTCGCGTCTACGATCACCGCGACCGGGCCCGCCTTCGGCTGATCCTGCGAGGTAAACGCTTCGGGATGTCGCTGCCCGAGATTCGCGAGATCGTCGGGATGTATGACGGCGCGGCCACCTCCGAACGGCGCCAGCTCGAGACATTGCTCAGCCGACTGAGCACGATCACCGCGGATTTGCGAGCCCGACAGCAAGACCTTGCTCGCACCTTGCGCGAGGTCGACGAGGTCGCTGCGCAGTGCCAGGAACGGCTTGATCAGCTCCCCTAGGATGTGCTCGGTTCACCTGTCAATGTCGATGATTCAGCGTTGCAACGCTGGGACGATACCTAGAAGGGCACCCTCCCATGACGGCTATCGAGGTCACTGCGGACCCGGCCGAGGTCGGCGTCGATGCGGATCGACTGAAGCGGATCGACAGCCGGCTTGCCCGCTACGTAGCCGAGGGCCGGCTGCCAGGCTGGCAGGCGGTGGTGACCCGACGCGGACAGGTCGTGCATGCCAGCAGCCATGGCCTGCGCGATGTCGCGAGCAATCTGCCGGTGGAACCGGACACGCTGTTCCGGATCTACTCGATGACCAAACCGGTCACCTCGGTAGCGGCGATGATGCTGTGGGAGCAAGGCGAATTCCAGCTGACCGATCCGATCCGAAAGTGGCTGCCGGAGTTCGCCGAGCCCCAGGTCTACGTTGCTGGCTCCGACCTCGCCCCGGCAACGGTGCCGGCGACCGAGCCAATCCGGGTTCGGCACCTGCTTACCCACACCGCCGGACTGACCTACGGCTTCATGCGCAGTCACCCGGTCGACGCCCGCTATCGCAGCGCCGGTCTGGACGAATTCAGCAACTGGACCGACAGCCTGGCGCAGATGTCGCAGCGGTGGGCCGCTCAGCCGCTGGTGTTCCAGCCCGGTGCTGAATGGCAGTACTCGGTGGCTACCGACGTGCTCGGGCGGCTGGTCGAGGTGATCTCCGGTATGTCCTTGGAAGCCTTTTTCGACAAGCACATTCTCGGTCCACTGAAAATGACCGATACCTCGTTCGTAGTTGCCGAGGCCAATCGCAGCAGGCTGGCCGAGCTGTACAACGCCACGCCCGATGGCTTTTTGGCTGCTGGCAAGCAGTCCACCGCGGTGCTCACCGCACGGTGGCCATCCGGCGGGCACGGCCTGGTCAGCTCCGCACACGACTACCACCGGTTCAGCCAGTTACTACTGCGCGGAGGCGAACTCGACGGTGTCCGACTGCTTGCCCCGAGCACGGTCGCGCTGATGACCACCAACCATCTGCCAGGCGGAGTCGACCTGGCCGGCTACGGCCGCCCACTGTTCGCCGAGTCCCCGATGCGCGGGGTCGGTTTCGGCTATGGCATGTCCACCACCATCGATGTACCTGCCAGCGGCATGGCTGGCAGCGTCGGTGACTACGGCTGGGGCGGTTTGGCCAGCACCGTCTTCACGGTCGACCCGGCTCGCGAGCTGACGATGCTGTTCTTCACCCAGCTCATCCCGTCCTCGGCACTACCCCTGCGCGCGCTGTTCCGCCAACTAGTGCACCAGGCAATCGTGGCATGAGGGGCGCACCCATCGGGATGGTCCCCGGCTCGTTGCCAAGGCGGGCAATCCTCGAACGCTCGTGCGAGGTGGCACATCGTAGGCCGGCACAAGGCCGGTTCAGGTCGGATAGAGAACCGATCCCCATTCGAGCGTGAGCAACCACTCACGTCCGGCGACAGAACTTCTGGGTAACCTTCGCTGCGAACCTGCCGGGATCGCATTGTTGAAGGTCCCGACTGTTATCAGGAGGCAACGCATGCAGAAGGTGCTCATCGCCAACCGGGGCGAGATCGCTGTCCGGGTCATCCGGGCCGCGAAGGACGCCGGTCTACGCTCGGTCGCGGTCTATGCCGAGCCTGATCGCGATGCGCTGCATGTTCGGATGGCCGACGAGGCCTTCGCGCTCGGCGGCAACACCCCCGGCGAGTCCTACCTGGTGATCGAGAAGGTCATCGAGGCGGCCACCAAGTCCGGCGCCGATGCGGTGCACCCGGGCTATGGCTTCCTTTCCGAGAACGCCGACTTCGCCCAAGCCGTACTGGACGCGGGGCTGACCTGGATCGGCCCGTCCCCGCAATCCATTCGCGACCTCGGCGACAAGGTGATCGCCCGGCATATTGCCCTGCGTGCCGGCGCGCCGCTGGTGCCCGGTACCAAGGACCCCGTCGACGGTCCGGACGAGGTGGTGGCCTTCGCGACCGAGCACGGTCTTCCGGTTGCCATCAAGGCTGCCTTCGGTGGCGGTGGGCGGGGCCTGAAGATCGCCCGCACCATGGAAGAGATTCCTGAGTTGTACGCCAGCGCCGTGCG
The DNA here is from genome assembly GCA_030853265.1 of Actinomycetota bacterium. Classification (GTDB taxonomy): domain Bacteria; phylum Actinomycetota; class Actinomycetes; order Mycobacteriales; family Jatrophihabitantaceae; genus Jatrophihabitans_A. Next base: position 20,607 of record JALYVK010000046.1, read on the forward strand.
TGAGGCGGTCAGTGCGTTCGGTCGTGGCGAGTGTTTCGTAGAGCGCTACCTGGACCGGTCCCGGCACGTCGAGGCACAGGTACTGGCCGACACCCACGGCAACGTGATCGTGGTCGGCACTCGGGACTGCTCGCTGCAGCGCCGCAACCAGAAGCTGGTCGAAGAGGCGCCGGCGCCGTTCCTCACCGATGACCAGCGTGAGCGAATCCACAGTTCTGCCAAGGCAATCTGCCGCGAAGCGAACTACCACGGCGCCGGTACCGTGGAATACCTGGTCGGCAACGACGGGGTGATCAGCTTCCTCGAGGTGAACACCCGGCTGCAGGTCGAGCACCCGGTCTCGGAAGAGACCACCGGGCTGGATCTGGTCCGCGAACAGTTCCGGATCGCCGACGGCCTGGCGCTGCGGACCACCGAGGACCCGGTGCCCCGCGGGCACGCCTTCGAGTTCCGGATCAACGGCGAGGACCCCGGACGAGGCTTCCTGCCAGCGCCGGGGGTGGTGACGACCTACCGCGAACCAGCTGGCCCGGGCGTCCGGGTGGATTCCGGTATCGAGGGTGACTCGGTGATCGGCGGGGCCTTCGACTCGCTGCTGGCCAAGTTGATCGTCTGGGGCGAGAGCCGGGACGAGGCGCTGGCCCGTGCCCGCCGAGCGCTTGATGAGTACGTAGTGGACGGGATGGCTACCGCGCTGCCCTTCCACCGCGCGGTGGTGCGCGACCCGGCGTTCGCACCGGCCGACGGCAAGCCGTTCACGGTATTCACCCGCTGGATCGAGACCGAGTTCGACAACCAGGTCCCGGCGTTCACCGAGCCGGCGACCGCCGACGATGCGCCGGCCGATCGAGATCGCCTGGTGGTCGAGGTGGATGGCCGCCGGCTTGAGGTGTCGCTGCCCGCGGGCTTCGCCTCGGGTACCGGCTCGGTGGCGAAGAAGGCCGCCCCGAAACGATCCGGCGCTCGCAAGTCCGGTGCGGCCGCCTCTGGCGACGCACTCACCGCACCGATGCAGGGCACCATCGTCAAGGTCGCGGTCAGCGAGGGCGATCTGGTCGCGGTGGGTGATCTGATCGTGGTGCTGGAAGCGATGAAGATGGAGCAGCCGATCAACGCTCACAAGGCCGGCACCATCACCGGACTGACCGCCGAGGCAGGTGCGGTGGTCGCCTCCGGCGCGGTGATCTGCGAGCTCAAGGACTGAGGTCAGCAGCAGGCTGAGTCGGCACCGAGAAACCGGCGTCGCCCAGCCGAACGACAGTGAGCCAGGGCTCAGGCCACACCACCCACGACAGTGAGCCGGTGCTCAGGCAACACCAGCAACAACAGTGAGCCGGTGCCCAGCCACACCAGCAACAACAGTGAGCCGGTGCCCAGCCACACCAGCAACGACAGTGAGCCGGTGCCCAGGCCGGCACCGGCTCACTGCGTCTTACGGGGGTACAGGGTCCTACGACGAGGCTGCCGGCGAGATCGTCGTCGCTGTGCACTCGTTCTAAGGCTGAGTTCAGCCCTGCTGAAGCACCGCTTCGATCTCCAGCGCGATCGAGATCTTGTCACCGATGACCACGCCGCCACCGTCCATCGGCATGTCGATGTCGACACCGAATTCCTTGCGGCTGATCTCCGTGGTGGCCGTGAATCCGGCCCGGGTGCCTCCGTAGGCGTCCGGCCCGAAGCCGTTGAGCTCGAGCTTGAGCGGGACGTTCTTGGTGTGGCCCTTCAGGCTCAGGTCGCCGTGCACCACGAAATCGCCGCCGTCGGCCTCGACCGAGGTGGAGGTGAAGGTCATCTTCGGGTGCTTCTCGACCTCGAAGAAGTCGCCGGAGCGGATATGGTCATCGCGCTGGGAGTTGTTGGTGTCGATCGAGTTCAAATCGATCTCAGCGGTGACGCTCGAACCCAGCGGGTTGTCAGCGGTGACGATGCTGCCGGAGAACGAACCGAAGCGGCCCTTCACCTTGCTGATCATCATGTGCCGGACCGAGAACGAAACATCGGAGTGCACGGCATCGATGGTCCAGGTGCCGGCGAGATAGCCGGGGATGGTCGAGGCTTCAACTGTCATGGCTGCAAGCTTCCAATCTGATTTAGTGTTCAACTGTTGCTATGGCAACTATTACAACTCACCGGCTATTCCGCAACCCGGTGTCGGCGTCAGGTGGCTGAACGGCGCACCAACAATGTCTGCAGCCCCGCGCCCACCGGACCGGCCAGATCCGACAGCGCCGCTCTGGTCATTCCGATGCCGCTGCCGAGTTCGGTGACGGCATCCACCAACAACCAGTCACCGCGGACCGGCCGGAACAGGTGCAGGTCCAGGTCGACGTTGGCGAAGGACCAGTGCGCCCAGTCCAGCTCGGCGGAGATACCACTGGCCGAGTCTGCCAGCAATGCCGCACGCTGCAGCGCCGACAGCGCGTCGCCCTCAACCAATGGCACCAGCGGCCTGATCCACACCGCGGCCGGTCCCGGCTCCCCCGCCGAACCGGTCATCGCCCGCCAGTCCAGATGCTTGGCGTAGCCAAAGCCGTGGAAACCGAATTCCGGCAGCCCCATCGGGTCGACAACCTCAGCTGGCCGTCCCGCATCGACCGGAGCAGCACCGACCGCTGCCGTCTCACCAGCCACCGCCGTCTCGCCCGGGGCAAGCAACCAGACTCGGGCCTGCAGGCAGAGCCGGTCCGGCGTGCCCAGCTCGGCGCTGACCAGGACGGCCGTCCGGGAGAGTCGGTTGATCCGCGCGCCCAGCACCAGCGGAGCGAGCGGTACCGGCCCGAGGAACTCGGCCGCCAACCGAACCGCGATCAGATCGTCGCGCCCGGACGCGACGGCCGCCAACCGCTCGGCCAACAGCACCAGCAGCGCGTTCGGCGGCCCGCCGTGCTGCAGCTCCGGTGACCAGGGGCCGACGCAGGCATCAGCACTGGCCACCGCGCCGGTCAGCACGCACGCCGGTCCGTCGCCGGCAGTCCGGATCTCGAGGTCGGTGTAGAAGGCCCTGTCCATCAGCCGACCCTAGCGGCCAGACTGGACGGGTGAGTTCCACGCCGACCGACCACCCGAGCCCACTGCGCTGGCTGCTGTACGCCTTCGGTGGCCGGCTGCCAGAACGCTTCGACGACTGGGTCTTCGCCGACCTCACCGGGCCGGACTGGCGGCTGCGCGAGGCCGGCCGGATCATGCTGTTCGCGATCGTCCCGATCACCGTGCTGCTATTGCTGCCGGGGCCACTGGAGATCCGGATCTACAGCGCGTCGTTCGTGTTCATCGGACCGCTGTTCGTCGGGTTGGCCTACGGCGACGAGCTGCGCGACCACCGGCTGCGCCAGCACGGCATGTTGCCGCCGACCGGCCCCGACCCGGACTAGCTCAGCCGCATTGTGCGGCCCGAAGCCGCGGCCTGCCGACGAAAACCCGCGGTCTCAGGCCGCACAATGGGTTTCAGGCCGCACAACGGCGCAGCCAATGGCTCAGTCGGAGGAGCGGCGGGCCACGATCCGCGAGATCATGTCGATCCGCTTCTCGGCCAGCGAGATCATCTCGGTGGTGCGGGCCGCGACATGCTCGTCGTCGGTGCCGATCGAGAACACCATCGCCCAGCCGTCGGGGCCTTCCAGGGCCGGCACCCGCTCGACCAGCTCGAGCCGCGACACGTGGTGGACCCCGTCGAAGTCGTAGTCACCGGTGACCACCGCGACCACCACGTGATCCTCCGGCAGCTCGCCGACGTGCGCCACGATCGCGTCGGCATTGTTGGCGAACACTTCAGCCGCGCGGATCGTCCGGCGCGATTTTTCGATCTGTTCCGGTGAGACATCCATGAGCAATTTCCTTTGCAGGTAGCGCTAATCGAGATCGTCGTGGTGCATCAGCTGGCGTGCCGCCTCGGTAACCGAACCCGAGATCGACGGGTACACCGTAAAGGTCGCTGCCAGTTCGTTCACGGTGAGACCGAGCTGCACCGCCATCGCGATCGGCTGGATCAGCTCCGAGGCCTGCGGGGCAACCACCGAACCGCCGATCACCACGCCGGTGGCCAGCCGGCAGTACATCTTCACGAAGCCCTCGCCCACCCCCTGCATTTTGGCCCTGGCGTTACCGGTCAGCGGCAGCATCACGGTCCGGGCCGGCACCGCTCCGGAGCTGATCGCGGCATGACCGATGCCGACGGTGGCTATCTCGGGGTGGGTGAACACGTTCGCGGCCACCGTCTTCAGCCGCAGCGGCTGCACCGCCTCACCGAGCGAGTGCCACATCGCGACCCGGCCCTGCATGGCGGCCACCGAGGCCAGCAGCAGCACCCCGGTGCAGTCGCCGGCGGCATAGATGCCCGGCACCGCGGTCCGCGACACCCGGTCCACCTGGATGAAACCGGCCGCGTCCACTGCCAGGCCGACATGCTCGAGCCCGAGGTCGGCGGTGTTGGGCACCGACCCGACGCACATCAGCACGTGCGAGCCGGTGACCGTCCGGCCGTCCACCAGGGCCACCTCGACGGCGTCGCCGGTCCGGCGGACCGACTGGGCCCGAGCCTGCTTCATCAGCATCCCGCCGTGGTCGGTGAAGACCCGCTCGATGACATCGGCCGCGTCCGGGTCTTCACCCGGCAGCACCTTCTCGCGGCTGGACACCAGGGTGACCGGGACGCCCATCTCGCTGTAGGCGGAGGCGAACTCCGCGCCGGTAACCCCGGAGCCGACCACGATCAGGTGCTCGGGCAGCTCGTCCAGGTCATAGAGATCGCGCCAGGACAGGATCCGGTCACCGTCCGGTTCGGCGCCCGGCAACACCCGGGGCGTGCCGCCGGTGGCCAGCAGCACCACGTCGGCCTCGATGGTGCGCTCGTCCGGCTGCGCGACCTCGATGCTGAACGTCCGGCCCTGCTGGACGGCAGCGAACCTGGCCCGGCCGGCGATCAGGTTCACGCCGGCCGCCAGCAGCCGCTTGCGAATGTCGTGGGACTGGGTCGCCGCCAGCTCCTGCACCCGCTTGTTCACCACCCGCAGCTGCACGCTGACCTCGGCCGGCACCGCGGAGCACACCCCGAGGGCCGGCGCGTCGCGCATCGCGGTGACCTTCTCCGAGGTCGCGATCAGGGTCTTGGACGGCACGCAGTCGTACAGCACGCAGGCGCCCCCGATGCCGTCGGATTCGATGACCGTCACCTGGGCGCCGAGGCCCGCCGCGACCTGGGCCGCCTCGTAGCCAGCCGGGCCCCCACCGATAATCGCGATACGTGTCACGGACCCATTGTCCCGGCCTGGTTCGCCGGCGGCCGGCCGGGGCTGATCAGACTCGCCGGAGCAGTCGGTACGCTGCCTTACCGTGCCCCTATATGCCGCCTACGGCTCCAACCTGGATCCGGCTCAGATGCACAGCAGGTGCCCGCACTCGCCGTTCGCCGGCACCGGGTGGTTGCAGAACTGGCGGCTGACCTTCGGCGGCGAGGATCTCGGCTGGGAAGGCGCGCTGGCAACCCTGGTCGAGGAGCCCGGCGCCACCGTCTTCGTCGGCCTCTACGACATCAACGCCCGCGATCGGGTTGCCCTGGACAAGTGGGAGAGCGCCGACTCCGGGCTGTACCGCACCACTCGGCTTCGGGTGTCCACCCTGGAAGGCGACGTGCTCGCCTGGACCTACGTGCTCAACGGGTACGAGGGCGGCCTGCCGTCCGCGCGCTATCTCGGCCTGATCGCCGAGGGCGCCGAGGCCGCCGGGGCGCCGGCCGACTACGTCAGCGAGCTGCGCGGCCGGGCCTGCCGTTCCATCGGCTGAGCCCACCCTGCTGGCTCAGCGGCGATCGGCAGCGGGCCGTTGCCGATCAGTCGGGACTTCCGCGCCATGTCAAGGGCCCTTGACATCAGGCCCGTAGTCAAGCACCCTTGACATTGTGCGCAACGACGTCCGGACGCTCCGACAGCGCGCGGGCCTGTCCCAGGCCGCGTTGGGTGAGCGGCTCGGAGTGTCGCGTCAGACCGTGATCGCCATCGAGACCGGCCGCTACGACCCGTCCCTTCCGCTGGCGATCCGCATTGCCCGGCATTTCGGTGCCGGCGTCGAGGAGGTGTTTCATGTCGAGGAATGCGGCTAAGAACCGGTTGCGGGTGCCTGCGGCGTGCCTGGTATTCGGCTTGGTCTACCTGGGGATCGGGCTCGGCCGGGGTGACCTGGCGCTCGGCTTCGGCGGCCTGGCGATCATGGTCGGCTACGGTACGGCGCTGCTGCTGTTCGGCCGACGCAGCGAGCCGATCGGGCTGCTCGGCGGCGAGGTCACCGACGAGCGGCGGGCCGCCATCCAGCTGCGGGCAAGCGCGACGACCGGCCAGATCCTGGTGCTGGTACTGGTTGCCGGCCTGCTCTGGTCACTGGCTACCGGATCGAGCTACGCCGGCGTGTTCTGCGGGTTGTGTGCGGTGGGCGGCGCGGTGTTCATCGGCTCCACCGCCTGGTTCGCCCACCGCGGCTGAGCATTTTCGACACGGAGGCAGCCCGGTCAGGCCCAGATCTCGTCCAGGATCGCGGCGGTGAACCGAACCCCGACCCCGAGTGCCCGCTCGTCGATGTCGAAGTCGGCGGTGTGCAGGTCACTCGGGGTGGTGCCCGGAGTGCGCACCCCGAGCCGGGCCAGCGCGCCGGGCACCGTCTGCAGGTACCAGGCGAAGTCCTCGCCACCCATCGACTGGGGCGTGTCGGAGACCGCCTCGGCACCGAAGGCAGCGATCGCGGCCTGGGTCTGGATCGCCACCAGCGTCCCGTCGTTCACCACCGCCGGCACCCCGGGGTCGTACTCGATCTTGAGTTCGGCTCCGGTCGGCGCGACGATCTGGGTGGCCAGCTCCGCGACGACGGCCTGCAGCTGGTCCCAGAGCTGGCCGTCCAGCATCCGCAGGGTGCCGGCCAGCGAGCCACTGGTCGGGATGGCGTTCGGTGCCGAACCGGCCGCGATCGCGCCCCAGACCAGCGACACCGCCGCGCGCGGATCGATCCGGCGGCTCAGCAGGCCGGGCAGTTCGGTGACCAGCTTGCCCAGCGCGTACACCACGTCCACCGTCAGCTGGGGGCGCGCGGTATGCCCGCCCGGTCCGCTGACGGTGAGGTCGAGCTGGTTGAACGAGGCGGTGATCGGACCGACCCGCAGGCCGAGCTGGCCAACGTCCAGTTTCGGATCGCAGTGCAGCGCGAAGATCTTGCTGACCCCGTCCAGCGCGCCGTCGCGGACGGCCGCCTCGGCACCCCCTGGCATCCGCTCCTCGGCCGGCTGGAAGATCAGCCGCACCGAGCCGGGCAGCTCGGTGGCCTGCGCCAGGCAGGAAGCCACCCCGAGCAGGATCGCGGTGTGCGCGTCATGCCCGCAGGCGTGGCAGGCGCCGGGGTTCAGCGAGGCGTAGTCGACCCGCTTGTGATCGGGCAGCGGCAGCGCGTCGATGTCGGCGCGCAGCGCGACGAAATCCGGGCCGGTGCCGATGTCGACGAGAACCCCGGTGCCGATCGACAGTGGCCTCGGACGCAGGCCCAGCCCGGTCAGCGTGCTGGCGATCAGCTCGGTGGTGCGCTGCTCGGCGTAGGCCACCTCGGGATGGGCGTGCAGGTCACGACGCCAGCCGACCAGCTCGTCGCCGTGGCCGGTCAGCCACCGGACGGCCTGGTCGTGAAGTGAGCCTGTTCGCACCCCGGCACCCTATCCGTCCGCGCCGTCGCCGCATTGTCCGGCCAGTGCCTCAGCGCTGGGCCAGCCGCCGCAGCGCTCAGCTGGTGAAGGCGCAGAACTCGTTGCCGTCCGGATCAGCCAGTACATGCCAGCCGAGGTCATCGCCCTTCGGTCGCACCAGGGTGGCACCGGCCTCGACCAACCGGTCCGGATCGGCCCGGACGTCCCAGTGCACCCGGTTCTTGACCGTCTTGGCTTCCGGCACCGCCGAGAACGCAATCGCGCCGAACGGCGTGCCGGGCACTTCGAGGTACCAGTACCCGTCGCCCTGCTCGACCGGGCAGCCGTAGACCCGACCCCACCAGCGCGCGATCGGCTCCGGGTCCGGCGAGTCGACCCCGAGCTCGTACAGCCGGTAGTCGGGCACCTGATCCCGGAGGAAGGCACAGAATTCCTGGCCGTCCGGGTCGGCACACACCGTCCAGCGCCGGTCGCCGCCGGCCGGTTCGAGGATCCGGGCGCCGAGTGCTTCCAGCTCGGCCAGCGAGCCGGTGTACACGTCCAGGTGCGCCCGGTTCTTCGCCGTCTTCGGCTCGGGCACCTGGTTGATCCACACGGTGTGCGCCTTGCCCGGGCCGCTCAGCCACACCGAACCGGCGTCCCGGTTGAGGCTCAGGCCCAGCGCCGCAGCCCAGAACCGGCCGGCCTGGTCGATGTCCACCGCGTCGATGCAGAAGTCCTTGAACACCGCGAGAGGGGAAGAATCTTGTTGCCCTGCCATGAAAATCCTCCACTCGATGGTGCCGGTGTCAGCTCTGCTCGGCCGCCCGCAGCGCGGCCAGGATCCGTTCGGCAGCCTGGTCCGCGGTCAGCTCGCCGGCCAGTACCGCCCGCTCGGCGGCCTCGCTGACCTGCCGAGCGTACGGAGTTTCCAGCTGATCGAGAAGCCGATTACGCACCATCGAACGGGTCCACTCGACCAGCTGCCGGGCCCGCTTGGCCTCGAACTGCCCGTCGGCCACGAGCTTGTCCCGGTGCCGCTGGATGTGTTTCCAGACCCGGTCCAGGCCGAGGTTCTCCAGCGCGCTGCAGGTCAGCACCGGGGTCTGCCAGGCGTCCTCGGCACCGCGCAGCATCCGCAGCGCGCCGGACAGTTCCCGGGCGGCCCGCTCGGAGGCGGCCTGATGCTCACCGTCGGCCTTGTTGACCGCGATCACGTCCGCGATCTCCAGGATGCCGCGCTTCATCCCCTGCAGCGAATCGCCGGTCCGGGCCAGGGTCAGGAACAGGAAGGTGTCCACCATGTCGGCGACCACGAACTCCGACTGGCCGACGCCGACCGTCTCGACCAGCACCACGTCATAGCCGGCCGCCTCCATCACCAGCATCGTCTCGCGGGTGGCCTTGGCTACCCCGCCGAGCGTGCCCGAACTGGGCGAGGGCCGGACGAAGGCGTTCTCGTCGGCGGCCAGCCGCGTCATCCGGGTCTTGTCGCCGAGGATGCTGCCCTTGCTGCGGGCCGAGGACGGGTCGACGGCGAGTACCGCGACCCGGTGGCCGGCCGCGGTCAGGTTGCTGCCCAGGGTGTCGATGAAGGTGGACTTGCCGACCCCGGGCACCCCAGTGATCCCGATCCGCTGGACCTGCCCGGCGCCGTCCTCGGAGTGCAGTTCAGCCAGCAATTGTTGGGCAGAATCGCGATGGTCCGGCCGGCGCGACTCGACCAGGGTGATCGCCCGCGCGATCGCTGCCCGATCCTGCGAGCGCACCCCGGCGGCCAGCGCGGGGACGTCAACGGCAACTGCCACCTCAGCCCGCAGCGGGCTGCTGCGCATCGAGCACCCGGAGCAGTTCCAGCGCGGCGGTCGCGATCACCGTGCCGGGCGGGAAGATCGCGGCGGCACCGGCAGCTCGCAGCTCGTCGAAGTCCTGCTGCGGGATCACGCCACCGACCACGATCAGGATGTCCGAGCGGCCGAAAGCTGCCAGCTCGTCGCGCAGCGCCGGCACCAGCGTGAGGTGGCCGGCCGCCAGCGAATTGACCCCGACAATATGCACATCGGCCTCGATGGCCTGCCGTGCCACCTCGGCCGGGGTCTGGAACAGCGGGCCGACGTCGACGTCGAAGCCGAGGTCGGCGAACGCGGTGGCGATCACCTTCTGGCCGCGATCGTGGCCGTCCTGGCCCATCTTGGCCACCAGGATCCGCGGCCGGCGACCGTGCGCGGTCTCGAATGCATCGGTGGCCGCACGGGTTTCTTCGATCGCGTTCACCTCGCCGCCCTTTCCGGCCTGAGAAAATTCGTCCCGGTACACGCCGGAGATCGTCCTGATCTGGCCGGCATGCCGACCGTAGACCTTTTCCAGCGCGTTCGAGATCTCCCCCACCGTGGCCATCGCCCGAGCCGCGTCGATCGCCAGCGCCAGCAGGTTCTGCTGCAAGCCGGCCGGCCGGCTGCCGTCCTGCGCGGCGGCGGCCGCCCGGGTCAGGTCGGCCAGCGCGGACTCCACCAAACCTGCGTCCCGCTCGGCCCGCAACCGATCGAGTTTGTCCTTCTGCGATCGGCGAACCGCCGAGTTGTCGATCTTCAGGACGTCGAGGTGGTCCTCTTCGGCCAACCGGTACTTGTTCACCCCGATCACCGGCTGGCGGCCGGAGTCGATCCGGGCCTGGGTTCGCGCCGCGGCCTCCTCGACCCGGAGCTTCGGCAGTCCCTCATCGATCGCCGCGGCCATCCCGCCGGCCGCTTCCACCTCACTGATGTGGCCCCAGGCTCGCCGGGCCAGGTCGTAGGTGAGCTTCTCGACGTAGGCGCTGCCACCCCACGGGTCGATCACCCTGGTGGTGCCGGACTCCTGTTGCAGGAACAGCTGGGTATTGCGGGCGATCCGGGCCGAGAAGTCGGTCGGCAGCGCCAGCGCCTCGTCCAGTGCGTTGGTGTGCAGCGACTGGGTGTGGC
>JALYVK010000104.1 GCA_030853265.1 Actinomycetota bacterium
AGGAAGACGCTTACGTCGCAGCTCAGCTGCCCGCAGAACGCTCGGACTTCATCGTCAACGGCGCGGATTGATCACCGGTCACCGATCGGTCTTCGGTGCGGCCAGGTGGAGATGCGAGTGGCGCCGGCTGGAGGAACTTGAGATGGTTGCCGAACGGGTCGTGGGCGGAGGCGCGGCGGGAAGCTGGGGAAGTCGCTGTCCCAGGTGACATCCCGGTCGGCGCCCTGTAGACGGCGCGGCATCCTCGTCCTCGTCCTCGTCGAGGATGCCGCAGTGGCCATTGCGGGCGGGGTGGAAGTCGTCCCTCGGCCCCCACCAGGCCGCGTTCTTCGCGTTGTCTGCGGTGGTCGTGGGGCGGGGCACAATGAGTCCTGAGACACCGTGGCCCTGGAGGAGATCTGTGCGTCGTCGCGAGTATCGGCACCTGCTGCAGCACGCACCTCTGGCACCGGCGGTCATGGAGGAGTTGAGCCGCACCAACCCCGCCGACCTCTTCAACCACCCAGCACTGCCGACCGAGCTCGCGCTGCGGTGCGCTGCGACCGCGCCGGCAGACAAGCTCGCTGGCATGCTTACCGAGTTGCTCACCGCCCGGCTGCTGCCGTTGCTGCCGACCGTGCTGACTCGCCTGCTCGCCGAGCTGGAGCCAGCTGTTTGGCGCGACCAGCTGCACGCCTTGCTGGTCGCGCTCGAGGGAAGCGACCCGGCCCGAACGCGGGTGTTGGTCCCTCCCGCGGTGTGGCAGCTGCCCGCCGCTTCTGGTACCTCCACGCCGGCGGGGATACCGGTGGGCGAGCTGCTCGGCCCGATCGCCCGGTTCGCCTCCGATGCGACCGTCGCGCAGGTCCTGCAGGAGCAGTCCATGGCGCTCCTACGCGCCGGGCCCTCCGGGGTACGTACCGTGGCGTTGCTGCTGACCCTGCGACCGGGGCTCAACCCGCTGGTGGGGCATCTACTGAACACCCTCGGCGGGGAGTTCGCGGTGCTGGAGCAGTCCGTCGCCGCCGTCCGGGCCCAAACGGCCGCGGTGTACGGGCACCTGCAGTCTCCCTGCACCCAGCAGTGCCCGTACGTGTGGTCGCTGCGCGGCTCTGCCGGTACCGAACTGCTGCACGTCATCGCGTACGCGCAGACCCCGAACCTGCACCCCGACCATGCCCGCGCCCTGCGTGAACACCTTCGTCTTCTCGGCAACCGCGGCGGCGCGGCGGATGACGTCAGCGTCGCCGACGTCGCCGCGGTGCAGGTCGAGCTCGCCGAACACCTCGATGCAGCACCATGCTTCGCCAGCGCCACCACGTTCGTGTGGACCGCCGCCGCCGACGGCAGCGCACCGGTGAGCGACCTGTACGAGCCCGGCATGGTCCTGGCCGGACCCGTCTTCGCCGCGCAGGTCGACACCTACCCCAACTCCGCGTTTGGGATCTGGCACTTCCTTATGTGGAACGACGATCCCCTGATCGACAGCAACGGGAACGCTCGCGCCGCAGGCGGCTCCATCGCCGCCACCGTTTACAACCAATACATGAGCTATTACCACTGACATACCGCGCCGCCAGCAGCGTCCGCGTGAACGGCTGGGCCCCGACTTCGCGCCCGGTGGTAACCGGGCACACATCGATGGATCATCTCCACGACGCTGACCGAGCGTTGACGGGCCGGTCGCGACCTCGAAGACAACACCGACACCATCAAGTCCGCTCCAGCTCACTACCGAAGATCGCACTCAACCCCGAGGGTGACCGAAGAACCACCACTCGGTGCGCAACCCGCTCCCACAAACTGGGTGGGATCGCGAACAGACCAGCCGCCGCTCCGGTAGAGACCCCGTTACGGCAACGGCTAAGCCGGCGCCTGTGGATGCTCACGAGTACCGTGATTAGCCCGATCGTCATTCGGCTACCGGCACAAACTCGCTGGGCATGTCACCGTGTTGCAGAGGTCCCTCGAGCCCGCCTGAACTCTTGACATGCCCTTATGGCATGTAGGTACAGTAACGACATGAAAATCGATACGCCGTCTCCCGGATCTCCTCAGGCGCAGCTAGAAGAGATCCGCCGTGCCCGCCTCGCGAGTAGCCGCCCTGCGCTGGCGCGCACGGTCAGCGCACTGTCCGCGGTGTGTGCGGGCGCCGGCGTCGCGCTACTGGCCCAGGGCAAGCCCGGCTGGACCCACCTGGCCTTCCTCGCAGCCGCCGTGGCTCTGATCGCCGTCGCTCATACCCTGCCTGGCTTCGCCCGTCGGCGACGCGGATTGTTTGGCTACCGCGGCTGGACCAAGACGGAAAACACCACGTTCCTGGCCTGCGCCGGGGTGCTGATGATCGCCGGGTTCTCCGGTGGCACAGACCTCGCCGTGATCTTCCTCGGCCTAGGGGCAGTGTCCGCTGTGGCATGGTACCTCATGTTGCGCGGCGTGCTGGTCTCTGACGGTCAGCGCCGCGTATGACTGGCCGCCTGGATGACACTCTTGGGTCCTTGGTGCGACTTAGGATCTGCGCCTACCTGGCCGGTTGTGACGAAGTCAGCTTCAAAGCCGTTCAAGAGTTCTGCGCCCTGACCCAGCCCAACCTTTCTAAACATCTGACCAGCCTCGCCGCGCGTGACTATGTCACCATCCGCAAAGTTGCCGCTGGACGCCGCACCGAGACCCGTCTGCAGCTGACGCACACCGGCGAGACCGCCCTGAACGAGCACGTACAAGCCCTCCAAGAGCTCATCACTACCGCCCGCGCGCAAGAACCAGTCGCTCCCCGGTAGACAAATCGTTGAGTGGATGCGGACGGCTGTTTTCACTTTTGTGACCGGCCAAGCTGGCCGATATAAGGGTCAAACGAATGGTGCCAAGTTTCGTGAGCCGCGGTCTCGCGCACGTCAGCAGGTGGCGACGTCATGACGCGTGACACATTGCTCTGGGCAGGGATCGCTCTCCTATGTGTGGGGGTGGTGATGATCCTCGTCGCCTCCAGCAAGACCCGGACTGAGTCGCAAAAGAAGTGGCTTAAGGCAACTGGAGTTGGTGTAGACGTTGTGGCAGCGATTCTGTTCCTCGTGGCGAGCCTCATGTAACCGGCAAATCTTGCGACCCTCGCGAGGCGGTCGACCCCACTGGGGTCCTAAATCGCAGCGAGGTCCACGAGTCCGGCACATACCCACCTCAATCGAACTGGCCGACGAGGGGTTCACAACGGTGATGCGCCCTGCGCGGCCTCGACGCCGCAGTGGTCGGTAGGCCCAAGCAGCCGACCTGCCACCACCAGAAACATCAGCGGGACTGGCAGCTCGTGGCTATTTGCTCATCCGCCTCGTCGCCGCTGCCCGCTGGCTCGTCATCATGATTGCGTCCAGCCGCAGTTGATCGAGCCAGGCCCTGCCGCCCGAACTTGTTCGCAGCGCCCCGCTCATCGATGGGTCAGCGGAGTAGGTTTCGTTGACCGATCCACGACGGAACTGAGCTGTCACCCGCCGATGTGGGGTCGATTCGAGAGTACGTTGGGATCTCGCCAGCGACTTCGGGGGACACATGAAGCTCAACCACAACGTCCGCAGCGCTCTCCTGGCAGGCGTGATTGCACTGGTCATCTACGTCGTTATCGCGACCATCACCGGCCAGACTCTCGCAGCAGCTCTCGGCTTCGGCCTCGCACTTGGCGTGTTCACCGCCTTGGTGTCCTTCGCGATCTACACGCTGATCACGAACGCGAAGAAACGCGGCGACTGATCGCGTCGTGAATGCAGCGCATGCACTCCTGCTTCTCTGGGCATGTGTTCCGGTAGCCGAATCGTGCCGGTGAACGATCAAGCGCCAATGGGGGCATCGGCGACCACGGCCAAGCCGTCGCCGTAGTGGGATCGTCAAATGGACGGGGAACTTCACCTGCGGCTGGGGTCCGTACGCAGCACATTGCCGGTGGGGCGAGTTGTTAACCTCGGTGGGCGACGAGTTCGGTTCTGGTGGCCCACTTCTCAAAGCGTGGCTCTGCGATCTGCTTCAAGTGGGGTAATGATGAACAAGACCTGGCCATTCGTGACATGCATTCTAGGAACAGCGTTCTTCGGCGCTGCTCTGATCTTGCTCATCCCGTCGCTGTTCAGACCGGACCACGGTGGGCATCGGTGGGTAGCCGCGCTGATGGGGTGTCTCGCGGTGGTTTTTGCGGCAGGGGCTCTGTACTTGAAGCCACACTTCCCCGTGGGCGGCGACGACAGATAGCCCGTCGTGCAAGAGTTCGATTCCAGAGCCGAGCCCCTAGGCAGCGTAAATACCCCGCCACTAGCCTCGAACACTCCCCAGAGAGATCGGCCGCAACCGTCGGCGGCGGTCAGCGATCCAGCTCCGGTCGGCGATCCGTCACCGCTCAAGCGGTCAAGCGGTCGAGCGGTCGAGCGGTGAATCATGGCCCAGCTGTACTGCGGAGGTGTTCCATACGGACGCCAACGGCGGTGACGGGCCCCTGCAACCGGTGAGTTCATCTGCAGCTCGATGTCGTGTCCATTCGTGTCGTCACCGCCCGACGCGGTCCCAGGGTTGCCAGCGGTCGCGCTCCGATGCGATCGTTTGCCGGTGCTCGACTTGGGGATTGGTGACTAGGTGACAGTCTTGACGGACGCCTGAGAATACGAGTGTTGTAGCGACCTCCTCGCGATTGGTGATCAGGGGAGGTTCACTGTCGCTGCAGCCGAAGGATTGATGCACGTGTACCGCGGACCGGGCGGCGCACCCATTGATGGCTATGCGACACACCATGACGTCGGGGACACACCAGACGTGAGGTGTGTAGGGGTGGTCACCGGCCTCTGGGAGTGCTTCTCTTCGTTTCGTCGAGACCTGGTCGATGACAGAACATGGGAACAGGTGCTGGTCTCAGGGCAGTCGTACGCGGTCGACCGTATTGAGCGCTTCCCACACCGTGGAGATGAGCAGGAATGGAACGCGAAGACTCGGCTGCGTACAACGATGTTCGATGCTTGGCTGACTCAGTTCCGTGTTCTCGAGGTACTGCCAACTCCCGGACGAAGCGCCCGATAGGCGAACGGCGACGAGTCCTGCCGGCGCGATCTAGATGAGGTTTGTGACGAACTCGGACCAGCAGACTCAACCAGACATACTTCCCGGATGCTCCTGCGTGACCTTCGTACGTCGATAGAACTCGTGGTTGGCAGTTACCAATTTCCGGATATCGGATCGGGCGACCAGCCAGAGGATCCAGAGTCCTGGGATTCCAACTGGCTCATCGTTCAGGGCACCGTGACTACTGAAGCGGGGTCGCCATGGTCATTTCGGCAGCTCTGTCTGACAACCTGGGAGGTCGCTGAGTCAGCCGATTGGTGTCAGAACGTCGCAGCCGGCCTCGTGCCACTGCTCCCACCCGAGGCCAGGGAGCTGGACAACGCTTCGTTCTATGAGTCCATCCGTGCTGGACGGTTGACATTCACCGAGCCAAACTTGAGTTTTGGGGTGGGCGCTCAGTCGGCAGCGCGGATGGAGCTCCGCCTACCTCGTGCGGGGCCCCGCCCGCGGAGTCTTAAAAATGGAGGAACTCAGATTTTGTGTCGGATTCTCAATTTGATATCAGACGATTGTCGGAGTTCTCAGATTCGTGTGGAAGCACCACGCGGTTTCGTGGCAGCGGCGACCCGTCGCCTGGGCGGAGCGGCACACCGGCTGTTTCGTAACGGGATCCCGTTACGGCGATGGTCAGACGGCCTCGACAGATGCTTATCGGACGCCAATGTGCCGTCGCATGACGTTCCCCTGCACTGCCGGGTCAAACGTCGTCGTGCGCATTCTGGGTGACCGGTCCGATCGGCATTAACCTCTGTTGATGAAGTTTGTGATCGTTGTTGTGGTGGCTGCCTGCATCATGCTGATCGCTGCGCGGATAAGACGTAACAACCTCCATCGGTCTGACTCGACTCATGCCGACGGCTCTGGGCCCGTCATGCAGGAAGTGCACGTTGCAATCGCCAGGGCGAGAAGATCCGGGCTATCAAGATCTACCGCGAGCTCACTGGTGCTGGTCTGCGGGCCGCGAAAGACGCCGTGGACCGCATCAAGAGCGGGAATGATTCGATTCCGCGGGCCCACGTCAGCCACGACTACGACCTCACAGAAGTGCACGCCGCAATCGCCAGGGGCGAGAAGATCCGGGCTATCAAGATCTACCGCGAGCTCACTGGCGCCGATCTACGAACCGCGAAAGACGCCGTGGACCGCATCGTGCACGGCAGGCACCAGACGGCGTCAAAGAGCGCTAACCACACCCGCTGTCGTTCCTCTTGCGGACGATCACAGGACCGAGCAGCGTGCGTTACCTCGCCCACTGTGACGCGGCAGCGTCCATGTAGGTAGACGACTTTCAACCCGAGGATGTTCTTCTCTGGACCGACACCAGGGTGAGTACGTCAATCACGCGTAGTTCCTAGTGGCCGGGGATGGTTACCCGGATCAGTCCGGTCGTATGCTGCCGGGTAGTCAGCCGGGCTCGGGCTTGGCCAGCGTCAAACTACTGCAGGGGTGACCCGCAAGAGGAGCGGTCATGGAACCGGTGCGCACGGCAGAGACCGACCAGTTGTTACTCGAGCTGACTCAGCCCCTTGGCCGGGAGGATCCGTACCCGCGGTACCAGGCGCTGCGGGAGCGGGCACCTGTCGCGCTGGCGGAGGACGACGCCCTCGTTCTGACGAGGTACGCCGATTGCCAGGCCGTTTTACAGGACCACAGCTTTGGGCGGCCGGACACCGACGAGGTTTTCACCTCGCTCGGGCTTCCGGGTTGGCGGGACATGGCGGCCATCTACACGCTCAATACCAGCATGCTGACCCTCAACCCTCCCGACCACACTCGGCTGCGTCGGTTGGTGAACAAGGCTTTTACTGCCCGAACAGTCCAGCGCCTCAGGCCCGCGGTGCACGACCTCGTGGACAGCCTGCTTGACGAACTCGACGGGGGAGCCGACTTCGTCGACACCTTCGCCTTTCCGTTGCCGGTCGGAATCATAGGCGAACTGCTCGGCGTACCCGAATCCGACCGGGCCGCGTTTCAACCCCTCGTGCGTGACTGGACGATGATCCTCGACGTCTACGACCTTGGGGTGCTGGAGAGGGCTAACCTTGCAGCCGCGGAAATCCGGACTTACTTGGCAGCTTTGGCTAAGGAGCGTCGTATAAATCCTCGGGACGACTTGATCAGTTCAATGGTGACTGTGACAGGCGATGACGGAGCGGTCCTCGACGAGGACGAAGTCGTCACCATGTCCGCGCTGCTTTTCTCGGCCGGTTTTGAGACCACTACCCACCTGCTCGGCAACGGCCTGGTGGCGCTTGTGGACAACCCGGAACAGGCAGAAACTCTTCGTACGTCACCCGACCTGGCGGCCACTGCGCTGGATGAATTGGTCCGCTTCGACAGCTCCGTGCAGATCTCTTCAAGGGTGGCGCTGACTGACACCGAAGTGGCCGGGTTCCACGTTGCCAAGGGCTCCCGTCTTATCTGCTACCTCGGGGCCGCGAACCGCGATCCAGCGAAGTTCACCGACCCCCAGCGGCTAGACCTGACGCGTCGACAGGGTGCGCCGATGTCGTTCGGAGGTGGCATTCACTACTGCCTCGGCGCGCCCCTTGCCCGGCTTGAGACTCAGCTCGCGTTTCCGGCGCTGGTCAACCGCTATCCGAAGCTCCAGATTGCTGAGGGAGCCGAGCGTCGAGCCAGCTTGACCCTGCGGGGTTACACGAAGCTGCCCATTACCTGCTGATCAGCGCGAGTGCTTCATATTAAACTTCCGCGGGGAAGTCCGAGACGTAGGGAGCTTCGTGCGCCTAGCTACGTGGGGAGCTTTAATGCGTTTGTCACGTTGAGTTTCCGTGGGTCTCGTCGGTCTGACAATTGTGCGTCATTTCGCCGTGAATGCCCGTAACCCGATCGATCAGCGGGCGCGGTTTGCCCTTCGTCCGTCGTGCCCTGCGGATGTGCGGTCGAGCTGTCGACGAGAATGCAGGCATGGACGACGGGGGCGAGCGAGTCCGAGCCGAGATCTGCGCGTCCGGGCCCGCGCCGGTGGGCGACCACGGGGGTTTGACCACAGAACGTACAAGCCCGGAATACTGTCGAACGCGGCTTCAACAGTGTCAAACACTGGCGTGGTATTGCCACGCGTTATTACAAATACTCACCGACCTAGCGCGGCGGCGTGATCCTGATTGCCGACCGAGTCCGCGACTAACAGACGCAAGTTAGGCAGGCCTGCGCGGGGTGCCGGGCTGGTGCGGGGCTCGTCGTAGCACAGCGACGCCTAGGACTGCGAGGGATGTAAGGGTGAGGAGGGTACTCACGATGGTCGAGGCGGCCAGGTCCGGAACCACGGACCACATGGCGTGGATCGCGTCGCCGTCCGCTCTTCCCGGGGCGTACACGTACCCCAGCCACAAAGCCCCGCCGCCGAGGACAACAGCGGGGGCGGACCATCCGAACACGTGTCGCCGGCGGCGCACGGCGCGCACCTGCGCGGCAAGTGCCAATAACAGCACGAGGGGCACGCCGAGGAAGATCACTGTGGCATACCGGATGACTGGGTCGGGGGCGAACGTTCCCGGTGGGGTGCCTAAGACCGCGTGAACCAGGCCGTTGTGGAAGCGCCACCACAGGCCGTTGTCCGGGCCTTGGCCGGCGTTAGCCAGGGCTACGACCCCGAGGCCGAGGGCAGGACAGGCCAGCACGTAGCTCATCGACCGGTCAGTCTGACCGTCGTGCTCGATGCAGGAAGCGAGACCCCCGCCGGTGGTGTTCTCATTGCCGGCGTGCAGTTCCCATAGGGGACGAACCCACAACCCGCTGGCGTACTGGGAGTACTCGTTGACCCGAGCCAGCGGGGCGCGTGCGGCGGTGAGAGCCGGGCCCAGCGGGCCCGGGTCGCCCCTGAGGTGGGCCGCGACGACTCGGGCCAGGTCGCTCGCGGTAGAGACGACCCTGGCGGATGGCACCGAGCTCGGGACCTGTGGGGCTGGGGTGACGGCGGGCAGGCCCCCGAACCAGACGTAGTACCCGGCTGCCAGCCCTGGCGGTGGGTGACCGAGGTCCCCGGTCGTTGAGAACAGGCCCAGCGGTGCGGCCACCAGTTCCTGCAGGGCTCGCGCGTAGGGCTCCTTCAGGACGCTTTCGATGATCGCGCCGAGGATGTCGTAGTTGCTGTTGGAGTATTCGAATCGCTTGCCCGGTGCAGCGGTGAGGTCTGCGTTGGTGATCGCGCGCACGCCTGCTGTTATTGAGTTCGCCCGGCCAACGCGCCACCCCCACTGCGCCAGGCCAACCCTCGTCGACAGCCCCGACGTATGGGTCAGTAGCTCACGGACCGTCACCCGGGACAGTCGATCACTTCCCGTGCCGAACCACGGCAGGACCTGGTGCGCGGTGGTGTCCAGGTTCAGAAGGCCCTGGAGGACGAGCCGTTGCACTATCAGGCCCGTGAACTGCTTGCTCGTCGAACCAAGGACGAACGGAGTCTTGGGGGTAACGGGCGCGCCACCGGGGGCTGCTTCGCCGAACCCTCGCGAGACCAGAGGTCGTCCGTCACGAATGACGACGACGGCCACACCAGGAAGGTGCATCACGCCACGCTGTCGGTCCACGTAGCGCACGACGTCGGCGGCGGACCCCGCCACCGGTGGTGAAGCGACAGCTGTAGTCCGCTCGCCTGCACCGAGCCCAGCAGTGACGAACGGCGTCGCACCTGCGGGTGACGCGCTAAGCAGCAGCACACATAGTCCCGCGATCACCGAACCCCACGTAGCGGACCGCATGGCATCAGTATGAGAGGCACCCGTAGTCGTGACAAGAGGGTGCAGCACCCGGCGAGCAGCACCAAACCTGCTGCCTGACCGGGCCCGACAAGCGTTTCAGGACGAAGGACTGGCCGTCGGCGGTGGAACGCAGGCGGATATGGCCGCGGGTGCGGAACCACGTATCGAGGCGGGCCTGGGCTTCTTCAACGGTGACATCGTCACGTGCGGCGTGTGACTCGATCGCGGGCTTCGTATTCGTCGAGGACGGCACCTGGGGTGGGATAGCAGTCGGGGCTAGACGGTCGCAGCAGGCCCTGGGCGGTAAGTTGATTGAGGACGGCTGGATCGGTGCCGGAGAACACGACCCGTGTGCCCTGCTGAGAGAACCGTCTGATGGCTCGACGCAGTGTCTGGACGGCAGTGAAGTCGATGTCACTCAACGCGGTGCAGTCGATGCAGAACCAGTTGAGTGCGGCGGTGGAGGACGCGAAAGCAGCGAGGTCGGCGGCGAGCTTGTGCGCATTCGCGTAGTAAAGGCTGGACGGGAACCGGTAGATCACCAGACCTTCCCGGGTCCTTGCTTCGGCCGTGGCGGTCACTGCAAGCCAGTGCCCGCCCGGCTGCCGCGTCAGCACCTGGGTGCGCGGCGCGTAGCCGTGCCGCAGGTGGTCGACTATCGCGGCGAGCATGGCGAACGCGATGGCCTGCTCGACACCGAAGACCACGACGGCTGCCGCTGTGAGGATCGCCAACGTGAACTCGATGCTCCGGGCGCGCATGATTTCGGCGAGGCCCTTGACGTCGATGAGTTCGACCCCGATGAGGAACACGACCGCCGCGAGCACGGCGACGGAAAGGTGCGCCAGCGGGGCGCTGGCGAACAGCAGTACCAACAGGACGACGGCACAGCAGCTGAGCTGGGCCAGTTGGGTGCGGCCGCCGGCGCTGTCCACCATCTGGGTCTTGGTCGGGCTGCCATTCACAACGAAGCTCCCGGTGAATGCGGCGACGCCGTTCGCCACACCGAGCGCCAGCAGGTCGGCGTTCGGGTCGAGGTCCTCGTTGTAGACGGTCGCGTAGGCCCTGGCAGTAGCAACCGACTGCGCCAGGATCACGGCCGCCATCGACACAGCGGTCATCGCCAGTGCCGAGGTATCGTGCGCGGTGACTGCCACAGTCCGCAGAGGGGGCAGCCCGCCGGGAATATGGCCAACGACGTCGACTCCGTGCGAGGGCAAGTTCCAGAGCACGCTGGCGATGATGGAGACCGTCACGGCGAGCAGGGCTGCGGGAAACCGTCTGGAGACCCTGCGGAGGAGGGGAACGCCGAGCAGCACGGCCACCGCCACACCCACCGTCGCAAGGGACGCACGCGGCAGTGCCCGCACGGAACCGACGAATGTGCCAACGGCATTGTCGGCGTGGACGGTGACGCCGAGTAGTTCCGGCAGCTGCCCTATCGCCACCGACAAGCCGACACCGGAAAGGAAGCCGACCAGGACAGTGCGGGACAGGAAGTTCGCCAAGAACCCGAGGCGGGCCACCCGTGCGATCACCAGGAA
>JALYVK010000006.1 GCA_030853265.1 Actinomycetota bacterium
GCCAGCAGGCCCGCGGCCAGCAGCGCGCCACCACCTTCGAGCACCTCGCGCAGCGCGGCCGATTCCGCGGTCGCGGCTGTCGCGGCCGGAGCACTTTGTGCTGCCGGTGCATGGGCAATCGGCGTGGACACCGGATCGACCGCAACCGGCGACGGGACGGCGGGCGCGGTGGCGGCAGCCGCGGGTTCAGCGACGGCGACCGGCACGTCCACCGTCCAGCCCGGCAGGATCAAGTCAGGGTCATTGAACTCCCGGCCGCCCGGTTCGGCCCGGTCGGCGTTGACCTGCCAAGCCTGCTGCCAGTCCGGTTGCCCGGCCTTTTCGGCAATGCCGGACAGGGTGTCCCCCGGCCGCACCGTCACGTGCTCGATCACGGTGTGGGTGTGCGCCGGTGCCTCGCCCGGGATCAGCACGACCCAGCCCGGACGCAGCAGGCCCGGCGAGAGCATGGTGGCACCATCGGCCTGTGCGCGACCCTCGTTGAGCTGCCAGATCTGCTTCCACTGATCGCCGGCGCCCAGGTAGCGCTCGGCCAGTTCCCAGTACGTCGACGGCCCGCCGCTGGCCGGCACCAGATATTCGTGAGTGGGGGCGGCAATCTGCTCGGCGTGCGGCGTGCTGACCTCGGCCTGCGGGCGTGCCTGCGGCGTTTCCGCCTGGACGTGCGCCTGGGCGTGGGTCTGGGCCACCGCGGCGACGGCCGGGGCCCGCGCGGGCGCCGAGGCGAAGGAGGTGGCCGGTGCCACGATCCCGATGACGGTAGGCGTCAGCACGAAGATCGCGGCGATCAGTGCCCGCGCGAGATGCTGCTGGCCGGCGAAGATGCCCGGTATCCGGCGCGGTACCCGCACCCGGGCCAGCAGCGCAACGGCTTCGATGACGGTGGCCAGCGCGAACTGGGCCCAGGCGATCCAGGCGATCGCGGCCAGGATGTCGATCACCGCGGTGTCGCTGAGGTCGCCGGCCTTGAGATCGGACCAGCCATCCAGCGGGTTGCCGATGATCGAGGCGAGCATCAGCGGAACCCCGACGAGCAGGGCCAGCAGGACGAGGAACGCGCCGACCGAGCGCACTGACCGAGCCATCTTCTAGTTCCCTGCCGTGGTGGTTCCATGGATGGAGGTTGCGGACTGGGTCGCCGATTGCGAGATGTCATCCACCCCGACCGCCGACAGCACCGACGAGCGCTTGGCGATGTGCGCGGTGACCGTCACGACGGCGCCGTTCACCGTGACTTCGCCGGTCGCGCCGGCATCGCTGAGGACCGCGTCGGCGGCATTCTTGGCCGCGATCGGGTCGGCCCGCAGATCGCCGGGGTCACCGTCGCGCAAGGACACCGGGCTGAGCGCGTTTGCCCCGGCGCGTGCTGCCTGATCTGCCACGTCGGCGGCCTTCTGCCGGGTCGCCAGCGCGGCGCCGCCGTCGATCACCAGACCGGCCATCGCGATCATCGCGGTGGCGAAGATGGCCAGGTACAGCGCTATCGAACCGCTGTCCCGGCTGGCCGACACTCGCCGGCGCACCGTCTGGACCACACCCTTCATCGCGCTCACCCCAGATCCCGGTAGCTCTCGATCGGCGAGGTGGCCGTCGAGGTGAGCGTGACCGAGCCGGGTAGTCCGGCCAGCGCCAGGCCGGACAGCGAGGTGGTGCACTGCACCTGCACGGTGACCGACCCGCCGGGCCGGAAGTTCGAGGTGTCCGGCGTGACCGTGAACTGATCGCAGCTGATTCCGGCGTTGTCGAGCACTTCCTGGGCCGCCGTCCGGGCTGCCGTGGCCGCGCCACCCGAGGTGTTGGCCAGTGACGCCGCACGGGCGGCGGCCGAGGCCGACTCGTCGGAGAGCTGTTTTCCGTGCGCGTACCGGCCGAAACCCACCACCGTCAGCAGCATCGCGATGATGAACGGCGTCATGATCGCCAGCTCCAGGGCGGCCAGGCCATCGTCACGACTGGATCGCACCCGAACCCAGCGCAGCCGACCCTGATGCAGCACGCACGAGGCGGTATGGCGAACAGCCAGTCGCGACAAGGTCATTCTCAGCCACCGCCCGGCGCGACGAACCGCTCGATCGGCCCGGTGGCCTGCTCGTGCACATGGAAGGTGGCAAAGGGCACCAGGCTGGTCACTGTGCCGTCGACCGTGACGGTCAACGTGTTGCCGGTCGGCGTGCTGCCCACCGTGGGGTTGCTGATCAACTTGCCCGCCAGCGCCTGCAGGTATTGCTCGGCCCGGTTCTTACCGTCGGCAGGGGTGGCCTGATAGGCCCGACCGGAGCGCAATCCCTCTTCAGCGGCAGCCTGCGCGACATGGCGGGCATGCCAGATCAGCGAGAACTGCACGACGAACATCACCAGGGTGATCATCGCCGGAATGGTGATCACCATTTCGATGATTCCGTACCCGCGATCGTCACGCCGCAGGCTGCGCCAGCGGCGCAGCACTGCGGTCGGGACGGCTCCGGGCATCGCGATGACTCCTAGTTCGTCTTCACGTTGTTGGCCGCATCCGTGGCCTTGGTGACCAGGATCGCCACGATGATGATCGCCGCCGCGACGAACGCGGCGATGATCACCACGGTCTGCACGATCTCGCCGCGGTCCTCGTCCTGCCGGGCCAGCTCGACCCGCGCCGCTCCCCATGCCCAGAGCAGTCGAAGCTCGTTCAGCAGTGCGTCTCTCATGATTTCCCCTTATTTCTATTGTTGATTCAGAACTGTAGGACGTTGATGATGGCCGGATAGCCGATGAACACGATGAAACCGAAGCCGATCAGGATCTGGGCAAGCCGCATGGACTGGTCGCGCTTGCCGGCCAGCCCTTCGGCTTCGGCCAGTTCTCGTCGACGCATTGTCGCCGCCCGCGCGGTGAGGGTCTGCCGGACCCGGGCACCGTCGTGTGACACCAGCCGGATCAGCGATCCGAGGTCCCGCAGTTCGGCGACGCCGACCCGTTCGCCCAGTTCGGTCAGCGCATCCCAGGCGTTGCGACCGCTGCGGGTGGCGCGGAACAGGGTGTCACGCAGCAACGCCAGCGGCCAGCCGGTGCCGACCCGAGCCGCGTTGGGAAGCGCTTCGGCCGGTGCTGCGGAGCCGGCCATCTCCAGCGCGACCAGGTCCAGGTAGGAGCCGAGCGCTCGGCGGAAGTCTCGCCGGCGCCGGGTGGCCACGCTGCGGGCGTCCAGGTCCGGTAGGAAGAAGAAGACCGCGGCCACCAGCAACGCCAGCACCAGCGGCGTGCCGGCCGGCAATGGTAGGCCCACCGTGAGCTGCAGGCCGACCATCAACATCAGCGCGATCAGGAATCCACCGACAGCGGCTACCACCTTGGCGCCCATCACCGCTTCGAAAGTCTTGCCGGTCAGTGCCAGATCCTGGCGCAGGCTGGTGTATTCCAGGTTCCGGACGGCCAGTTGCCGGGTGACCAGCGCGCCCAGTTGGTCCTGCACGCTGCCGGTCCCGGTAGTCGTCACGGCGAGCGCGGCCGGCCGGCCGGCGCTCTGCTGCTGGTCGAAGCGCGCCAGTTCGGTGATCGGACGGGGCCGGGGCGGCGCGACCTTGAGCACGACCCAGAACAGGGTTGCGCCGAGCAGCGCGCCGATGATGCCCATCGTGATCATCGGGGACGTCCCGTCCGGAATCGTTCTTCCTGCGGTTCCGAGGCAATCGCCTCGGCGGCAGCGGTGGACAGTCCGGTCAGCCGGGCCACCAACCGCAGATCCTCCGGGTCGATCTTGCGATCCGGCCGGGCCAGGAACGGCATCACCGGCTCGGCTCCGGACAGCTGCCGCATCCAGGCGAAGCCCGCCCCGAAGAAGGCAAAAACGAAGACCAGCGCGACCTGGCCGCCGAAGGTCCGATAGGGCGCGACGTACTGGGCCGAGAAGATCGCCAGGAACGCGGCGAACCCGATGGTGATGATGACGACGATCTGGACGCCGCGGCGCAGGCCGGCCCGGCCGGCCGAGACCCGACGGCGCATCTCGAGCTCTTCCCGGGCGGCCTCGGCGAGGTTGCTCAGCACGGTGCCGAGCCCGTCCCCGCGTCGACGGACGTTCAGGATCAGGGCGGCCAGGATCAGGTCGGCCGAGGCGTCATCGAGGAAGGCTGCCAGCGACAGCAGCGCCTTTTCCATCGGTACCTTCGCCCTGATCTGGCCGGCGAGCCGGATCAGCGGCGCTCGGATGAGGATCGGTGCGTTGGTGGTGGTGGCGGGAATGGCCTGTTCCAGGCTGGCATGTGCGCTCATCGTGTCGCGCAGCGCCTCGGTCCAGATCACCAGCGCCTCGAGCCGCGCTATCTGCAACTGCTCGTTGCGGGTGCCGCCGAACAGCTGCGGCCAGAACACCACCAGCACGCCCAACCCGACCGCAGCGACCGGCCAGCGGGTGACCAGCAGGGTGAGCGCACCGACGATGACCCCGGCGGCCACCCGGCTGGTCAGCGCCGGTGAGCGCACCGCGGTGCCCAGCCGAGCACCGAGGCCAGGCCCGGCGGTCGGATCCGGAACGGTGCCGCGGATGCCGATTACCAGCAATACCAGGGCAACGCCGATCGCGCCGAAGATGAAGGCGGCCAGCAGGGTCGACAGTGACGGCAGGATCACGTGACACCCTGGGCATACCACTGGACGCCGGCCGGGATCAGCTCGTCGTAGCCGGCCTCGGCCAGCCGGTCACCGCGCATGATGGCAACCTCGGACCGGCGCTCGGCACGGCCGTCCACCGGGGACTCGGCGAAGATCTTCGACCGTGCCACCCGTCCCTCGTTGATGCCGGTCACCTCGACGACCTCGGTCACGCACCGGACGCCGTTCATCAGCGGGTTCTTGCGGACGAACACCACGAAGTCGACGGAGCTGGCCATCAGCGAGTGCGTCACCGGAAAGTCCAGCCGCTCGAACTGCGCGGCATAGGTCGCCAGCTTGTGAAAGACGTCGTCGGCATCGCGGGCGTGGATCGTCGACAGCGACCCGTCGTTACCCTGCGACATCGCCGACAGCATCTGCACGACCTCCGGGCCGAGCACCTCGCCGACGATCACCCGGTCGGGATTGTGCCGCCGAGTACGGCGCACCAGCTGGTCGATGGTGATGCCGCCGCGACCTTCGGCGTCGGGCAGCACCTCTTCCATCTCCACCACGTCCCAGTGCAGATCAGGGTTGTGCCGAAGGCCCAATTCCAGCGCGCGCTCGACGGTGATGATGCGCTCGGCCGGCGGAATGCAGTTGATCATCGCGCGCAGCAGGGTGGTCTTGCCGGCATCGGTCGCGCCGGCGACCATGATGTTGCACCGGGCCCGGACCGCCGCTTCGAGGAACGAGGCCATCGTCTGATCGATGGTGCCGAACTCGATCAGCTGGTGCAGGAACATCTGCGGGAACCGGTTGCGCCGGATGGAGATGACCGGCCGCTCGGTGGCGCCGAGCACTGCCGAGAGCCGCGAGCCGTCCGGCAGCCGCAGGTCCAGCTCCGGGCTCGCGACGGTGAACGGGCGGGCATTGAGGCCGGCGTAGGCGCCGAGGTTTTGCACGATATTGATGAGGTCTTCGTCGTTGACCGCGATCGGCCGGCCACGCTCCTTGCCCCGGGGTGCTGCGTAGGTGATCCACACCTCGTCGCAACCGTTGATGTCGATGTTCTCGACCTCGGAGTCATCCAGCAGTTCCTGCAACTCTCCCGCGCCGTACATCGCGGCATAGATGGCATCGCACAAGCGCTGGTCATAGGTCTGATCCGGTAGCTCCGAGCCGCGGGCCAGCAAGCCCTGCATGTGCCGCTGCACCGCACCGACGATCATCGCCTGGGCCAACTGCTGCTCGTCGGCAGGTGCCAGGTCCGCCAGCAACTGCGCATCGCGGCGCTGCTTCGCGCTGGTGATCTCGTCGGCGACTTCTTCCTGAAGTTCGCGAACGAGTTGGTAGTCGACGGTCTCGATCATGAGAGGTCACTCCGGGTGCTCGCGCTCATCGGGGCACCGCCGAACTCGGTGCGTCCGCGGTGTGCTGCGCCTGCCTGGCGGCCGGACGGGCATCGCTCACGCCCGGTTTGGTCAGGTCGAGCCGAGCATCCGGGGCCTGACCCGGGATTGCCCGGGGCAGGTCGGGCCACCAGGCCAGCAGGGTCCGGGTCAGTGCCCGGGCCGAGGACAGCAGCGCGGATTTCTCCGACTTCTTGGTGAGCGTGCCGTCCCACATGGCACGGGTGCCCTTGTCGTCGGCGGCGATCATGCCGGCCACCGGGACCGGCGAACCGGCCGCGTCCAGCATCCGCCGTACCTCGTCGAGGGCGCGATCGCCGTCACGAGCCGGTGCCACCACGACCACCGCCAGCGGGTTGCGCTCCCGACTGGTGTCACCGACCATGCTGGACAGCTCGTTGACCCGATCCCTCAGGTGGTACAGGCCTTCCAGGCTCGGCCGGGCGACCAGCAACACCGCTTCGGACGCGCGAGCGACGGTCAGTGCCGGGTTGCCCGGTTGCATCCGGCCCAGGTCGGCGATGGCGGTTCCCTGCCACTGCGCGCAGATGCCGGCAACCTGCGGCCACAACCGCGCCATCGGCGCATAGGCCTCGGCGGTCAGCGCACCGGGGATCACCCCGAAGCCGAGCGAGCACAGCTGGCTGAACTGCAACAGCGAATCGGGTGCCACGCCGGAACGAGCGCCGGCGGCAAGGGAAAGTACCGACGGCAGCTGCGACAACCGCTGGGCGGTACCGGCGCTGCGCAGCCGAAAGGCCAGGTCACCGCCCGCCGGATCCATCTCGACCACGACCCGCTCGGACGGCCAGACGGTGCCCAGCGCGGTGCAGATCGTGGAAACGCCGGGTGATCCCTTGTCACTGCATACCGACAGGATCATGGGCCGTCGGTCCGAATCAGCGCGATCAGGTTGGCATTGGACGCAGCGGCAATCTGCGGCGCGGCCGCCGCGGCGACTTGCAGGGTCAGCAACGTACCGCCCTGCACCGCACCGTTCGGAGTGCTGGCCGCCACCGTCGCGGACGGCACCAGGATGGTCGGCTGCGCGCCGGCAACGTTCTTGGCAGGCAGGCCGACAACCTGGACTTTTGTGCCGACATCCAACCCGTCGGCGGGGACCTGGCCCGGCGATACCGCAACCCCGACCAGCACCTGGCCAGCCGGCAACTGGGCGGCATCGGCCACCATCGCCCGCTGCAACAGGGTGTGTGGCAGCAGCGTCACGGTGGCGGTCTTGCCGACCAGGCTGTTCAGATTGGAGCCTGCGATCGCGGTGATGTCGCCGGCCACCGAGACCGTCGAGAGGTCCGACCGCTGGATCTGGTGGCCGACCGGCACGCTCTGCACCACGATCACCACCGGGGTCTTGGCGCCGGCCTGGGTGTAGAGGTAGGCGCCTACCGCGGCCAGGCCGATGATCAGCGCGACCGCCAGCGCGATGTAGCCGGGCCGCCGCTCGCGGGTCGGCAACGGCGTCTGGACCAGCGGCAGCCGGCCGTTGCCGGCCACCGCCGGCTGAGCCGGCACACCCGGGTTCAAGGTGCCGGGCCTCATCGGGACTTCCTCATGAACACTGCCCTATCTGCTGCTAATGCTGCTTTGTCGCAATCGACCCGGTCGCGGCCGATTAGGTCGTGGTCGATCGAAATGCGGTCGGCTGAACTACGGTCGGTCGGCCAACTGTCGGAGCTACCGATCGACAACCTGTACCTGCAGGACGTTGAAGGTGGACTGCGCCCGGGAGAACAGCGGGGCCAGCACGCCGTTGGCGCCGGTGCTCGCGGTCCAGCTGATGCCCCAGTTCACCGTCAGCTGCGAGGTGATCGGGCCGGAGGACGAGACATGGGAATAGCTGTAGGAACAGCCGCCCGGTGCCGCGTCGTTGCCGTCCGCGCTGGTCCACGCCTGACCCGGACCGTCGCAGTTCTTCGCGGCGTCCCCGTTGCCTGGATCGAAGACCAGCGAGGTCGGCGCGGCAGTCACGGTCACCGTCACGCCGCCAACCGTCAGCGAATCCGTTTTCGTCTGGTAGTCGGCCGGGTCCGTCCAGTACCAGGTCGGGATGTTGACGTAGGTGAACGGCTGCCCCTGGTAGTTGTTGTTCTCCTTGGGAGAGCGGTGGAAAGTCGGCGTCGGCAGGTTCATGTTGCTACGGATGGTCGCTGCGACGACAGCCGGATCGACCGGCAGCGGTGCGCCGGGCGGCGGGTTCTGCAGCCACATCCAGCCACCGCCGGTGCACTGCCCGCAACCGCCGATGATCACGAACTCATAGATCGCGCCGTCGGTGTGACCTTCCCATGAGGGGTCACTCTTGGGCGGCTGCGGGCTCATCAGCTTGACATACTCGTGGCCGCCGTACGGGTCGGTGTAGAAGTAGCCGAAGGTGGGGTCATAGCAGGGCACGACCTTGCCCTGGTCCTTGCAGACCTGCGGGGCACCGCCGCCGTTGTTACCACCACCGGTGCCCGGACTGCCGGTGCTGCCAGGATTGCCACCACCTGTGACGGTCGTGACGCAGCTGCCATCGGCTTTGTGCTGGGTGCAGGTGACCGGCGGGTCAGCGGCACCAGCTGCCTGGGTGCCGATCAGGGTCGCCGCGGCCGCGGCAAGCACCACAGCAAGCACAACCGCCCTGCCGCGATGCCGAAGGTTTGCTACGAGCATGCCGAAGCCTCCTTGTTGGTAATGCCAGAGACCCGCCAGGATCCGGTCGCCGGGTAGGCGATATTAGTGACAATCAGGTTATTCAGGAAGAAATTCAGGCGTCCGGCAGCGACATGGGACTTGCCCTTGGCATCCACGCTGGACACCTTGCTGACGTCGTTGCAGGTAGTCACCTGCACGGTCGGAAAGATCGGGTTCGGTAGGTTTTTAGGCTTATTTGTCAGGTTAACCGCGCCTGCGGCAATGGTGACGATGGATTGCCGGCCAACCTGCTTGAGGCCCTGGATCCGCTCCTGGGCGATGCTGGCCCGGTCGATGCCCGCCTGGCCGCCGGTGCTGATCGTGTAGATGGCGTTGAACGAGGATTTCGGGTTGCCATACAGCGCGTCGATGGTGGCGTAGTAGCGACGGACGGCAGCGATTGCGCCCTGTTGGGCCGCCTGCGCGGGCGAAACGACGCTCGCGGTGCTCGACGGCGTCACCGGAGAGCTACTGGTGTCGGACTGTCCGACGGTCGCCCCGGACGTGTCGGGCGTCGACGAACCACCGCACGCGGCTAGCGCGCAGCTGCCTACAACGCACAGACCGGCGGCTGCCAGCCGCAGCGCCGTCCGCGATACGACATTTTCCGAACTCACTGGTGTCGCTTCCTGTCAAATCTGTCCCCGTCATGCAGACAGTGCGGCTATCACCTGATTGCGTCCTCGCGGAGGAAGGTTACCCGTTCGGACCCAGCCTTAATCGCGGTTTCAAAACTCCTACCTCACTCCACGAGCGGCGTCCCAGTGCTCAACGAATGAAGAGCAGGTGTGTTATTAACATCTAGGGGCTTTTTTCCCCGGCCCGACGCCCGGGCGCCATGGCACACTCGCTGGCGAGCGACGGCCGGGCAGACGGGCCGTGATGGAAGAGGTTGCGTGCGCTGGTATTGGACGGTGGTCTCGAGCGAGCCGACCGGCCTGCTCGAGACCCGCGACCTGATCGTGGAGGCCGACGCCGAGGCACCGCTCGCCGCGCTGGCCGAGTCGCTCGAGGTCGAGGTGGCCGATTTGCTGCCCCGGGCGGGCATTCCGACCGCGCTGAGGATCCTGGACGACGGCGACCGGCCGATGGGTGCGGCGGCACCGCTCAGCGGCGCCGCGATCGTCCGGGGGCGTCCGATGACCGAGCCGACGGCGGGTCCTGAGCAGGCCAGCATCACCTTCCGCTCCGGCCCGCTTGCCGGCAGCACGGTGCCGCTGGAGCGGGGCCTCACGGCGGGTGTCTGCTACCTGATCGGACGCGCCGATGACTGCGACCTCCGGATCGGTGACCCGACCCTGGCCGCCCACCATGCCCGGTTATCGGTGGGTGCGGACCTGCGGGTCACGGTGAGCCCGGTGGACGAGCAGGCGCGGGTGCACCTGGACGGGACCCTGGTGACATCCGACGGGCTGCCGGTCCCGGTCGGCGGCTCGATCGAGTTGGGTGCCTCGGTGATCGGGGTGCAACCCGGTTCCGAGTCGGGACACGAGGTAGCAGCGAAGGCCGATCTGGTACGGGACGGGCAGGGCCAGCTGGCCTACAACCGGCCGTCCCGGATCCGGCCGCCCCGTCCGGCGATGTTCCTGCGGCTGCCCGGTCCCGCTCCGCAGGGTTCGGAGAAGGCACCGCTGCCCTGGGCGATGGCGACCATTCCGATCGCGATGGCCGGCGTGATCGCGTTCATCAGTGGCCAGCCGGCGATGCTGATCATGTCGCTGGCCAGCCCCGTCCTGGTGGTGTCGAACTTCTTCACCCAGCGCCGATCGACCTCCCGACGCGGTCAGAGTGCGCTGCGACGCTGGCGGGACGAGCGCGAGAATGCCCACCGGCGACTGGCCGAACTCACCGGTGCGGTGCGCGCGGAACTGCTGCGCGACCTGCCCGATCCGGCCGAGATCCGCCGGATCTGCACGTTGCCCGGAGTGCGACTGTGGGAACGCCGGCGCACCGACAGCGACGCCCTGCTGCTGCGGGTTGGGGTCGGTGAAGTGTTGCTGCCGGTCCGTCTGGAGGGCGGCGATCCGGGCGCGGTGCCGCCGGAGCCGGCCATCTCGCCGGTGCCGGTGAGCGTCGATCTCGCGTCGGCGGGCGTGCTGGGCATCGCCGGTGACCCGGTCATCGCGCGAGCGCTGGCTCGCTGGCAGCTACTGCAGCTGGCCGCGTTGCGCAGCCCGCGGGACCTGCGGATCGTGCTGCTGTGCGGGGACAACACCGCGCCGGACTGGCAGTGGTTGCGCTGGCTGCCGCATATCCAGGGTGGTTCGCCGCAGGCGCCGGTGATCATGATCGGCAACTCCACCGAGTCACGTACCCAGCGGGTCGCGGAGTTGTTGCGCGAACTCGACGAGCGGCGCGAGGCAACCCGGTCGGATCACTCGGTGGAGTTTGCCGAGCAGATCCTGCTGGTCATTGACGGCGCCCGCCGGCTGCGCACCATCAACGGTCTGACCCGGTTGCTGCGCGAGGGGCCGGCCGCGGATCTGTTCGCGATCTGTATCGACGATGACCGGTCCCGGCTGCCGGAGGAGGCGACCGCGGAGGTCATCGTGGACGCCGCCGACCCAACGCTCGGACGGCTGGAGGCGACCAGGTCTGCCTCGCAGTCCCGGCTGCTGCTGGATCTGCTCACCCCGGCGCTGGCCGAGGAATGCGCGCGAGCGCTGGCACCGATCCAGCACGTCGGCGGCGAGGACGACGCCGCGGTACTGCCCGGCGCGGTGCGCTTCGTCGACCTGCTCGGCGTCGAATTGGAAGATCCGGAGTGGGTGACCGCACGCTGGCTGCTGGCCGGCCGGTCCACCCGCGCGGTGGTCGGCGCGGGCCTGGACGGCCAGTTCAGCCTTGATCTGAAAGCGGATGGGCCACACGCGCTGGTGGCCGGCACCACCGGCGCCGGCAAGTCGGAATTCCTGCAGACCCTGGTGGTGAGCCTGGCCATCGCGAACCGGCCGGACGCGCTCAACTTCGTGCTGGTGGACTACAAGGGTGCCTCGGCCTTCGCCGACTGCGAGCGGCTGCCGCACACCGTCGGCATGGTGACCAACCTGGACAACCGCGAGACCGAACGCGCGCTGACCTCGCTGGACGCCGAGCTCAAGCGCCGGGAGACCGTGCTGCGCTCGATGGGCGCGCGCGATGTCGATGACGCCTGGGACCGGGACGCGGGGGCCTCGGCGCGATCCGGTTTGGCCCGGCTGGTGATCGTGATCGACGAGTTCGCCGAACTGGTGCACGAGCTGCCGGACTTCGTCACCGGCCTGATCCGGATCGCCCGGGTCGGCCGGTCCCTGGGCGTGCACCTGGTGCTGGCCACCCAGCGGCCGACCGGGGTGGTCTCGGCGGAGATGCAGGCGAACGTCGGCCTGCGGGTCGGGCTGCGGATGGCCAACAAGGCAGACAGCAACGAGGTTCTCGAGTCACCGGACGCGGCCCTGATCTCACCGGCCACCCCCGGCCGTGGTTTTGCCCGTCGCGGCGGGGGCAGCGTGCCATCGTCGTTCCAGACGGCCCGGGTGGCCGGCCGCCGTCCGGGCACCCACACCGAGGTGGCCCCGCCGGTGAACGTCTACGACATCGGTTGGGCCGAGCTGGGTCAGCCGTTGCCACGCCGCGCCGGTACGAAGGCGCCGGAGGATCCGGCCGCGACCGACCTGCATGCCCTGGTCGAACTCGTCGCGGCAGCGGCCCGGCAGGCCGGGGTGGCCAGCAATCCCAGCCCCTGGCTGCCGGCGCTACCGGCGCGGGTGACCGTCGCCGAGCTGAGCGCCGCCGGCGGAGATTCCCCCGACCTCAGCACCGCGATCCCGATCGGGCTGCAGGACCTGCCGGCCGAGCAGGCACAGCGCCCGCTCACCTGGGACGTGGTGTCGGCCGGCCACACCATCATCGCCGGCGGCCCGGGTTCGGGTCGATCATCCGTACTGCGCACCATCATCAGCGGGCTGGCGAACAGGTTCAGCCCGGATGATCTGCACCTGTACTGCATGGACTTCGGTCCCGGTGCCCTGCTGGCCGCGGCCGGCTTGCCGCATTGCGGGGCGGTCGTCTCCGGCACCGAGCAGGACCGGGTGGACCGGCTGCTGTCCCGGCTGACCGCCGAGGTGGCCCGGCGGCAGGTGCTGCTGGCAACCCGCGGGCTGGGCGATATCAGCGAGCTGCGCGGCGCCGCCGAAACCCCGCAGGATCGATTGCCCTACCTGGTCGTGGTGATCGACCGGTGGGAAGGCATGCTGTCGGCCTATTCGCTGGAGGAGATGCAGGGCCTGCGCGATCGGGTGATCCGACTGCTGCGCGAGGGGCCTTCGGTCGGCCTCACCCTGGTGATCGCCGGTGATCGCGCGGTGCTGAGTGACCGGATCGCGGGCTTCATCGCCACCAAGTACGTGCTGCGGTTGGCGGATCGGGAGGACTACCGGTTGGTGAATATCCGCCCGCAGAACCTGCCGGAGAACATCGCGCCGGGACGGGCCTATTTCGGCGATACCCCGAACGAGGCACAGTTCGCGTTGCTGGGCGCCGACCCGTCCGGCCAGGCGCAGATCGCGGTGCTGCGAGCCGAGGCGGATGCGCTGACCGAGCGGTACGGCAGGCAGCTGATCCACCGGCCGTTCCGGGTGGACGTGCTGCCCGCGGTGATCACCCTTGCCGAGGCACTGCGGTTGCCGGTCGCGGTGGCCGGCGAGCCGGCGCCCTTCGACGTCACGGTCGGCGTCGGCGGCGATGACCTCGGGCAGTACCGGACCAGCTTCGGCGCCGGACCGGGATTTGTCATTGCCGGCCAGCGGAAAACCGGTCGCAGTACGGCGCTGGCGTTGCTGGCGGCCGGCCTGCACGCGAACGGCGTCGAGCTGCTGGTGGTCTGCCCGAAGCCATCGCCGCTGAGCGAGCTGGCGACCGAGCTCGGGGTGCCGGTGGTGACCAGGATGGACGGGCCGGACAGCACCGTCGGTTGGATCGAGCAGCGCGAGCAGTGCGCGATTCTCATCGACGACGCCGATCAGGTGCATGGCAGCGATCTGGACTCCGCGCTGATCGACGTGGTGCGAGCCCGGGCGCCCGGCAGCATCGCCTTCGTGGTGGGCGCGGCGCTGGACGACTTGGGCTCCTTGCTGCGCGGGGTCGCGGTCGAGGGCAAGCGCAACAAGCAGGGGTTGCTGCTCTCGCCGCAAAGCGGGATGGACGGCAACGTGCTCGGCGCTGGGCTGCCGCGCAACCTGCTCGGCCGGGCGCCGGCCGGCCGCGGCTTGATGCTGGTGGACGGCGAATGGCTGGCCGTGCAACTACCCATCCCGGACGGGGTGAGCTCGTGAGCGCCGACGTGCTCGCGGCGGCGGTGCCCGACCTGCGCTCGGTCGAGCAGTTGCCGACGGTACGGGGCGTGCCGCGCTACGCGGTCCTCACGCCGGACGGCCGGACGGTGCTGGTCAGCATCGATTCCCCCGATGCGGTAAGCAGATTCCGGCATCTGGTCGCGGTGTCCGCGATCGGCTCCGGGGTGCTGGACCTGCTGGCGGCCGGGGTACGTAGCGAGCAGGGCTTCGTCGTGCAGCCGATGCCGGTCGAGCTGCCAGCTGAGGGCGCCCGCAGCCCGGCCGAGGTCGAGTCGCTGCTGCGGCCCGTCTCGGAAGCGTTGGCCGCACTGCACGCGGCCGGGATGTGCCTGGGTGCGCTGGCCCTCGGATCGCTGTCGCTGGCCGCCGACGGCAGCGCGGTCCTCGCCGACCTGTTGCCCGCGGTGCCGATCGGTACCCGGGTGCGCGGCGCGACGCTGGCCCGGTACGCCGGCGGGTTGCCGAGCGCGCCCGAACTCGGCGACGGCCAACCGCTGACGGCGGCGACCGACGTGTTCGGGCTAGCGGCGGTGATCCTGACCCTGCTGACCGGGTCGGTCAGTTGGCTCGGCAATCCGGCGGCGGCGCTGCGTTCGGCTGGGCTGGCCGGCAGCACGCTGCTGTCCGCGCTGGCTATCGACCCGGCAGCTAGGCCGGCCGGCGTGGCCGAGCTGATGCGCGCCCTGGCCGAAGCGCCGCAGACACCCGCACCACAACAAGCCGCAGCGCAGACACCAGCCGCACCACAAGCAGCCACACCGAGCCCAGTCGCTGCATCGCCGTGGCCAGCCGCGCCCGCACCACAAGCAGCCGCACCACAGCCATCCGCACCACAGCCATCCGCACCACAGCCATCCGCACCACAGCCATCCGCACCACAGCCGTCCGCACCACAAGCAGCATTGCAGCCGCCCGCGCAGCACGCAGTTGGCGCATCGGCCGCGGGGCTACCGCTGCCTCCGCCGATCCGGTCGCGGGTCCCCCGGACAGCGGTCGCACAGCAGCCTGCGCCGACCCCCGCCGAGCAATCAGCCGCGCGAGATCTACCTTGGTGGCAAAGGGAGATCGACGCCGCCAGCGAAGCGGTCTGGGGTGCTGTGGACCGGACCGCGGCCGCGCTGGATCGGCCCGATCTGAGGTTCCGGCCAGCTACCGAGCTGGGCCAACTGGCCGAGGACCCCACTCGTTCGATGTGGCGAAGCCCGGTCGTTCTCGGCTCGATCGTGGCAACCGTGCTGGTGCTCGTGGTGGCGCTGGTACTGATGCTCGGCTGAGCAGGTCCGGCCAGCGAGCTTGATCCTGAGCCGAGGCTCGGGCTGTTGGCTTCGCTTCGCGGGATAGTCCGCTTGTTGGCTTCGCTTCGTGGGTCCGGCTGGCTTCGTGGGGTAGTCCGAGGTCTCGCTTCGTGGGGTAGTCCGATCCGAAACTGGTAGGGCGTCTTTTACGTTTCGGATCGGACCACCCCACTACGCAGTGACTCAGACCATCCACTACGCAGTGATCGGATGGGTTAGAACGGTGGCTTAGTCGAGTCGTTTCGGTGTGCTAGTTGTCTGGCGCGCTGGTTCTGTGCGGTGGTGATTGCGTTGTGGGCGTTGGTGATTCTGGCTTCGTCGTCTGCTTCTTGTGCGTGGTGGAGTTCGTGTTGCCACCGTTTCTCTAGTGCGGCGTAGGCAGTGTCTTCGGTGGTGTGGATCTCTTCCAGGGTTGCCTGTTTCGGTGGTGGCGGTGGTTCGTGGTTTGGTGTGGTCCAGCGTTCGGGAGGGTGGCTGGTGTAGCCGTGTTCGGTGTCGTCGGTCCAGGTGAAAGATCCGTCGGGGTTTCTGGTGTAGTCCCAGCCGGTGCCGATTTTGCAGTTGTTGTGTCTGCGGCAAGCAAGTGCGGCGTTGCAGCGACACGTCGCTCCTCCTTGCAAATACGGGACTATGTGCTCGTAGTGGCAGCGGTAACCCGGTTGGTTGCATGTCGGGAAGCAGCACACATCGTCGCGGGCGTTCACGAAGTCCCGTAACCGCTGGCTCGGTCGATAGCGGTCTTGGCTGATATCCAACAACTGCCCGGTGTCCGGGTCGGTGAGGAGTCGGCGCCAGGTGCCGGATTGGTCGGCGGCGAGTCGTCGGGCTGTTTCGGCGGTGATCGGTCCGTAGCCGGTCAGGTGCGCGGGCTGGTCATCCAGAGTGAGCAGAGTGTCAGCGGACACCACGACTTGAATGCTGGGTTTGCGGCCGTGCATGTCGGGCAACGCATCGTGCGGCAGGCCGGACAGCACTGCGTCGACGAGTAGGTCTGCGCGTTTCTGATCCATGCTCCGAGGGTCATGTGCTGGTAGCAGGGCGGCTGCGGCGGTGAGCCGGGTGTAGATCAACTGCCCTTCCACCGCACCCA
Organism: Actinomycetota bacterium; assembly: GCA_030853265.1. Classification (GTDB taxonomy): domain Bacteria; phylum Actinomycetota; class Actinomycetes; order Mycobacteriales; family Jatrophihabitantaceae; genus Jatrophihabitans_A. Next base: position 16,388 of record JALYVK010000006.1, read on the forward strand.
CCAGTACCGGGAGCTGGACCATGCCGTCATCGCACGGTTGGAACCCGACCTTGCGATCAGCCAACGCCCGTTCGTGGCGTTGCTCCCCGGTGACCGGATCGATCGCCAGTTCCGCTCGCCGGATCGATTGCTTCAACTGCGGCACCGTCTGGGAATCCGCACGGGCACACACCCTGGCCTCGAACTGACCAACCACATCCGGATCAAGGCGCCAAGACGCTTCGGCGATCGCCTCGGCATGCCGACCCGAAATCTGACCCTGCTCCAACAGTCCCAAGGTCGTAGGCAGCTCCCGGACCAACGACCGAGCCGCCCTCAACCTCGCCTGCGCCCCACGCAACGGAACCTTCAACACCAACGACACCACCTCCTGCCCCAACCCCTGCTTCGTACCGTCAGCGTTCTCGATCTCCGCCAACACCCGAGCCTGCACTGCTTCGATCCAGTTCTTCTGCTCCTCCAACCCCGCCAACAAATCCACCTGCTCACCCACCGACAGAACACGCGGATCCAGTCGGGCAAGCTCACCCGTGCGCCGCATCGACGGTGCCACCGCAAGAAGCTCCCGCAACCGCTCCGCATCCGACAACATCACTGAATACACCGGATGCGAAAGCCAATCCGGCTCCGGAACATCCGCCAACCACTCGGCGAACTCCGGGTGGCTCTCGGCATCGAACATACTATCGATTATAGTCACTCCGACCGACAACCGCCAGCAAGATCACCCAACAAATCAAAGCCAAAACCCGAGACCTGCTCCGGTCCCACTCCGAAGTGCTGGGCAAACCGGCGCTGGAAACCGATGGCCACGTTGCATAGGCCAAACCCGGTGGCCCTCGTCGGGCAGTCGAGTCGCTCGCGCCGCAACCACTCGACCAAACCGGCAACGCCCTTGGGCCCGAAACCCCGCACCCCACCTCGGAAACCGTCTGTTGGCTGACTCCCGGCTCCGCGCAGACCGCCGTCACCGCGTCACCGCGTCACCGCGTCACCGCGTCACCGCGTCCCCGAGCACGGTCGCCATCGGCACATCCATCGCTGCCACCACAGTCCGACAACCACTCGGGTGCCACCGATCCCCCGAGACATCGACCGCTACCGAGGTACCGCGAGAACAGGGTTAGGGGCCCGGCGCAGTATCGAGATCGGACTGAGGAGGACCGCCCCGAACCTAAGTGACAGTTAAGAAAGCACGGGGATTCGGCCCGATAAGTCTAGTTTGCGATGCTGTGCGGCAATCTCCGCATGCCTAGGTTTTAGGTTGTCAAGGAAAACGAGCCGGCCCGAATGGGGCGGGCACCAGAGGAGGAAACCCATGGCCGACATCAAGGTCACTTCGCAGGACCTGCACAACGTCTCGGGGCAGCTGTCCTCGGGATCGTCTGACATCGAGTCCCGGCTCGCCTCGCTGCACAGTCAGGTACAGGCGTTGGTCGACAACGGCTGGCAGGGCTCGGCGTCCTCGGCTTTCCATGATCTCTACACCCAGTGGAACACCGCGGCCGGCCAACTGAAGCAGGCACTGGACGGCATCAGCAAGCAGCTCGGCAACGCCGCCACCACCTACGAGCAGACCGAAGCTTCGCTGACCCAGTCGATGCACTGAGAATCGCCTTATTCTCTCAGGGTGACGCTGCCCACCTGAACCGGTGGGCAGCGTCGACAGCCCGGCACCAGCACACCCGCCGAAGGAGTGACGATGGCAGACGCGGTCGAGATCTATGTTGATCTGCAGGCATTGCAGGAGCTGGCGAACAAGCTCGCCCAGATCAAGGACGCGCTGTCCAACGCCAAGGACGATCTGCAGTCCTACGGTCCGGCGCTGGGTTCGGGCAAGGTGAACGACAGCCTCAACGACTTCGTCAACGGCTGGAAAGACGGACGTAAGAAGATCGACGGCAACATCGACAAGCTGGTGGAGAAGGTCAAGGGCGCCGCCCAGACCTTTGCCGACCAAGAAAACACGCTGGCGAAAGCCAGCCAGGGCGGGCACTGATGACCGTGACCAGCACCGGCGCGACCGGCCAAGCATTCTGGATGAACCTGCCCGATGGCTGGTCGGTACTCGACCTCGACTCCAAACAAGCTCCCGCCCAGGTGCGGGTACTGATGGACGAGGCCGAGCAGCGCGACGGTTCCTTCGCGCAGTACCGCGCACCGCTGGAAAAGCAGCTGGTCATGATGATCCGCTCGGCTCGATCCTCCGATGTGTCCTTCGCGGCGATCCTGGCAACGCGGGCCGACGGCGGGCTACCGGTGGCCGGCTCGATCTCGGTGTCGCTGCACGACGCACCCGAGGCCGCCGACGCTGACCGGATCCTGTCCGAGATCGATCACGAGGAGGGCCGCTCGAACTCGGTCATCGAGCTGCCGCACGTCGGCCGAGTAGTGCGTAGCGCCTACCTGCAGAAGCTCAATCCGTCAGGCCAGCAGAGCAATCCGTCGGGTCAGCAGAGCAATGCGGAGACGGCCGTCTTTCAATATTTCATCCCCGTCCCGGACGGTCGGCGGATCGCCGTGGTCACCTGCGTCACTCCCACGCTGCCGCTCCTGGAGCTGTTCGGTGACCTGTACGACGCGATCCTGTCGACGTTCCAGTTCATCTCAGCATTGAATTGAGGCCGAAGTTATGGGCGACACCAGTTGGTTCGAGGGCAACAACAGCCCCGGAGCCGGGGACATGGGTCAGGTTCAGGCATTGCAGCACAACCTGGCGACCGTCGCTGAGGCTGCCGCCACCGCCAAGACGGATCTGAATGGGCTCAAGAACAAGACCGATGACGCCGTCTGGCGAGGCAAGTCCGCCGACGAGTTCAAGAGCCACATCGACAAGCTGCCCGGCGAGCTCGACCAGCTGCACACCTCGTACCAGACCGCTGCCGACGGATTTAGCTCATACATCACCGCGGTAAACGCGATCAAGCAGCAAGTCACCTCGCTGGCCACCCGGGTGCGCACCGCTCAGTCCAACTACGAGAGTGCTGTGCAGGCGCTGCAGAATTGGATCGCGGCGCACCCCGGTGAAGCGTCCTACTCGCACGGCTCAGCAACCGCGCCTGCCTACGGCGAGGGCGGCTGCTACACCGCCGTCCACCACCCGAAGCCCGCGACACCGGCGTCCGGCAGTACGCCGGCCAAGCCTGCCCCGGCCGAGACCGGGCCGTCCTTCGACTCGGTGCAGAGCCAGGTGGACAGCAGCTGGAGCGCGATGCAGGGCTTGTACAACCAGATGCACGAGCTCAAGACCCACGACCGCTCCAACGCCGACAACGCGGTGGTCGGCAAGCTGAACAAGGCACACGATCAAGGCATGCAGAACGAGTCCTTCTGGCACAAGTTCTTCCACGCCCTGGCCGAGGTCGGCAAGTGGGCCGGCATCATCATCGCCGCGGTAGCGATCGTCGCGGTCCTGGTGCTGGCCTTCCCGGAGGATCTGGGGTTGGCGCTGGCCGTCTCGGTGGTGACCGACACGACGTTCGGCCTCGGGGCCGCCGTGGTCTACGGCACCGCCATCGCCTCTGGCATCGCGGTGATCGGCGGCCTGGGTGAGCGAGCGACCGGCGACGGCCCGAGCTGGACCTCGATCGGGCTGAGCGCGTTCGGCATGATTCCGGGCCTGGGCAAGGCCGGCGAGCTGCTCGGAGATGCGCTACCGGCCGCCCGTGGCATGGTGAGCGGCCTCACCGGCTTGGCCGACACCCTCCGGCTGACCCCCGCGCTGGCCGCCGAGAAGGTCCCCATCCTGGGTAAGTACGTCACCAGCTACCTGCTCGGCCTCGGGGCGAACATCCCGGTCGACACCGCGGCCGGCCGGGCGATCTGGTTCGCGCTGAAGGGCCACTCGGCAAGCGGTCTGATCCCGCCCGGCACCGTGGACCCGGGTGCGCTGAAGGGTCCGTCGGACAAGGACGTGCAGTCACTGATCAGCCAATTGCAGACCACAGATCCGGCAAAGGCCGCCAGCGCCAAGGCAACAGCCGCTAACCTGGCCAAGGGCGACAAGGCCAGTCACAGCTATCCCAAGCAGTACACCTATCCAGCGGCGGCTACCCCGTAAGGAATGACTGTTTCAGTGATAGCGGCAACTCGGGCGAGCGCGCTGATCTCCGCTGCCGCCGGCGGTGACCGGCCAGCCTTCGGACGTGCCTACCAAGCCATCCTCGAACCGGAGCTGGACGTGGCGGCGGTCGGCCTGCTGTTCCAGTTCATCCGGGCTGCCTATGGCGAGCTGGCCCAGAGCGAGGCAGCCGAGGCCGAGCCGGTCGAGGGCGAGCCGGTCGAGGGCGAGCCGGTCGAGGGCGAGCCGGTCGAGGGCGAGCCGGTCGAGGGCGAGCCGGTCGAGGGCGAGCCGGTCGAGGGCGAGCCGGTCGAGGGCGAGCCGGTCGAGGGCGAGCGCACCGAGGACGACCTGGGTGCCGACACCGTGGATCGGGTGCACCGGCTGAGCCTGCTCGCCTATGCCAGCTGCAGCGAGCTGATGGACGTCAATCTGGTTGTGCTGGAACATGTTTTTCGATCGGTGCTGTCGGTATCGGACTACCTGGCATCGGTGGACGGCTACACCGTGGCCTTGTACCTGGCAGTGCTCGCCGGTGGCCTCTACCGGGCCGGCCAGGACGGTTTCCTTCCGCTCAACTCGGCCGTCGCGATCCTGACCGAGGCCGAGTTGGCCGTTGCCGAATCAGGCGATGCACGATGACCTTCGATGTCGCCTGGCGGCTGGATCAGGCCATCGGCTACGTGATCGAGGGCAAGGCCGTCGACTGGCGTGAGACCGTCGAGGCGGCGGTGGATCACGATGCCGAGGCCACCGACCTGCACCTACGCCGGGCGGTGCTGCGCCGGCTGCAGACGATGACCGACTATGACCCGGCGAACCTGTCCGGCCTGGTCCGGCTCAGCCGTTCGGTCGCCCAGTCCTTCGACGCCGATTTCGCGGTACCGGCGTTTCTGATCGAGTTCGTGATTCGCCGGGCGCTGGACGAGACCGGCTGCTGTGACTTCCTCGATCTGCGCGAGGTCGCGTTCGCCTCGACCCAGTTGTGCGCGGCTTTAGATGCCCGTTCGCGGCTGTTCCCGCCGGGCTGGAACTCTGGTGTCTATGTCCGCATCTGATTCGGTACTCGTCCAGGGCCTGACACCGGCTGATCTCACGCCCCAGCAGACCCGGCTGGTGCGGCAATACGCCTTGACCGATCGCGGCGACCACATCGAATGGACCGACGGTAAGCAGGTCAAGCGCTGGCGATTAGCCGACCAGGCCGGCGCGGACCCGTCGCTGCCGATCCTCAGCACGGTCAGCCGGTTGCACTCCGGCAGCGCGGTGGCCCCGATCGGGCGACTGGACACCGTCCGACCGATTTACTGCGATCCGGACGGGACATTCCTCGGCTACGCCAGCGCGCCCCGGTTGTGGATCAAGCAGCTGTCCGAACAGTGCTATCCCCCGCAAGCCTTCCACGGCCTGCTCGCTCGCGGGGTCGAGCTGGTGGACGAGCGATTCGCCACGGTCGAACAGGTCGAACGGGCACACCCTGGCATGAGCAGCAGCCAGGTGGTCTCGTTCTATCGCCGGCACGCGTTCCTGGTCATTCTCGCCATCTTCATAGTGGTGATCGCGGTCGTGGAGCTGATCACCTTCCTCGGCTGAGCGCGCCGGGCGGTTGCGCAGGGCGATTGCCTAGTCTGGTGGGGTGACCGAGACGGTGCTGCTGACCCCGGTGCGCGATGGTGAGGTCCCCACTCGCGCCTGGAACACCCTGTCCGAACGCCGGCTGATCGACTGCGGCGACCATGTCGAATGGCACGACGGCGAAGGCGTGCTGTCGATGCGCCTTGCCGATCAACCCGACGGCGGCCTACCGGTGCTGGCCGGGGTCGTCCGGGTGCTGGTGCCGAGCCCGATCCAGCAGTCCTACGCCGCGACCCGGCTGGATTTGATCTTCACCGGCCCGGACGGTGAGCTGCTGGCCCGGCTCAACACACCGGCCAGCCGGCCCCGGGTCATTGCCGAACATGCCTTTCCGGACGGGGTGTTCGACGAGCTGCGGGCTCGGGGGGTGACCGTCTCGGAGGAGAGCATCAAGTCCTTTCGAGAGTTCAGCCGACGGCACCCGGGCGGCGAGGACGGCCTGGTGCGCGGGTTGGCCAGGCGACTGGCCTACGCCTGGACCTGAACAGCCTGGACCTGAGCGGGGCGTCAGCTGCCCTTGGGCGTCCCGGCCAGGGCCGCGACCGCCTGCTCGACCTGCTCCTCATCCACGATCGGGACGACCACCGCCAGGAACCCACCGATCGGAGTGTCCAACACCAACCTCCGGCCGTCGTCGTACACCGTGATCCCATCGGCGCCGGCCTGAGCGGCCGGCCTCCGGTCAGCCGCCGAATCCAGCGGCACCAGCGGCAGGCTCACACCGGCCGCCAGCTGGCTGCCGGCCGGCCGGTGGTTGAGCACGGTGGCGATCCGGCCGGCCCAGGTCAGCATCCGGTCGCTGATCTCGTCGATATCCGGATCATCCTCCAAGCGGGAACCGAGGCAGTCCCGGCTGAACGCGATGCCGGCCGCTCGGGCCGCCTGGCTCAGCCCAGCCGGGCGCATCATCGGATAGGCATGGGTGACCGCCCGGAACGTGCGAGGCGCCCGGCGGCGCACCCGCAGCCAGCGGTTGCCCTCGGCATCCACGTCGTCCGAGCCGGTGTCCTTTGCCGCGGCCAGTTCCCAGCCCAGCGCGTAGCGCCGCGCCAGGTCGGCGAGCCAGGCCTGGTCCGAGGCGTCCAACCGGGCCAGTACGGCCCGGGCATCGAGTCGATCGCGCAGCCGCAGCCGGGGCCGGTCCAGCATCTCGGCGATCAGGATCGCGGCAGCCCAGCGGCGGCCCGGCACCCCCACCCCGCGGACGGTCTCCTGCTCGTCCCACAGCTGCGGGTCCCAGCCCAACACCGAGTGACTGTGAAAGATCAGGCCGGCGCAGTTGAGCTCCACGTCGTTCTCATCGGCGTCCTGCACCACGATCACCGACGACCAGCCCCACGGACGCCGAGCAACGGTGGCCGCGATCAGCTGGTAGCCGAGTTCGGCCAGCGCGGTGACGGCCCGCCAGCCGTCGGCAACGGTCGGCAGCACCAGATCGAGATCGTCCATCTGGCGCTGGTAATCCTCGGACTGCAGCCGTTCGTAGCCGAAGCCCTTGATCATCAGGAACGGCACCTCGGCGGCTCGCAGCGCGCCGTCCACCTGACGCAGCTGTTCCACCGCCCGGGCGTGGTTGCCCCGGCGGTGCGCCACCCGCTCGGCGACCAGCTCGGTGCGGTTCGGCGCGGCCAGGAACTGCTCGGCCAGCGGCAGCAGCACCTCCTGCTCCTCGGCCAGCAACACCAGCCGGTCCAAGGTCTGCGCATCGGCTGAGGCCAGACCGCCCGATTGGAAAAGGGCATTCCACAGCCGCTGCCGGTCCGACATCGCCGTCCCTGTCATCGCACATCCTCCATCTTTCTCGGTGTTGTCTCGGACCGGTGCAACTAGACCAGGCCGGCCCGGCGGGTCGCCCAGCGCTGGGTCAGTCGCAGCGAACCTATCGCCACCACCAGCCATACCGAGCCGACCACAACCTCGCTGAGCAGCGGCAACAACGCACCACCGGCATGCCCGAGAGCCAACTGCCGGACGCCCCGGACGCCGTTGCCCAGTGGCACCAGATGGCTCACCAGCGCCAGCCGGCCTTTCGGATCGTGCGGCAGCACCGCGGCCGACAACAACGTCAGCGGGACGATCAGGGTGGCGCTGAGCAGGTTGCGGGCATCCGGCCAGAGCAGCGCGAACCCGGCCAGCGTCATCGCCAGACAGGTGCAGCTGTAGGCCATCGCCACCGCGAGCACCGGCAACAGCAGGGAGGACGGGCGCAGCAACCGAATCTCGGGTACGTAGGCGAACACGGCCACCAGCGCGGTGGTGCTGGTCAGCCCGCCGTCCACCAGTCGCTCGACGGCCCGGCCGAGCATGGCAGGCACCAGCCCGGCCGGCGAGACCACCAGCAGGCCGGCGGTACCCAGTCCGCGCTCGATCGCCGCCATCGGGATCGACATCAGCGCACCGGTGGCCGCCGAGGCGCAGGCGGCACCGACCGCGATCCGGTGCGCCACCGGTTCGCTGCCGACCAGCAGCCCGACCGAGGCCAGGAAGGCTGCCTGGGCGAGTACCCGGACCAACCAACCGCCCGCGTAGGTGTACCACCGGTACATCGCGCGGAAATCCCGCCACCCGATGATCGCTGCGAACCGAAAGGTCGCGAGCAGGCTCGCGTCAGCTGACTTATCAGATAGTAGCCGACTAGATGTCATCGAAGGCTCCGGTGGCTTGCACGCGTCGGATGGCAAATCGCAGCATGGCCAGCGCCAGCAACCACATCACCGCGGCCAGGCCGGCGGCAGCCAGCGTCGGCAGCAGCACCCCACCGGTGGTCCGGCCGGTCGCGATCCCGAAGAGATCCATCACCCAGGACAGGAAGAACAGCCGGCCAGGTATCCGGACCCAGATCGGCCAGCTCCTCAACGGCGCCAGCACGCCACCGAGTACATAGGCCGGATAGGTCATCGCGTTCTGCCACGGCCGGGCATTGGTGGTGAGCAGGAAGACCGCGCCGAACAAGTAGGTGGCACCTGCCATCGCCACGGTCAGCAGCAGCACGGTCGCGGCCAGCAGCCCCGGCCGCTGAATGCCGAGATCGATGTGGAAGAACAGCACCGCGACGATGCCGGCCTCGACCAGCCCGACCAGGCCGAGCAGCGAGATGGCCAGCACCCGCCCCAGCATGGCCCGGGTAACCGACACCGGCGTGACCAGCAGCGGGCCGAACGTCCCGGTGTAGCGCTCCTCGTCGATCAGGTCGCCGCCGGACAGCAGCGCCAGTGACCACACCGAGGTCACGTAGCTGGCCAGCACCCCGACCACCGCCAGGTCACGCCGGCCGGTCTGGGCGAGCATCGTCAGATAGAGCACCGCCGAGAACGGCACCAGGGCCAGCAGTTGCAGATCATCCAGCCGCCGCAGGCTGATCAGCAGTTGCACCCGCAGCCCGGCCAGCAACACGCTCATCCGGGCCGTCCGGCCAGCGCGACGATCATGGCGCCGGCACGTCGAACAGCGCCAGGTAGGCGTCCTCGACCGAGGCCGGTGCGACACCGAGCCGATCGGCACCGGCAGCCTGTGCCACCGAGGACAGCACGGCCGCGTTCTGCTTGCAGTCCATGCCGAAACGAGCCATCCCGCCGGCCCGCAGGACGAAGGTCAGCACGCCGGCCGACTGCGCCAGCTCCTGATATCTGGCTTCGGAAAGCCCGCCTACGTCGACCGAAACCCGGACCTGGGACGGGATCTCCAGCTCGCCCGGCGCACCACGCAGCAGGATCTTGCCGCCGGCGATCAACAGCACCTGGGCGCACAGCGCCTCGGCCTCGGCCATGTCGTGGGTGGTCAGCAGGATGGTCACCCCGCGCGCCGACAGGTTCAGCACGATCTCGTGCAGCGAGTGGATGCCGATCGGATCCAGCCCCGAGGTCGGCTCGTCCAGGAACAACACCTGCGGCTCGCCCACCATGCCGCGGGCCAGGTGCAGCCGCTGTTTCATGCCGCGAGAATAGGTAGAAACTCGATCGGCGCCACGCTCGCCCAGGCCGACCAGTTCCAGCAACTCGCGGGCCCGCAGGCTGGCGGTCGGCCGGCGCAGCCGGAACAGCGAGCCCCAGTACTCCAGGTTCTCGATCCCGGTCAGCCTCGGGTACAGGCCGCGATCACCGCCCAGCACCACCCCGATGCTGCGGCGAACCTCAGCGGTCTGGCCGACCACATCGAAGCCACCCACCGTGACGCTGCCGGACTCCGGACGCAGCATTGTCGAACAGACCCGTACCAGCGTTGTCTTGCCCGCACCGTTCGGGCCGAGCACCCCACAGATCTGACCGGGTGGCACCTCGAAGGAGACCCCGTCCAAGGCCCGCCGCAGCTTGGCACCGCGGCCGAATTCCTTCACCAGCGCGCTGACCGCGAGCGCGGGCTCAGGCATGACACACCACGTGTCGATCGAGGAAGCCGGCGGCCGCGGCCGCGATCTCGGCAGGTCGGACGTCGAAGCAGGCCCGCGCCCAGCTGGCCAGATCGCCGGTGGTGTCGGTCGGGATGAACTGGGTTCGGCCAGCGGCGAAAACCCGCTCGACGCCGTCCTCCCACAGTTGGAACCGCTGCCCGACCAGGCGTCGCTGGGCGGTTTCCAGCTCCTCGTCGGACACCGGCTGCTCGATCAGCTTCTGGATCTCGGTGTCGACGAGCCGCTCGACCAGGCTCGCGTGCTCGGCGCTGGTCTGCACCAGCACGGTACTCAGGCCCGCGTCAGAATAGGCGGTGTGCCAGCCGTCCACCCCGTAGGCCAGGCCGTGTTCCCCGCGTACCCGCTGGAACAATCGTGAGCTGCTACCGCCGGCGAGCAACGACACCGCCACCTCCGTCGCGGCCAGCGCCGGGTCGGTGCAGCCTGGTCCCGCCCAGCCGATGCCTTGCAGAATAGGGGTATCCGCCTCCAGGGTGGCAGGAGCGTCGAACTCGAAACAGCCTCGCTCGCGGTCGTCCACGACCTGGCCGGTCCCGGTTGTCCGCTCTGCCAGCGTCGATAGGGTCGAGCGGTCGACGAGGTCCAGGACGAGTTCGGCAGGCAGTCCGGACACCACCAGCGCGATCTCAGAGCGAGCCCAGAACCGCTGCGCGACCTCGGCGACCGCGCCCGGCGTGAGCAGGTCCAGGTCCTCGCCGGTGCCGCCCGGGTAATGCCGCAACTGGCCAGGCAGCAGCCGCTCATGCAGGCCGGCCAACAGGTAGCCGGCCGGGTCGGTACCCAGGTGCCGCCACTCCTCGGCGAGCACGCTGGTCTCGACCTCGAAGTCCTCGGCCGAGAACGATCGGGTCGCCAGCGGCAGCTGATCCAGGAATGCCGGCAGGCACTCGGCGGCGAATTCGGCTGGCGCGCTGTAGAAGAAGGCCAGGAACTCCCGGTCGGTCACCGCATTGAATGAACCGCCGGCCCGCTCGACAGCGCCTTGCCAAGTAAAGGCGGCTGCCCGCCGGACCGCGAGATGCTCCAGCGCATGGCTGGCTCCGTACGTCCCCGGAAATTCATGCCGGGAGCCACCGCGTACCCATAGCGAGACATGGGCTAAACGCTGTGGCGAGATTGCCTCGCACAGGACAGGGATTCCGGCCGCCGAGCGGGCTATTTCGAAGCGGGGGCTCTGGCCACACATTCGCTCGAGTGCCGATGACTGCGATCTCATCAACCGGGCAGCTCCCGCCGGGCAATTGCCGCGGCAGCACACGCCGGGCAGGTTAGGCCGTCGAGCGGCGGGAAAAGGGGGCCGGCAATTAGATGCGGCGCGCCATGAATATGGCGCGCCGACACCTGCACTTCTACGATCAACGGTCCTTCTTCCGCTTGATGATGCGGGGACGCAGAGTGGAGATTACGTTGGCCATGATTCTTACCCCCTTATCGCGTTGAGCTGAGTGGCGGCAGGAAACTGCCACGCTGTAAGGACATTTGAGCTGCAACCAGACAGCAGGTGTCTGCTGGAGAATGACGGTGCGGACGGTGGCGGCTTGGCAGAAGTGTAGGAGGCACTGCGGGTGAAAGCAATGATTTCGGGTCAAGCTCGTCCGGACGGTTCGCAGTGTCGTTTTGGCGGCGTCCGGGCGATGTGGGACAACCCGTCCAGCCCCGGCGTAACCGGTGAGGGGTAGCTGTTGGCTAGCTCGGATCAGGGCCGTGGCTACCCGGCGGCCTAGGTGGTGGGCACTACGGTTGACGGGTGCGGATCGCGACCTGGAACGTCAACTCGATCAAGCAACGGCTACCGAGATTCCTGCCCTGGCTGGACGCGCGGGCGCCGGACGTGATCTGCCTGCAAGAAGACCAAACTGCCGATGACGCGATCGCGGAACTGCTCGACGATGAGCTGGCTCGGCCTGGCCATCGTGGCGGCCGTGGTCGCGGCGCAGTGGAACGGCGTGGCATTGCTGTCCAAGGTCGGGCTCGACGACGTCGTGCGCGGCCTGCCGGACGCCCCGGGTTTCCGGACGTAGAGGCCCGCGCGGTGTCGGCGACCTGCGCCGGTATCCGGGTGCACTCGCTCTACGTCCCGAACGGGCGGGCCGTCGGCTCGGACCACTATGAGTACAAGCTCGCCTGGCTGGACGCACTGCGCCGGGACGTTGCGGACGGGCCGGCGGACGCGCTGATCTGCGGCGATATGAACATCGCACCGGCCGATGCCGACCTGTTCGACCCGACCGCCTACCTCGGCCAGACGCACGTCACCGAACCGGAGCGTGCGGCGTTGCGCGAGCTGTACGAACTCGGGCTGCACGACATCGTGCGCGAACGCTGGCCGGCGGATCAGGTCTTCAGTTATTGGGACTACCGGGCCGGCATGTTCCACCAGAACCTGGGCATGCGCATCGACCTGATCCTCGGTTCGGCTCCGGTCACCGAGCGGGTCAAGGCTGCCTGGATCGATCGGCAGGCTCGCAAGGGAACCGGGCCCAGCGACCACGCGCCGTGATCGTCGATCTCGACAAGGCCCCCGATGGCGACATCGGCCCGATGGTGCCACCTCCGTCCGCGGGCCGTTCTCGACCCGGCAGCCGAAGGTTGCCCCAGGCCTAGGAACGTTGCCCCGTGCCTAGGAACGTTGCCCCAGGCCTGGCAATCAGGATGGTGGATTCAGTTGGCGGGGAACGCAGGAATCCAAGAGAACCGACGGCGACAGTTGTGAGAATTCCTGAGCGCACCAGTCGGTCACATCCTGCGCCGATCCGAATGAGGGCAGTGCCGCAACCGTCACCCAAAGGGCAAGCCTGTGATAGAGCTGGCGCTTGCCGTAGTCCGTGCTCTGAAGTAGCAGGACGAGGCTGCCGAAGTCAGGATTATCACTGGCTCGCCGATACTCGGCCAAGATATCGGAATTCTTGAAGGTGTGGCTTCCGGACGCCGTGGTCTGAAGCGGATCAGTGATGCCCGCGTTTTTGGATGCCAGCTGGGCGACCCATTGGCCATCAAACGTGACACCCGCTAGGTCCCGAACATGAATTGACCGGAGCTCGGCCAGCGCCACGGCCTGCGGATCGACCGGTTTGGCTGGCGGCGAGCTGGCCGTCGGCGTTACCACCGAATCCGAGGTCGCACTGGTCGGATCGCTACCGGAGGGCGGGGCGGGCTGGGTCAGCTGCGAGGCTGCCGCCCCGTTGGCATGATTCGAATTCCTCGTGCCGGCGGCGATAGCAGATCCGACTATCACAGTGACAGCTGCGGCCACCGCGATGATCACTCCACGTCCGACTCCTCCTCTGAGCGGCGGAGGCAAGGGTTGCGGCACCGGTGCTGCGTCGCGGGAAAGCCCAGGCGGGCCGTCGGAGTTTGTCGGCGAGACGGCGGTAGTGGAGACACCCGACGGAATGGGCGCCGGAGTCGTACGCACCGAACTGACGAAGGGTTTGGGGGCGACGGTCTCATGGGATGGCGCTGCGACGCTCTTGGTCTCCACTCCGCCGCAATGCAAACAGAATGGACCAACCGTGCGTTCACGGTCGCACAATGCACATACGATCACAGCGTTCCCCTCACACGTGAGCCTATCTCGATCACTGAAGCCCATAGGTCAGCTTGGCTTGAAGTACTTGCTTGACCGCAGCGAGCACCTTGGCCGCGAATGATGGATCGGTGTTCATCCTGTCCAACACGGCCGCCTGCATAGGTAACACCTGGCTACTGTCGACCGTAAGCACCATGTCACCACCCGCGTCGAGAAAATCTAGGACCCGATCGGCGAGCGAATAGCCCTGCACCTGAGCGGCATTTCCTAGATCGTCACTGATGACCACACCGGTAAATCCAAGTTGGTGACGCAACAACTCTGTGACCACCAGCGGAGAAAAAGCCGCGGGACCACTGTCATCGATCTGGGCATAGATTGCGGTCGAGATCATTACGAAGGGAACACCTAGGTTGATGGCATCTCGAAAAGGCTGGAGAAAAGGATCAGCCGACGACGTCTGGGTGTCCCGCACACCACGGTTGTAGTCCGGGTTCAGCGCGACTCGACCGAGGCCGGGGAAGTGCTTGGCAGTGGACCAAACACCAGCAGCTGCCAGCCCCGCGATAACCGCACTCCCATGAGTAGAAACCGTTGTCGGATCAAAACCGTACTCCCGATCAAAATGCCCTATCGGCCCGTTGCTATGAGGATCTGTTCGGTCAGCGACGGTATCCAACACGGGCCCGAGGTCGAGATTCACGCCGGCCGCTTTGAGTTCGGCCCCCCATCTCGCCGCATCCGTACGTAGGTCAGACGCCGGAATGCCCCCCTGCTGCAGTGCCGACGGCATCGTGTCGAAGCCTGCGCCTCGAAGTACCTGAACCTTGCCACCCTCCTGGTCGACAGCGATGAACAACCCCGGTGTCGCCTGACCTGTCCGGGCTTCGCTTTGCAGGGCCGCCGTCAACTGCGCGGTTGTCTTCACTCCAGCCTCGCTTCGGCCAGTCAGTATCACCGAACCCAGCAGACCCCGCCGGACGAGATCCGACGTGCCATCGTCGAGATAGTTTGCCGGCGTGCCCGCCATGAAGAGCTGAGCAACCCGCTGCTGTTCGTCGAGACGGCTGTAGATCGAATTCACTTTGGCCTGCGATGCCGGGCCAATCCGGGACGGCACCGACGAGCGACCGGCAGATGGTCGGATTGAGCTGGAACTGCGTTGAGCCGCTGGCTTGGAGTGCGGCGACCGCGGCAGGACGACCCCATCCGGGTCTGGCCGCTGCGTACACCCGACAACTAACACGGCGAAGCACCCGACCAACGCCAGCGTCCTGAACCCAGACAGCTGCCGAGTTCGAGAGCTGGACGGCCCGCAAGCCCACCGACGACGTGCACTGTGCGCCACAAAGTTTCTTCCTGTTGAGGAGGTCAGGACCGGCCGCGGTTGAAGCCAAACTTGGAGCTTTTGGGTGCCTCGAACACCCGTATGGTTGCCGCATTGACAACCTTGTGAAATTCTTTCGCGTTCGTGGCCCCAGAGGCCGCGATCAACCTGCCCTGACTGGCCACCCGTTCGGTCCATAGGGCCACCTCGTCGCGAAAGGTGCCCGCGACTTCGTCGTCAGCGATCGAAAGCGCGGAACGCAATCGCGTCGTCATGGGCAGCTCAGAAACTGTCTCTGCACCGACTAGCCACAGCCGGGCTGGGTCTCGCATAGGTTGCAGGATCGAGCGAAGGTGCAGGTAGGCCAGCACCCTGCCGAGTTCCGGCCAGGAGGCGGTCGGGCTCTGACCCTCCAGGCATTGCAGGAGTAGGTTCCAGGCTCCCTCGAAATCGCACCCCAGCCTGGCTTCGCGGCCGACGGCATAGTTCTTAGCGTCCGGGCGAAGCCAGATGCTGAGCGCACTTTCCAGGTCTAGGCATAAATGGACCGCGGCAGTACGGGTCAAGATGGACGACCGCAGCGCAGCGCTCCGATCGCGTTCCTTGAGGTAGAGATGCGTGCTCCAGCTGTCGTACTCATTGAGTTGAGTGTCGACCTTATGAGCCTGTTGCGGACCCGTGATGATCATCCGCTGACTCTCGGCGCGATGAAATCCAACCAGTGTTGGCTGCTCTGATACCAGCGCACCGGGCGTCCTCAGCAGGGCCGTAGCTTTACCCAGTGGGGTCATTACCAGCAATCGCTCCAATAAGGCGCGGGTATCCACGGTCGGGTCAAGCCAACTCAGCACAGGCGCGGCAATCGGCAGCATCTTCCGCAGGTCGAGCCAGATCTCCCGCGCCGCCCGCAACACTCGGTCCTTGGCACGCAGGCCCGGTCCGATCGTGCGCACTCGGGCCCAGAAGGCCAACCCCAACACCGCGTCCGGGTTGAGGCCGAGAATAGGGATTCGATTGCGATATGCGGCATGTTCGGCAAGCAGCAGAGTGAGTTTGAGCGAGCCAAGGTCGCCGGCCAGTTGCTCGTCGAGCCCGGCGGCGCCGATCCATTCGTGCACTGCTGCCGGCCACCGGCTGCCGGGCTCAGGCCGCTGCCGGGGCGACGGCCGTGGTCTGTTTTCAGCCCGCGGCATGGGCGCGGACTGATGCCAGCCCTCGTGCCCGGACTCGTCGAGGTAGAAACCGTCGTCCTGATTCGTAGCCACGTAGGAGGTTGCCGAGAACTGGAACGGATCGGCCTCGACCACATCGACATCAGCCAGCATCGCTGACAGCAACGGATCGAGCAGGTGCTTCCAGAAGAACTCTGGAAGCGGCGGCATGGCGGCGAACAGCCTGTCCGATCCTGGGTAATTGTGGGTGATCATCTCTTCCAGCAGGTCTGCGATCCGTGGCTCCAACCACAGCTGAGCACCGCCACGCTGCTCGGATTGCGCAGCCTCGGCTACCAGGCACGCGGCAGTCATCAGCGCTACCGCGACACTCGGCTCGATCAACGGCAGCTCCGCCGTCCATGCCAGCAACTCCGGCAATCCCCCGAGAAGTTCGGCCATCGCCGGCGCGGAAATCAGTCGCAGCGGGGGCAGCCACGGCCTGCCAGCAGCGCTAGGCGTCGGAGTTCCCAGCAGGCCGGTCAGATAGCCGCCCACCACCAGGTCGGAGAACGCATCGGCCTCGCCAGCGGTCGCGCTCAGTTGCTCGGCTCGTTCGCGGAAAGTCTCGAAGGGTCGGCTCAAGCCTTCGACCGTACGGCCGCGCAGGTGTTGGACAAGACCTGCTGACACCCGCTCGGCGGTCGGCCACAGGCTGATACACAGCTGCGACGCGACCTCCCGATGCGTAACGGACAGCGGAAAGTCGAGGTACAGCAGGGCCGTCGGCAGTGCCCACATCGGGCTCGTCCGACCCCCCAGGCCGGCCATCGCACTCAGCTCATCGATTGTGGCGACTACCGCTGTGGTCGCCTCGACGCCAGCGTCGAGGAGTTGCAGTGCCAGTTCGGCCCAGGGGCTGGCTTGCAACGGGCTGTACGGCGGATCGGACCAGGCGAGCTCGGTGGCAGCGGCAGCGCTGGCCGGTCGATCCGCCGACACTACGATCCGGCCTGAACGCACCAGCGGCCCGACCCACTCGTCCGCGACCTCGGCCACCGCGACCAGCCGCGAGCCGTGCTCTGGTTGGCGAAGCACTAGATCAGGGTCCTGATAGGTGTCGAACGGCAGCGACCAGGCTGCAGCCGGGCTCAGCAGGTATTGCAGGGCCGCGAACCAGCAAGAGGCTACGGCGGGATCCTGTTCAACCAACACCAGTGGCGAATCCGTCTCCAAACATTGGGCAAAAGCAGCAACCAGCGGCCGGATCACCTCGGGTGCGCCCAGCGCGAACGGCAGCACAGATTCCGGGGTCAGCGCGTCTCGCACCGGGCCGACGGCGGCCGGATTCAGCCGTGCCGATTCGATCTCGTCCGCATCGATCGGCATCAACCATTCCCAGTCCCAGAGCTCGGCCGGCCGGCAACCCGGAAGCTGGTCGTCCAACGACATCAGGACACCGTGCGAAAAGGCCGCCTGCCGCCGGCTGTAGTCCTGACCAGCCGAGGTGGATCGCAGCACACACACCACGTCATCGGAGACCAGATCCAGCCGCAGGCTGCTCGGCAGCGATTCGATCACGTCGCGGGAGGCGTACTCCGGTGCCCGCACCGGCTTGTACAGGCCGGCTCTGGTTGCCGCCTGGCGGGCTAGTTGGTCGAGTTCGGAGCTCCGCTCGAAAGCGCCTACGAACTCAGCAACCTTCCAGCCGGGACCGGTGTCGAACGGGCCGTCGTGCTGGCAAGAGCAATAACTGAACTGGCCGATCAGCATGGCGGCTCAGCTCTCAGTGCCCGATCAGCCATACCAGTGCTCGCTCATCGCCCAGCGCACCATGTCTGCCAGCCGGAAGGTGCTGATCCCAGAGTCAGCGATGTTGATCCCGTTGAGCGGTGAGTGGCCAAGGGCCGACACTGCAAAGAACCGGAAATCGCTGAAGTTCGCCTCCAGCGTGTTGAGAAAGTCCTTGGCACCAAGCTGTTCCAGCAGGTCGCGGGCCTCGACGTGCACCTGTTGAGAGTCGGCCGGAAAGAACAGGCCGCCAGGTCCACCCGGCGTGCGTGGGTCTGCGTACGGATCCTGCATCAGCACCGAACCCGGCGAGACGAAGCGGGCCAGGTTGCCGTTGCGATTGCGCATCCCCAGCTGGAACACATCGAACTTAGCCAGCGCGATAGCGGCGCGAACCTCGACCGGGCCGCTTGAGTAGCCGCGCCGCAGCCGAATAGCGTTGGCCACATTCATCAATACCTGGGCCGGGTCGGGGCTTACCTTGACCGGCAGCTCGGCAAGGCCGTCGCTCAGGCCGCGTACCTGCTCGCGCACCGCGTCGATCTGCAGCAGGTCGATCAGGAAGATCAAGCAGTCGGAGTTGTCCAGCAGGTGGCCGTAGCGACCGGTGTCCGCCGCGGTCTTCATATCCTCACCGGCGACGTCGTACAGCACCAGCGCAGCGGGCTGGCCGTCCGGATTGGGTCCGGCATCGAACACCAGCGGCTCGAGCAACTCCAGGTTCTCACTCACCGGCCGGGTGCCGTCTTCGGTCTGCCCCTCCTCGAACAATCTTGATCGATAGCCCGCCTGGCGCCGCTGGCTCGAGTAATTCAGAGGCTGGAACATCCGGCCAAGCGGTTGCATGACCGTGTGAAGCTGCTCCAGCAGAACGGCGAGAAAGGTGGTCTTGCCCGCGGTGGTCGCACCGACGAACGTGAAGTACAGCGAAGTTCGATCACTACTCCAGTGCGGCGGCAGCTCGGCGTGGCAGGTCGGGCACACCACCACGGTCTCCGGATTACCACAGGCCGGGCAGGGTGTTCGACCGCCGACCGCCTGGGCGGCCGGCACCGGGTGCACCGGCCGGCCCATCGGAACTGGTAGCTCGCGGGTCAGCTGGGCTCGGGCGTAGTCGGGCTCGGACCCGCACTCCCCATTGGACGTGCACCGCAGCCACACCTGGTCCTCGGCATAGCTCCCGAAGCAGGTCGGGCATTCGGCCTCCGACGGCCCGACCTCGACCTGTTGGCTGCCGCGGCTACGCGCCCGGCCGACCAGATTGCGAACCGCGCCGGCGGCGTTGGCGAGCCCGAGTCGACGGATTCGCTCCGGCATCGGCAATGGATCCAACGCCATCAGGGTCTCACCAGCCGGAAGCTCGGGAACGTAGAAGAAGGCTCGAGCCCGACCCGGCGGCAGCACCAGCGCGTCGAGGACCGTTATCCACACTCCCGGAGATACCGGGTGCGGCCAATCGATCTGGGCGACCACGACCGTGCCCGGCGGGTTGTGGTCCACATTGCGCAGCCATCGACTGGGATGGCTGTGCAGTACTGCCTGCAGCCGATTGAGCGGCCGCTCGCTCCAGACCTGCAGGGAGACCGTGTTGCCCTCGCCCGCAGCGAACTGGTAGGCCAGCTTGACCCGTCCTGGGTAATTGATGGCGACCCATTCGCCGAAGTGATCCCTGCCATCGAAAAACTTGCCGCGGACGAACAACGTTGCGCCGCGATCGGACAGCAGGTCGAGCTTGATGCCGCCGTCCCTGTTGTAGGTTGCACGGCTGACCGCCAGTTCCTGGCCGGCGGCAGCTGCATCCTTCGCCCCCAGCGCACCCACCCGGTAGATGACCGACTCCGCGCCCTGCGGCCAGCGAAAACGCAGCAACTGCCAGCTGACCCGATCCAGCACCTCGGGATCGCGAGCCGGGCCGACGTGGTGCACGACGGCCGTTCGCCCAACGCGATAACGCTGATCGCCCGCGGTCACCGGTGTGTAGTAGCGGCTGAGCCCTTGCGCGGTGGAATACATCCCATTGAGAAGCATGCGTCCGTCGTCGGTGCGAATCGGATAGGACGACATCGCGCTGCCGAGCCCCAACCGCTCGGTCTCGGCCGCCTCGAAGAGCTGATCATCGGAGACTGGTCGCGGTCGAGTCGCTGACTCGAAGATGGTGACCCGGCCCGACCTCGGCTCGGTGTAGGTCAGGTGCACCCACGGGTCACCTTCCCTGATCGCAGCCACCTCGGCCCGCAGGTCGGTGACCGCGATCGGCTGCTCCGGCACGATGACCGTCTGGGTGACGCCGACCGACCGGTGCCCTGAGCCGCTGATGCTGTAGATCCGATAGGTGTAGCGCGCGCCAGGTGCAACGCTCTCGTCCTGAAGCATGTTCGGGTCGGAGCACGGAATGAGATACCCGGGCTGGAAGTGCTCGGGCAACGGTTCGTTCGGTCGCGAGCGCATGACTGCCACCGAGGCGACATCCTTGGGTTTGCGCCAGCGCAGCACGACAACGCTGGAAAGCGTCTGCGCGGTCACGTCACGCACCTCACGAAGCAGTGTCACCACGCCGTGCGGGACGCCGGTAGCTTGTTTGGCTGACTCCAGATCCTTGCCTTCGAAGGCGAAGATACCGAAGTAGGGCCCGGCGCTCTTGGACACCTCGACCGACCTCTGAGTAGTCGCGGCGAGGCGCTCGGCGCGGTGCAATAGCTGAACCGATTCCTGATCACTGGCCGCCACCACGTAGAACACCTGGTCGGAAACGTTCTGCACGGCCTCCCAGCTGATCAATGTTCCGTCGTCGGTCTCGACGGCGACCGGCATTCCGTCGGTGGCGGCGAAGACGTTGACGTTCTCGTCGAAATCCCAGGGATCGATGCTGGTATCAGGTAGCTCGCTAGCTGCCTGCCTCGAGCGACGACCACGTACAGGCTCGTCAGCCGACGGCGCGGAGTTCTCGCCGAAATTCGCGTCCTCGGCCTCCGATGCCGTCGCGGCTTGCTCGTCCTGGTTCGGCTCAGGCACGGTCGCTGACGAGTTCCGGGCCGAGGCGGAACTCGCCGGCGGCTCTACCCGCCTAGAACTGACCGGTGGCGGCGTCCGTGCCGCCGGCAAATCGGCGCTCGATGCCGACGACGAACCGGTGTTGCCACGCCGAGAATGTATGGGAGAGATCCTCCTGCGGGCCGCCTTGTTGTCGTTCTGGCCCTCGTCATCGGGACCGTGCGTCTCGCTCATGTTGTATCTCGTTTCTTTCTCACCGAACTGATGGTCTGACGGGCCCGAACACTGTTTGTCAGAGGGCGCGGTCGCCTACCATGGCGCACAGCCACGCACCGGCGGCGAAGCATCGTCGTCACGACGGAAAGGCCAAGCCTGTGCCCATCTTGCTGACACCACCCGCAACCCGAGTACTTCCGGAGGGATTGCTCCGGATCGCCTGGAGCGGACTTGTCAACGGCGAACAGCCGAAAGCCGTCATGGTTGGCAACGACGACCAGGTGCTGGCTGAATTCGAAGGTCATACACAGACGATCGG
This sequence comes from Actinomycetota bacterium, assembly GCA_030853265.1. Taxonomy (GTDB): domain Bacteria; phylum Actinomycetota; class Actinomycetes; order Mycobacteriales; family Jatrophihabitantaceae; genus Jatrophihabitans_A. The sequence goes on from JALYVK010000006.1 coordinate 37,815, forward strand.
CTTCAAGCAGGCCGGCACGGAAAATGAGTGGTTCTGCGATCTCTCGAGGTTGCCTGCCGCCGTCGATAAGGTGCACCTGCGCGTTCAGCCGCTGAGTGCCTGCACCATTCGGGTGACCGTCGGCTCGGTCCGTTCTGTCGAGGACACCTACGAACATTCCGGCGTCGAGGTCGAAGTGGGTGCCGACGCGTACCTCTTCAACTTCGAACGCGACGGCGCCAAGTGGCAGTTGCGAGCACTGGCCGGTCACTTGGTGTCCGAGACCGGAAGTGATGGAATCGCTCGTGCTGGCAAAGGCATTCTCGTAGTTGTGGACAACTCCGCCTCGATGTTGCAATGGTTCGACAGCGGTGCGGTGCTTCGGATTGTCCAGGCATTGCAAGAAGATGCCGTCCGGGCAGGCGTCGGAACCTTGCGCCTTGCCTTCACCGGCAGCAATCCGGTCCAGGCTCGATCCCTGTCGGTTCGCGAAGACGCCGAGGCGCTCATTCGAGAGGAGCTGATCGAGAATGGTCTGCGGACACAAGCTGATGTCGTCGATACGGCAGTTCGGGCGCTGCCTGCCGCGACCGCTGAAACCGTCGCGGTGCTCGTGACCGACAGCCTGCCGGCGGGGGCTGTCGAGAACCTGGTCGACGCCTCGCACACCTCGGTCGTGGCGATGATAGGCGTTTCCGACCCGAGCCGGGTCAGCGAACCAGACCAGTTGCCCAGGCTGCGACAGCAGGGCATCGGTGTCGGCCTGCTCGGTGAGGTGCACCAATCCCGTGGTCTTATCATCGATGCCCTGAGCAGCGCGATCGGAGCGGCCGGCTGAGTTCATCACGAATGCCCCGCAAATTGAGGCGCATTCAGCCGATGCAGGTAGGCCAGTCGCGCCGCGCCCCATAGCACCGAACTGAGCGCCAAGGACGCAACCGGAATCCAGATCCAACCCGCTGAAACCGCAACGCCGCCAACCCGATTCGCCATTCTGGGCCGATTGAGCAGCTGTTGCAGGCCGTTGGTGACGCTGTAGGCGATCCAGCACAGCAGACCCCACCAACAACCTGCGAAGACCGCCAGCACAGCGGGCCATCTGGTTCGACGGTTCCAGGAAAGTGGAACGAAGAGCGCGAACTCTGCCGCGCTGAGAATAAGTAGTTGACCCAGCCCGAGATCCCAGGCATCGATGCTCGCGCTGTAGTGCAGGTTCGTCGCCAGATCTGCCCAGTCGCCGGATAACAGCAACAGCAAGAACCCGACCGCTAGCAATGCGGCGAGCATCGGGAACAGCCACTCGTTCAGCCGGACAGCGCCTAGCACCGTGCTCCTGGCTGTCAAAACCCCGCGTGCCGGCTCGATCGCTCCGAAGGAACCGTCGCTCGTCGAAAAGCCACTCGATGCGAACGGATTGGAGCTCGGACCGAACGGAGCATTGCTCGGACCGAACGGAGCATTGCTCGGACCGATCGGCGGATGGCTCGGTCCGAAGGGATCAATGTCGAAGCTGCGATCGGCGGCCGGCACGACGGCTTGGACCGTGCCCGCGTGACCGGCAACGGTCCGCTGCCGACGTGCCGAGCTCGCCCAGACGACGAGGGCGAGAATGCCCACTACCGGCACCAGGCCACTGATGACGGCGCCCACCCAGGCCGGACGTCCACCCCAGGACGAGACAGCTGCCCCCGCGACGGACCAGGAGATCCCGGTGGCCAAGCAGGCCACGAGCAATGCGCTCGTCACCACGTGCCACAAACCCGTCATCCTTATCCCCGTGGCAATTCGAGTTCGACGTTGTCGTCGACATCCCAGGGATCGCCGGGTGCCGTGGCGGTGAAGCAGGTAAGCGCACCCGCGCCCAACGGCCTGGTCAGATCGATCCGGACCACGATCCGGTCCAGCGCGTGCGACCCGGCCAGCGCGGACGTTCGGAGCGTGCGAAGCTCGGCCGGTGCCGACAGGCCGACCGATGCAACGATCCGGTGCTCGATCGCCGGTGCCGCCTCGGTGATGCCTAGCGAGGTGAAGCCGGAGCTCGGCAGCTGTCCGGTCACCCACAGCAATGGCTCGACAAAGTCGGCAACGGAGGGCTCGATCGACCCGGGCACCGCCCCGGCTGTGATCTTCACCGAACCGGCCAGGCCCGCGTGCAGCCACTCCGGACCGTCGGTCTGGGCCTGCCGCTCGTCCAGCCAGGCAACGAGGTTCGAGCGGCACTGCACGCGCATCGCCGTGTCCAGCCTCGGCGATGCGATCTCCTGGGCGATGACGTTGAGCGGATCCCGGGGGTTGAGTCCCGAGTCCGACCAGATTTGATCCAGCGCGCGATCGGGCAGGTTCTGCTCCGCAACGATCGCGTCCAAACGCTCGTGAACCCGCTGACTGAGCCAGCCGACCTTGAACAGGCCGCGCTGGATATCTCGCAGTAGGGGTCGCTGTTCGGTCGGCTCGATTTCCGCGGCACCGACGGCCATCGACAGTGGCAGGTCGCCACGCAGCATGCCGGGCCGGTGGGCGAATACCTCGGTCACATGCCGGGTACCGAAGGGACGGCGGATCGCCACCGAGAGGATCTGATTCCACATCGTCGCCTGCCGGTACACCGCAGTCAGCCGATCGATCTCATTGATCAGATGAGCAATGGAATCGGCCGCCCAACGTCGATGCAACCGCTCGACGTCCATCCGATGCAGCAGCTTGTAGAGGCTGCGCTGTTGTCTCAGGAAGATCCGTGAACTCGCCAGCAGCCACCCGAGAAGGGCCACGACGAACAGAGTCGCGGCGATGAGGATCGACAGCACGGCTAAAACGGCGAGACCCGCCACCAGCAGCAGCACTGCGGCCAGTACCAGCAAGCTCAACAGAATTAGTCGGCGGACCTTACGCTGGCAGGCATTCACCTGCTGCCGCAGTTCTTGCTGAGCCATGAAGTCGTCATCGGAGTTCGCGCTCTCGAGAGTGCCGATGGCCTTATTGCACTCCTCGGCGATGCCGTGGACCAAGCTGCCCATCAAGGACTTCTCACGCTGCAACCAGCTGCCCAGCGAAGCTCGCCGTGTGCCGATGGCCACGCCTGAGCTCGACTGGCCACCACCATCGAATACGACCTGGTGGGCAAGCTGACGATCGAGCAAGATCGCCGCGAGCGGATCAGTCGGAGCTATCTGAAAGGTATCGACGCCGGGCAGCACGCCGTAGTCGAAACGATAGGGCTCGGCCTCAGGGTCGACTACGAGCACGCTCGGATCGGTGATCACAGCGCGCTCGCCTGCCGCCACCGGTGGGGGTACGCCAGCCGCCAGCGCGTCGCCGTCGGCCAGCCCACACACGGTCTGGACGACGCCCTGCCAGAGCGCGGCAGTGTCTGGCGCGGTGGAGGACAGCTGGTACCGCGTCATCGCCTCGGCTATCTCGCCACGAAGATTCTCCACCGCGTCGTTGCCGAGCTCGGAAACCCGGCCAAGCTGAACCTGAAAGCCGCTCTCGTCTCCGTAGATCGAGTGGGTCACGCTGTCTTCGAACCTGCGCACCAGCCGCCGGGCCCACTCGCCGGGCAAGGCGATTAAGGACGTCCCGATGAAAGACAGCAGGTCCCGAATAGCCTGTAGAAAGCCGATCTTCTTCCGCGGCGCCGGCACGAACTCTGGGGGCGGATGGAACAGGGCCACTGGGTTCGCGCGCAACAGCGAGATGACCGCAGCGTGCACAGCAGCGGCCTGCTGACCCGGCTGGACCGGAGGGAGAGGTCTTGACCTGTCGTACGGGGTGGGAAACTGCCGTCCGGTTGGCAACACCTCCGACTCCAGCGTTAGCAGCACCTGTGAGCTATCCAGTCGCCGGAAGTAGGTGCGTCCGACGCTGACCAACTGGCCGACCAACTGGTGGCCGCCGTTGCCCCATACCGGAACCTCGACGCCCTGCCACAGGCCAGCGACGGAGGCGATACCTGCCGCAACATGCATGGCAAATCGAGGCTCATCGGAGCGAACCCGGATCGACAGCGAGTGGGGGTCATGGCCGTCTACCGGCTGCAGCATCACGTTCACGTGGGAGGACCAGAGCGAACCCGGGTCCAGGGTCGGAGTATCAGTGCTCGGAGCGAATACTTGAACCGGGCGGCTACCCTGCGGCAGTCCCAGCTGGTCGATCCGCGCCGTGACCTCAGCGAACGAGGCCAGCCTGGATCCGGTACCTGGGATCTGCAATACCACCACCTGGGTCGCGGTGGAGTTCTTAGCGCGCGCGATCCATTCAGCCGGCTCGACGACCTCCGTACCGGCGGGGCCGATGAGCACACCGGCCAGACGATCGGCGGTGCTGTCGAAGCCGATCCACAGCACCTGCGAGACGAGCTCGATCGCCGACCAGTCCCGAAGTACCTCGCGCACCGCCCTGGTCAGCGTTTGCACACCCTGGACCAGCAGAATCGTCTCCGACAACTCGGCTCACCTAACCTCGTGGGATGGGGATTCCGCCGTCGGTCTCGATCTGGGCGCCCACTGCCTGCGCCGCCTTCACGATTACCGTCGCCAACTCCCAAGCCGGAATGCAGGAAACTCTGTTGAAGTTGTGAATGGTCACGACCTCCCGGGCGTGCTTGCTGTACTGCGCGACCACGTCGTCGAGCCACATCTTCGCTGACGCCGTCCGGTCTGCGCGGTCCACACCAATTAGGTCGACGATGGCAGACGCGGAACCTGCCGAGCCCACGCCGTGATCGAGCCACCTTTCCAGCGAAGGGATCCGGGCGCCGGCATCGAAGTTGTGGGTGTAGAAGTTGCGTAGCGTCCGATACGGAAGTAACGCCGTGAACTTCGGGTCCCCCGAGCTCTGTGCCATCGCCAGCGGCATCGATTCCATCACCGCCGCCAGCAAGGTCCAGGCATCGGCAAGATCGCTACGTTCCAATCCAAGAAGGGGATTCGGGAACTTGTACTGCCGCTGTGCACCCTCGTCGTAGACCGAGACGGCCCGCTCGGCAGGCAGTCCGGCGGCCGATACGTCCCGCGGAATGGTCAGGTCACCGGTCAGCCTGGCTACCAGCCAGCCGAACACCATCGCGTCCAACCACCCTGGAAGTACCGGTACGAACTCGGTCAGCGGACGACTACGCCGCCATCGCCAAAACGCTTTGGGCCCTTCGCTGTCGGACTGAACCGCGTGCCAACGATCTCGAATCGGCGTCTGCAATGACGACAACGCCAGCGGCGACACCGGGGCGCTGTTGGCGATGATGTCGATCCGGCTACGCGTGTCGTTGGTGAATACGCTGGCCAGCATTGCGCCGACCTTCTGCGCGTCGATGTTGGGGTGGTTCAGGATCAGGGTGCGCAGGCGTGATTCAAGTTCCGTGCCCGCCAATGGGATCTCGGTGAGTTGGAAGATGTCGGTGGCGGCCAGCTCGTTGTGCAGGGCCGCTCGCTGGCCGGGGTCGAAGTCGGCCAACGGCCGGGCCAGTTGCATAGCCCGCTCGAACTTGTTGACGAAGTTATCCTGCCGGAGCTGGCGTTCCCGCGCGCTGGGCGCTCCGTCCGTCAAGTGGGTACGCAAGCCCTCAGCTGTATGCCGTCCGAAGGACGTGGTCGGGCGTTGCACCCATTGCCGGCTACTGGCAAGAAGATCGGCCGGGTTCAGCCGGGGGGTGTACGCGGCAATGGACTGTGTCCGGGAAGGCAACTGCGGCGGCCACCACTCGCGGCGGCGACCCAGTCGGAACTGCGCTGCCGGGTTTCCACTGCCGAACGTACGGCCGCCGAAGTCCTCGAAACCGCGAACCGCGGACACTTCCGGATTCAGCCGCTCCGGAGAGTCGATGAGGCTGATCAGCTGTGCCACAGCTATCGATAGCGCCTGATCCAGCGGCCGCGTTCGCTCCCCGGTGTCTTCCCGGACGTGGGTGTCGAAGGTCGCGCCGTAGCCGGTGTGATCCTCGAGCAAGACCTCGTTCGTGGCGGTCCGGAAACGGTTCGGAACTGGTCCGTCCGAAGGCCATTGCGACACCAGCTCGGTGCGTACGGACGCAGCCACCACCCGCTCGCTCTGATCGGTGTACGCCTGGCGCAACTGCTTCTCACAGTCGAACAAGGAATCGGTCAGGGGACGAATCAGGTTGCCGACCATCTCGATGAGCAGCTGGGCAGCCAGCTCGGCACCACTACGTTGGCCCCGATCGAGCAGGAAGTCGCTCACGGTGCTCGCCACCTTGACGACGCCGTGGTAGGAACCTTTGATCCGCTGCCCTATTGCTCGCAACGTGCCCAACTCCTCGGTAATCACACTCGGTGGCCAGCCTCCGCTGCCGTAGGCGGCGAGCTGCTGGCCGTTGACAAGCAGGTCCGCTGCGAACCGGTTCAGCACACCTGTCGCAACTGCCAGACCGGATTCGCCCGCTACTCGCAGCGTGGCGACCTCGACCCGAGACTGCAGCGAGGGCACCCATCGCTCGGCGGCAGCGGCCAAGCGTTGGTCGGTTGCCGTGACCAATCCCTCCCAATGCCGATTCAGCCCGTTCTGAATCAGGTCGGCGAAGTGAGCGCCGGTGCCCTCACCGCTGCGGGCACTGCCGACGATGCTTTCGGCGAGCTCGGCTGCCATTCCGTCCCGCTCGCTCGGCTCCCACAGGTCATCGACGACTGTCTTGATCCCACGGCTGTCGTTGGCCACCGGAGGGATCCCCACCCAACGGGTGAACAGTTCGTAAGCCTGGCCGATCCGTTCCTGCAACGCTCGTTCCTCGGTGATGTCGCCGGAGGCGATGCGATCATCGCGGTAGCCGAAAAGAAGTCGTTCGACACTGGCCTTCGCCAGACGCTGCGCGGCGTACTCGGCATATCGATCTCGGCCCAGTCCGATGGTGGCGAACCCGATTGCCGGGAACCCGAAGATGCCGACCGGCTGTCCAGTCGTAGGGTTGACGGTCAGACCAAGGCTGTCTCCCATCGAGATGATGGCCTGCGCCATATTCGCGCCGGAGGAGTATGCCCGGAACTCGGTCGTCTGGCTGTTGGACAGCACCATGCCCGCCAGCGCTCGGGCCAACCCGCGGTAAATCACTGCGGAACGACCGTTACCGAAAGTGACTCCGTTCGACTTTCCTCCTATAGGAATGACAGTTCGCGGCCCTCGCCCCGGACTCTGTGGCTTGCCGGCCGCGGCTCCGTATACGGCCCATTCCGCGTCGGTCCACTCGGTGAATTGGTGTCCCAGCGCCGACAGCAGTTCGGCGGCGGTGGCCAGTGCATTCGCGTCGACGCCACCCCGTTCGAAGGTCTGCAGCTCTCTGAAGACCTCCGGTGTATAGAGCAAAGCGACGGTCTCACTGCCTGGAAAGTTTGGGATGGCCCGGAGCAGGTTGCAGATGTCGAGCGTCATGGACGCACCGGTGCCCCCGGCCAGCGAGGACACCACGATGACAAATGGGGTTGAGTTCAAACGCTCGTCACTGCCGTCGCCGAACAGCGCGGCCAGCTGCCGTTGGTCGGCGTCTGCTTGCTCACGGGTCAGTTCGTCAGCTGCCGCTGCCAGGCCGGCGTAGATCTGGCCGGATCGAGCTAAGGTGGTGAGTCGGCCGATCGCCCGGTACTGGCCAGCGCCGAGCCAAATCGAAGTGGAATGAGCTTCGGCAGCATCCGGGCGCCAGCCCACCAGCTCACGGAGGTTGGTCGAGTTGGGGTTGGTCGCCAGTTTCTGCTCGACCGCCGCGTCCAGGTCCTGGTACTTGTCGTGCGGGCCCGAGGTCACCGGGATGTAGGTCCCACCCTGCTTCTTGACCACTGGCGGATATTCTTCACCAACGCCGTCACCCTCGGCCGGCAGATCCACATGCACAAATTTCCAGCACGCCGGTAGCCGCTCCTCGAGCCATCGGCCCTGTAGTTCGGACCGCAGCGAATCCATCAGAAATTGCAGGGTTTTCCCGCCCGAGCCACCGAGACCGACAACGAAGAACTTGTACATGTTCGCGTTTTCCTCTTCTAGCGCGAGTCGCGCGGGTAGGCGCCCAGCGGGCCAAGGGGCTTGTCACCGGCAGGAAGGCCCTGACCGCCGAAAGGTCGCGCCGGGTCCGTGTCTGGTGCACCGAATTCGGTCGAATTCGAGCCCCATGGGCTCGATTGGGCCGACTGGAACGGATTTGTCGATGACGTGTCGCCGGGTGTTGCCTCGAATGGTGAGCTGCCGGTCGGGCCGGCGTCCGCCTGCGGTGCACCGCCTGCGGCACGTACCAGTTGAGGTGCGTCTCTGCGTGCGGCAGCGAACACCTCCGACATCTCCTGAGCCATATCCGCAGAGTTGGCTTGCGGACCGACCACCAGCAACAGCTTTGCGCGGCTTCGCGTGGTCGGGTCGAAGATGACTGCCCAACCGCCGCGTAGTTGCAGCGGCAGGACGGGCAATTGCTCGCCGGTTGCCTGATGTGGTGGCTGTGACCCGACGCCTGCGCCCCCTGTAAGGAGCGCGTACCCGGCGCTCTGCAACCGAAGGCCGGCTCGGGCCCGAATGTGCAGTCCTGACAAGGTAGTTTCGCGACGTGATCCGGTGATCTGAGGATCGTCACGCCACATCGCGGGGTTCGAAGCCGGGCTGTCATCAGCCATCGTGAGCGAATTCTCGGCCAGCTCGATGTCCACAATCGTGGAGGTGGGAGTGAAGGCCGGCAAGCGCGCTGCTTGCCACCGCAACCAGAACAGCACGAGTAGCGGGATGCCGATCCCAATGATCATCGCAGCGGCGAATACCGCCCATCTGATCGGCGGGTTCGGTAGCCGCTGCTGCGATCCGATGAACGTGACGGCAACTTTCTGGGCGCGGTCAGGATGGCCGGCCGGCGCCAGGTGCACCGTCAAGCTGCCCTTCAGATCCCCGTTGCCTTGGGCACCGGGCTTCAGAATGAGTGGAAGCAATCCGTTCTGGTGGTCAGCCAGCCGTAGGCAATGACTGCTGTCGCCATCGGGCGAGGTCACCGAGGTGGCACCGGAGCCCGACGGAAAGGCTTGCATCGTCGACCCATCGACCCATACGCAGCCCGGACCGGCTACCTGCAACGTGGCGTGTACGACGGTACGACCATTTGCTCGCGGAAACGCCACCGTGCTGGCTGTCAGATGTGGGTATCCCAACGGTGCGGCGACCGGAAACGAGACCTGGGTAACGGCGTCCTGCAGCGCCAGCCCACTCACGGTACGGACGCTCAGGACGACCCTCAACTGAGCTTGGGTGCCAGGAAAGTTCGCCGGAATCGCCCAGTTGAGCTGCGTGGTGCTCGAAGTCATCGGCTGCTGGTCGACCACGGATTGTGGGGGATCGGTGCTGCCGACGGCGGCAGCGCTGACACTGACCTTCACCGACGGTGCCGGGTTACCCAAGTCGGTGGGCGTGCCATCCTGGCGGGTTAGCTCGAGCATCAGGGTCGACGACTCCCCCGCGCGGGCCGCTGTCGTCGGCGGGGCGAGCACCCCTTGCAGGTCACCACTGATAGTGAGTTGGGTCTTCGACACCGCATCGGGATTGTCGCCGGTGGGATCGACGAAGGTCAGTGACCACCGGCCCGACCAGTCCGCGACTCCCCCGTAGGCTGCGTCGACAGAGACGCTGTTCGCGTCGGGGTGTTGCACGATCAGCCGGGTGTTCCCAACCACAAGTTGGCTCACCCCGCTGGCTCGCGGCAGCAGGACGGCTGCATGACCTGGCAGCTTGAGATAGGCGTTGACGCCATTGGCGTTCACGGCACCCAGCAGATTGATCTTCTTGATGGACGCATCGAGAACGAATGTGTGTGCTTGTTGAGGGCACTGGCTGACCTGGCAGACCCCTTCCACGATCACCGGTCCCGTCGGATTCAGTGGATCCGCGACGGCGTGGAAGGCGAAAAGTAGGTCATTGACATCGCTGGCTTGGACAAGGTAGCCGTTCACCGGCTGTTGGCCACAATTGTGCTGGGAGTTCTGGGTCACGCGCTGCAGGAACGAAAAATCGCGGGTGCCGTCGGATGCGTCGGATTGAAGCCCGACGGCTATCAGCGTCACGCCGTCAGATCGCAGTTCGTCGGCGACTCCACCGGTACGGCAGATGTCGATCCCCCCGGCCCCGACCACTTTGGCGGCGGCGGCGGCGTCCAGAATCTTGACCTTCTGGACGCCGGGAATCGGCTTCGTCAAACCGTACTGAGACCGCAGTTGCGGTGTGTTGCGCGCTTGAAGTTGGTAACGGCCGTCCGTGAACAACAGCAGGGTCTGGCATGGCTTGACGGTCCCAGCGGTTGCGGCATGCTGGCTCAACTTCGCCCGCGCCTCGGTGAGCGCGGTCCAGTAGTCGGTCTCGACGCCCATGTTCTGAGAGGAGAAACTAGCAACCCTGGCGGTCAGCGCACCCACGCTCGTGCTGGTCAGCGCGGTCCAGTCTGTTTCGGTACCCAGGCTTGCATCGAAGCCAGTAAGTGCGACGGTAAGCTTGATCTTGGCATCGCTGCTCTCGGACAGCAGTTGATCGAGCACAAGCTGAGCGCCGGTGACGCGGGCTGCGTACTTGTCAGTGTCCTGCAAGCTGGAAGAGCGATCGATCACGAACAGCACGTCGCCGACCTTGCGCTGCTGCAGACAGGCTTCGAGCTGCGCCAGCGGACCATCGGCAGCGACCGACGGAGCTGCCGTTAGTGGCGTCGTGGTGGCTTGCACCGGAGCTGCCAGATCGGCTGAGCAGGCGAGCAGCAACGCCGTTAGCGCGACCGTGCCAAGCCGGCGGACTTTCATGCGAAGACGTCCAGTCTCGCCACCCAGGTAGCGAACTGCCATGCGTGGCAGCCGGCCACCACGAGGCCCAGCACCGTGGCAGTGATCCGCAAGATCGCGACGGCGGTGTCATTCGCACGGTAGCGATTCGTGCTTTGATCCCGAAGGTCTGCGGTGGTGAACCACGAGATGAAGCCCAGACTGCCGAAGATGGCCAGTGCCCACCCGAGCAAGTTCCAGTACCAGCCGTTGAGCAGCAGCAGGAGTGCGGCGAAGGCTGGAATGACGACGGCGGCCGCCAGCAGCGCGAGCCTAGGGCCTAGGTCGTCGACCAGATTGGCGGCGCTAGGTGGTGTGGAAAGCGAACCCTTCAGGCCGCCTGGGAAGGAATCGACCGGCGCCCACGGCGCCGACGGGAGTTGCGACTCCATGATCGGAGGAATCGCTGCGGGCGTTGGAGCCGCCGCTGGCGCCGCCTGCTCTCCGAAGCCGGGTAACGGCTTATTGCCGAAGGGGTTCGCTTCTCGCAGTCGGAGTCCCCAGCGCACCGATCGCGGCGGTGTCTGCTCAAACAATGACCTGAGCGGAGACGCGTCCAAATAAGCCCAGGTCATTGGACACCTTCCCCCCGCTTACATCGGCCTACGGCCGTTAGATCATGCATCGCGAAACTTAACAGAAAAAAGTGACGTAGGGGGGCGCCAAAGCAACGTTAACTCACAGCACACGTCGCAGCCAGTTGCTGAAAGGCTCGAAGGCTGGGGTCCCATTGGTCGATCGGCGTATCCCATTTTAGTATGCGGGTAACACCATCTGTGATCCACAGACGCTCGACAGCATGCCGCAGGTGTCCAACATTATTACGGAAGTTCGTAAATTCGATGTCTACCGAGTCAAACCCGAGGAACTGTCCAAAGGTTTCGGCAGCGACGACAACACCCGGGTCCTGAGCCCGAAGGAAGTCAATGGCGCCGGCCGCCTCCAGGCTGATCGACGTCAGCGAATGAGGGTTACTGATACCGATCCGGACGTAGGCAGAGACCAATCGGTCGGTTCCGGGGGGTTGCACGTAGTCCTTGATGGTCGGCACACCGCTCGATGCATCAGCCGTCCAGCCTGGGCCGGCAAGGATGGACTCACCACCCGGGGCGGTGTACCGCACCATTGCCGCCGCAATCTTGGCCCTGCTCGTTGACGACGTCGCCTTACTACCGGCAGTCGTGACCAAGGTGAACCCTCCTGTTGCCGCCTGGCTATTAGTCAGGGCAGGATCCGAGTCGGACACGACAGCCGCAGGATGGCTAATAGGTCGGGCTTGAGTGGTGGGCGCTGACCGGCGATATAGCAGCACCACCGACACGGCGATGGCACAGATCGCCACAACCGCAATGGCGGCAGCGGCCTGTCCACTCGAGCTTCGTCGAGACCGGCGCGGCGGGAGCTCGGCAGGGAGGGCTGAAGCGACGGGTCCCGCAAGCGGCGTCACACCGGATGGCTCACCAAGAACCTCTGTGCTGTCCGCAGCTTGCCGCCCATGATCTGTTGACGACGTTTTTCTGGTATCCGCCGGAAATTGGCTTGGTATCCAAGCATCCCGCAAGACCATAGAAATCGACGCCACCCCGCGCACCAGACGTTCATTGAGAGGGTCACCGAATAGCACGTCCCATCGATCGTCGGTGCCGGACCCGGCGGCCTGAACCACCGCGCCCCCGGTGCCCGCACTGACGAAGTCCCCAAATTGGCCCCAGTCGATGTTGCGGACGGCGACAACCACATCGCCTGCGGCCAGACCCCTTTTGCTACTCATCTATGCACCCGATCTGATGCGCACACACTCATGCGGAGTGGGCGAACCTTACATCGAAAAGGGCAGCGACGCACTCGGCCATCTATACGGGGCATCAGGCCGCCTTGCGAACTCGCGATCACCAGCGAATCGGTGCGGGGATGACATTATTGACGGTACGCGTAAGCGCCGCTGGTTTAGTGCCCATCGTCCTGCGACCCTGGCCTGTACCGACTGGGACCGCAACCAGTGGCTGGAGAGACACGACAACGCAGCCTGGCCCCGGTTAACGAACTGAGCCCGGCTGGGGAACGCGCGTCACTGTTTGGCGTGCTCATCCTGGCCGCGGCGGTGCGGCTCATGATTGTGCTCGTCAGGTCCTGATACACAACAGAATGCTGCCATTTCGCCCCCGGATCGGGCTGTGATGGAGCCGCCTCGGAGAATCGAACTCCGGACCTTCTCATTACGAGTGAGACGCTCTGCCGACTGAGCTAAGGCGGCGCACGGCGAACCGCGACCGGGAAAGTCTAGCGGGTCCGGCAGGCCCATCCCGAATCAGGTGGATGCCGGCTCAGGTGGACGCGGTGGGGGCCGGCTGCGGCTGGCCAGCCTGGTTGCCCTGGGTACCGGTAGCACCATTCTGACTCTGGCCACCGCCGTTGTTACTGCCAAAGCCATTCCCGCCACCGAATTGGCCGCCGCCGGGCGTACCGAACTGGCCGCCGCCACGTTGGCCACCGCCGGGGCCGCCGAGCTGACCGCCGCCGAATTGCCCACCGCCCGGACGTCCGGTGCCTCCGGTCGTCCCGGTATCGGCATAGGAGACCGCAACCGCGCTCACGCTGGCGATGCCGACCGCGGCTACCACCGCGATCGCCGTCCGGCGTGCCGACCAGAGCGGCCTCGATCCGGCCATCGTCATTTGCAGCTCCCTCTCCCGCACCGGCATACCTGCGCTCCAGGCTGCGCCAGCAGGCTGGCAGCATCCTGTGCGGACGCTGGGCGACAGCGATACGCAGCCAGGATCAGAAGTCCAGTTGGCCGAGTGGTCGCGGCGTAGGCACTCGTGCCGTCTGATGTTGTCGGTAGCTCTCGTTATAATCGATAGTATGTTCGATGCCGATGGTGACCCGGAGTTTGCTGCGTGGTTGGTGGACGTTCCGGAGCCGGATTGGTCCGAGCATCCGGTGTATTCGGCGATGCTGTCGGATGCGGAGCGGCTTACTGGGTTGCTGGCGATGGCTCCGGCGGTGCGGCGTACGGGTGAGCTTGCCCGGTTGGATCCGCGCGGGTTGTCGGGCGGCCAGCGGGTGGATCTTCTTGCGGGGTTGGAGGAGCAGAAGAACTGGATCGAGTCTGTGCAGGCTCGGGTGTTGGCGGAGATCGAGAATGCCGACGGTACGAAGCAGGGGTTGGGGCAGGAGGTGGTGTCGTTGGTACTGAAGGTGCCGTTGCGTGGGGCGCAGGCCAGGTTGAAAGCGGCCCGGTCACTAGTTCGGGAGTTGCCCATCACGCTGGGGTTGTTGGAGCAAGGCCAGATTTCGGGTCGGCATGCCGAGGCGATCGCCGAAGCCTCGTGGCGGCTGGACCCGGAGGTGGTCGGTGAGTTCGAGGCCCGGGTGTGTGCCCGTGCGGATTCCCAGACGATGCCGCAGCTCAAGCAATCGATCCGGCGGGCAGAACTCGCGATCGACCCGACCACTGGCGAGCAACGCCACCAACGAGCGTTGGCGGATCGCAGGGTCGGGTTCCAACCGGGCGATGACGGCATGGTCCAGCTACCTGTTCTGGTGGGTGCGGTGGAGGGGCAGTTGATCTACACCCGGCTCACCGCCGCAGCCACCCTGCTACCAGCGCACGATCCCCGCACGATGGATCAGAAACGCGCCGACCTACTCGTCGACGCGGTCCTGTCCGGGCTACCGCAGGATGCGTTACCTCAACTGCAGGGCCGCAAACCCAGTATCCACGTCGTCGTCTCTGCCGACACCCTGCTCTGCCTGGATGACCAACCCGCACACCTCACCGGCTACGGACCGATCACCGCAGAGACCGCCCGCAGGCTCGCCGCCGACCAGTCAGGCACCTGGCGCAGACTGTTGACCGACCCGGATACCGGGCAACTGCTGGATATCAGCCAAGACCACTACCGACCGAGCCAGCGGTTACGGGACTTCGTGAGTGCACGGGATGACGTGTGTTGCTTCCCGACCTGTCACCAACCCGGCTACCGCTGCCACTACGAACACATCACCCCGTATTTGCAAGGCGGCCAGACCTGTCGCTGCAACGGTGCACTCGCCTGCAGGCGGCACAACAACTGCAAAATCGACACCGGCTGGGACTACACCAGAACCCCGACGGATCCTTCACCTGGACCACCGACACCGGCCACCACTACCTCAGCTACCCACCCGAACGCTGGACCAAGCCCGGCGATGAACCGCTGCCACCGCCAAGAACCATCACCTTGGACGAGGTCCAGGCCAACGAAGACACTGCCTACGCCGCACTAGAGAAACGCTGGCAACGAGAGCTCCACCACGCCACCGAAACCGGCGACCAGTCCAGAATCACCAATGCCACCAATGCAATCACCGCAGCTCAGGCACAACGACAACGCCAACTCGCACACCGAGCAGACCCCACCAAGTCACCCTTCTAACCCGTTGATCAGTGCGTAGTGGGGTGGTCCGATCCGAAACGTAAAAGACGCCCTACCTGTTTCGGATCGGACTACCCCACGAAGCAGGACGCCCCCACGAAGCAGGCCCGGACCCACGAAGCGAGACCTCGCACTACCCACGAAGCAGAGCCAACAGGCGGGCCGGCGGACGGGCGACACCAACCCACAGGTTCGACACAGACTTCCCACAGGGGGCGGATAGCTGGCTGCCGCACTCTGTACAGCGTGACCACAACCAGCGCCTCTCGCCAGTCCTCGTTGCTGCGCATGGACGGCACACCCGTCCGGGTACTCGTCGTCGACGACGAACCGAATCTCGCTGACCTGCTGACCATGGCACTGCGCTATGAAGGCTGGGATATCCGCACCGCCAACGACGGCCTGAGCGCCATCCGGCTGGCCCGGGAGTTCAAGCCGGACGCGGTGGTCCTCGACATCATGCTGCCCGATCTCAACGGCCTGGAAGTGCTGCGCCGACTCCGCGATGACTCGCCGAACCTGCCGGTGCTGTTCCTGACCGCCAAGGACGCGGTCGAGGATCGGATCGCCGGGCTGACCGCGGGCGGCGACGACTACGTGACCAAGCCGTTCAGCCTCGAAGAGGTGGTCGCCCGGGTTCGCGGCCTGATGCGCCGGACGGCGATCGCCGCCGCCGAGGGTGGTTCGGTACTTACCGTGGGTGATCTGAGCCTGGACGAGGAGAGCCACGAGGTCAGCCGGGCCGGCGAGGAGATCTCGCTGACCGCCACCGAATTCGAGCTGCTGCGCTATCTGATGCGCAATCCGCGCCGGGTGCTGTCCAAGGCGCAGATCCTGGACCGGGTCTGGAACTACGACTTCGGTGGCCAGGCCAACGTGGTAGAGATCTACATTTCCTACCTGCGCAAGAAGATCGACGCTGGCCACGAGCCGATGATCCACACCTTGCGGGGCGTCGGGTACGTGCTGCGCGCCGCGGTCTGAGATGGCTACGGCACCAGGCGAGCGAGCCGGCGCGAGGCGGCGGTTGCGACCCGCTCGGCTACGCCCGAAACCGTTGCGCGATTGGACTTTGCGGGGCCGGCTGGTGGCAAGTTTCCTCTCGCTGCTGGTACTGATGTGTGTCGGCATCGGGGTCCTCACTGCCCTGGTGTTGCAGCATTCGCTGATCGATCAGCTGGACACGCAACTGGTCAGTGCCGGCGGCCAGCAAGCGCGCGGCTCCGCCCGGCAGGACTATCCGTCCGGGCCGCCACAGACCGTGCCGCGCGACCCGAGCCAGTTCCTGCTACCGCCGGGCAACCCGATCGGCAGCATCGGTGCGCTGATCTCCGGTGGGGTCGTCATCGATTCGGCTTATCAGGACAGGGTGAACGCCCGACCGGCCTTGAACGCGGAGGCGGCCAACGCGCTGCTCGGCGTCAAGGCCGACGGCCGGCCGCGCTCGGTGGAGGTGCCCGGACTCGGCGACTACCGAGTGCTGGCCCGGACCGGCGACAGCGGCAACATCCTGGTCTCCGGCTTTTCGCTCAAGAGCGTGTCCAGCACCCTGACCAGGGTCACCCTGGCCATCGTCGGGTTGAGCGCGCTGGCCCTGATCATTGCCGGCCTGGTCGGCGCCTTCATCGTCCGGCTAGCCCTGCGACCGTTGCGCAGGGTCACCGCAACCGCCTCCCGGGTTGCCGAGCTCAGCCTGGACGAGGGCGAGGTTGCTTTGGCGGAAAGGGTGCTCGACCCCAACCCGCATACCGAGGTGGGTCAGGTCGGGGTGGCACTGAACCGGATGCTGGAGAATGTCACCGACGCCCTGAACGCCCGCCACCACAGCGAGTTGCGGGTCCGGCAGTTCGTCGCCGATGCCAGCCACGAGTTGCGCACACCGCTGGCCTCGATCCGTGGCTACGCCGAATTGACCAGGCGCAGCAGAGAGATCGCCCCGCCCGACATCGCGCATGCGATGAGTCGCGTCGAGTCCGAAGCCGGCCGGATGACCACGCTGGTCGAGGATCTGTTGCTGCTGGCCCGGCTGGATGCTGGTCGGCCGCTCGAATCCGCCGAGGTGGATCTGACCAGGCTGGCGGTGGACGCGGTCAGCGACGCCCACGCCGCCGGCCGCGGCCACCGATGGAACCTCGAACTACCCGAGGAGCCAGTGCTGGTCCTCGGTGATGGCGCGCGGCTGCACCAGGTCCTGGCCAACCTGCTGGCCAACGCCCGAACGCACACGCCGGCTGGTACTGATGTCGCGATTTCCCTTGCCCAACAAGGCCACAACGCACTGCTGTCGGTACGGGACAACGGCCCGGGAATTCCGGCCGCCCTGATGCCTGACATCTTCGAACGGTTCTCCCGCGGCGAGCAGTCCCGGTCCCGAGCCGCCGGCAGCACCGGGCTCGGCCTGGCCATCGTGGCGGCCGTGGTAGCGGCGCATGACGGCCGAATCACCGTCAGCAGCCTGCCCGGCGACACGGTATTCGAGGTGACACTGCCGTTGCTGGGGAACCGTCAAGCGACCTCACAGACTCCGGCAAGCTTGGCCGTCCAGCCTTGATCTCATGAGCGCACAAACCCTTCTGTTACCAGGCACATCCTCACCGGCAGCGGCCAAGTCCGGCGGCTCGAATCGGCTGGCAGCCTTCGTCCGCGGCAGGGCCGAGGACGAGGCCTGGATCCGGCCGGCCGTCCTCGGCCTACTGCTGGCCACCGGCCTGCTCTACCTCTGGGGCCTGGGCGCTTCCGGCTATGCGAACTCGTTCTACTCGGCGGCAGCGCAGGCCGGTTCGGTCAGCTGGAAGGCACTGTTCTTCGGCTCCTCGGATGCGGCCAACTCGATCACGGTGGACAAGACCCCGGCCGCACTGTGGATCATGGCCCTGTCGGTGAAGATCTTCGGCTTGAGTTCATGGAGCATTCTGGTGCCGCAGGCGCTCGAGGGGGTCGCCTCGGTCGGCGTGCTGTATCTCGCGGTACGCCGGACGTCCGGCTCGGTTGCCGGCTTGATCGCCGGCGCGGTACTTGCGGTGACGCCGGTGGCGGCGCTGATGTTCCGCTTCAACAACCCGGACTCGCTACTGGTGTTGCTGATGATCGGCGGGGCGTATTGCCTTATCCGCGCGCTGGAATCCGGCTCGACCAAGTGGCTGGTACTGGTCGGTGTGCTGACCGGCTTCGGCTTTCTGACCAAGATGCTGCAGGCGTTGCTGGTGGTGCCGGCCTTTGCCCTGGTGTACCTGATCGCGGCTCCCAACCCGGTCCGCCGGCGGATCGGGCAGCTGCTGATCGCCGGGGCCGCGTTGGTCGCTTCGGCAGGCTGGTGGATCGCGATCGTGTCACTGATTCCGGCCAGGGACCGTCCCTATATCGGCGGCTCGCAGCACAACTCGATCCTGGAATTGACCTTGGGCTACAACGGATTCGGCCGATTGACCGGCAACGAGACCGGTAGCGTCGGTGGAGGCGGCGGGGGCGGGAACGGCGGCGGCATGTGGGGTAGCACCGGCGCGAGCCGCTTGTTCGGTAGCGAGATGGGTACCCAGATCTCCTGGCTGCTACCGTCGGCGCTGCTGCTGCTCGGAGCTGGATTGTGGTTCACTCGCAAGGCTATTCGCACTGACCGGGCCCGTGCCGCGCTGCTGATGTGGGGTGGCTGGCTGGTCGTCACCGGAGCCGTTTTCAGTTATGCCAAGGGCATCATCCACCCGTACTACACGGTCGCGCTGGCGCCGGCCATCGGCGCCGTGGTCGGGATCGGCGCAACCCTGCTGTGGCGCCGACGCAACGACCTGTCGGCGATGGTGCTGCTCGCGCTGAGCGTGCTGCTCGCAGCCGGCTGGCAGTTCGTGCTGCTGGACCGGACGTCGAGCTGGCTACCCTGGTTGCGCTACGCGATCCTGGTGGTCGGGGTGGCCAGCGCACTGCTGCTGCTGGTCGTCTCGCGGATGGTCCGCCGGGTCGGCATCGTGATCGCGACGGTGGCCCTCATCGGCAGCTTGGCCGGGCCGACCGCCTACGCGATTTCCACGGCGCGGACGCCGCATACCGGTTCGATCCCGAGCGCCGGGCCGGCCGGCGCGGGCGGTTTCGGTGGCCCGGGCGGCGGCGGACGTGGCGGCTTCGGCGGCGGCCAAGGCCCCGGACAAGCGGGCGGCACTGGACAAGCCGGTGGCATTGGTCAAGCCGGTGGCATTGGTCAAGCCGGCGGCACTGGACAAGCGGGTGGCACTGGACAAGCGGGTGGCACTGGTCAAGCGGGCGGCACTGGTCAAGCCGGCGGCACTGGTGAAGCCGGCGGCACTGGTCAAGCCGGCGGGCCGGTCGGCGGCTTCGGACAAACCGGTGGCACCGGGCAACGCGCGGCTGGTGGCTTCGGCGATGGTGGCGCGGGTGGCCTGCTCAATGCCAGCACTCCTTCCGCCGCCCTGGTCACCGCGCTGAAGGCGAACTCGTCGAAGTACACCTGGGTGGCGGCCGCCGTCGGTTCGAACACCGCGGCCGGCTACCAGCTGGCGACCCAGCAACCGGTGATGGCTATCGGCGGCTTCAACGGCAGCGACCCGTCCCCGACGCTTGCCGAGTTCAAGGCCGACGTGGCAGCCGGCAAGATCCACTACTTCATCAGTGGTGGCGGCTTCGGCGGCCAGGCCGGCGGCAGCAATTCATCATCCGAGATCGCCAGCTGGGTGACCAGCAGCTTCAAGACCGTCACGGTCGGCGGCACGACTCTCTACGATCTCACCCAGCCGACCGGCTGATCACGCAGGACCGCTGCCCGGACGGTCAACGCCGTCCGGGCAGCCGCGCGTCCGGGGTCAGTGCGCTTGGGTAAGCCCGAAGTGCAGCAGGAACCGCCGGCCGCGGCGGGGCCGAGACGGCTCGGCTTGCCGATATCGTTCCACCATCGCCAGTATCTCGACCTTGAATGCGAGCGCCCGGCTCTCCTCCAACCGGAGCTCGAGCCAGCCGTCGACCGCCGTGTTTCGGCGTCGGCCCAGCTCGGTGACGACCGGCAGCGCGGCTCGCATCTGCACCTCGTCCTCGACCAGCCCGACCGTCAACCCGGACATGGTGGCATCCACCGCGTTGAACGACAGAGCGGTGTAGAAGCTCTCGATCGCCTGGCGGCGCCCATCGGCGATCGCATCCCGCCCAGCCACTCCGGTGATCATGCTGGCCGGGATGAAGAAACTGGTGATCGGGGCGCGGTACCACCGGGCGTTGGTGGCGCCGCCGACCGGTATCTCGGCGCGCTCGATCAGGCCCGCCGACCGGAATTGCGGCAACCAGTAGGCAACAGCGGACGGCCGGACGGCCAGCTCCTTGGCTGCGGTCGTCAGGCTGGCCGATCCGCGTAGGAACGGCGCCAAGAACCGCAACCCTCGCGGGCTGGTGAGCAACCGCGCCGCATCCGGGTCGGTGACCGTGTAACTTTCAAAAACTGAGGCTGGCACCTGAAAGACGTTAACGGGACTGTCAGCGCATGACAACCAGACGAAGTGTCCACCCCGGCAACGCCTTCGCCGCCGTCTGGGCGGCCGATGCGGTGAGCAAGCTGGGCAGCCAGGTCTCGCTGGTGGCGCTGCCGCTGATCGCGCTACTGCAACTGCACGGCTCGGCCTTCGACGTCGGCTGGCTGGGTGCGCTCGGCACCGGCGCATTCCTGATCTTTGGCTTGCCGGCCGGGGTGGTGGTGGACCGGATGGACCGGCGCCGGATGCTGATCGGCTGTGATCTGGTCCGCGCCGGGTTACTCCTCAGCATCCCGGTGGCTGCTTGGCTGGGTGGGCTTAGCCTGCCACAACTGGGAATCGTGGCCTTTCTGACCGGCAGCTGCACGGTGCTGTTCGATTCCGCGCACCAGTCCTTCGTCCCAGAACTGGTCGGCGATCACGCGCTGATCACTGCTAACAGCCGGCTCGGGATGGACTCCGCGGTGGCTTCGGGGCTCGGACCGGCCGCCGCCGGCTGGCTTGTCCAGCTCGCCTCGGCGGCCGGTGCGGTACTCCTCGACGCGGTCAGCTTCATGATCAGCGCCGCCTGCCTGATGTGCCTACCGAACAAAGGTAAACCCGACCGATCTGACAACCGTGGACGGCTGGTGCCTGAATTGTTCGATGGGCTCGGCCGGATCTGGCGGGACGGGGTCCTGCGCAGAATCATCATGGCTGGCATGGCAATGGCGCTGTTCGACGAGATGTTCGCGACCGTGGCGTTGATCGCGCTGGCCAGGCTGCTGCCGCACCGCACCGGGTTGCTGGGCACCCTGCTAGCGGTGCCCGGGCTTGGCGCGATCGCGGTCGGCAAGCTGGGTCCGGGCGTCGTCAGCCGGCTTGGCTCGGTCCGCGCGCTCCGGATCGGCGCGGCCGGCTCCGCCCTAGGCGGGCTGGTGGCCGCGAACCTCGGCGGTGGCGACCGGCTGGCGCTGTTCGCGGCCGGGGCAGGTTGCGTCGCTGGCGGCACGGTGCTGTTCAACGTGGTCTCGCTGACCTACCGGCAACGCAGCACGCCGCCGCACCTGCGCGGCCGGGTCAACGCCTCGGCGAGATTTGCCTGCTGGGGCCTGATCCCGCTCGGGGCGCTGGTCGGCGGCCTGGTCGCCACGGTCGATCTCCGACTCGCGCTGTGGTTGGCGGCGGTCGGCAAGCTGCTGGCGGTCGTCCCACTCCTCAGCTCCCGACTGGCCGGCATCGACATGGCCGGTCGGCCGCGACCGCTCAGGGCCGCAACACCCAGCTGATCCGCTCGCTCTGGCTGTCGGCCACCACCGAGCTGTAGTCGTCATAGGCCTCGGCGGATCGGAAGCCGGCCGCCCAGGCAATGTTGGCGAACTCCTGGTATCCAATGCCGATCTGCCGGTGGGTCTCGGTGAAACCAGCGCCCAGGTCGTCCAGCACCTCGACTCGGTGGAAGAAGGCATGCCGCTCACGAGTGGTCGATGCCAGGATCCGCTGACCGCCCAGCAGCCGCTCGGACGGCGCGGCGGTGACGCAGCGCAGCAGCACCTCGGTCGATACCGTGTCGCAGATCAGCGGGCCACCGTCGACCAGCAACCGCCGAGCGCGGATCAGCGCCGTCCGCACCGCGGCCAGGTCCGGCAGGTAGTTCAGGGTGTCGAAGACGCAGAGCACCGCGCCCACCGGCGCATCCGGCCGCGGCACCCTGGGCAGCGTGTCGTGATAGAGCGGCACCAGCGGTCCGAGTCGACGGCGAGCCTGGTCGAGCATGCTGGCCGAGGCATCCATCCCCGCCGGGTGGTAGCCGAGACCGGCCAGCCGGGCCAGCAACCGGCCGGTGCCACAACCGAGCTCGTACACCAGCCTGGCCTGCCCGCGCAGCTCGGTGAGCCGGGAATCGATGAAGGCGGCCCATCGCTCGTACCGTTCCTCGGGTGAGAGCCGGTCGTACAGGGCTGCGAATGCCCCGTACTGTTCGGACGAACGCAGCTCGACGGCCAACCGTCACACCGCCATCGGCGGCAACGGCCACCGCTGTATCCGGTAGGGCAACCAGAGCAACCGGTCCGCCACCAGCAGTACCAGTCGGGCGCCTAGCAGCTCGGCAAGCACCACCTGGTCGATCGCCGCTGGCGAGCAGCCCCGCGCGCTGGCGCCGATCGCGTTCAGATGCCGGGCCTCGTCGATGACGTAGAGCTCCAGCTTGCCGCCACGCCGATCCCGTACCTGGATGAAACCGGGACCGTGCCGGTAGACCAGCTTGCCGATGAAGAAGCCCTCCCGCCACGGTCGGCTCCAGTCATGGCTCGGATCGCCGTCGATCGCGCGTGGCGGGTAGAGGTGCGCCAGCAACGTCTGGTCGATGTCCGGAGCGAATTGTGCTTCCGGGGCAGGCCGAACCAGTTCCCAGTCGGTGACGATGCCCCGCGCGGTGGCGTCCCGGATCACCGACAGGGCCGCCAGCCCGTCCGGCCTTCGGAGATCGACCGGCTCACTCCAGCGCATCGTGTGCACGCCCTCGAAGATCTTTGCCGGGTCGGCCTTCGATGAAAGCCGGACAACAGAGAAGTCTTCCGGACGCGGATAGAGGGTGCCCGCCACGCTCGGTGACAGCCAGAACTCCGCATTGGTAGCAACCGGCTTCGCGACCGTGGTCATGCCGTCACCGGGACGGCCAGGCCAGCTGCCGGCAGGCTGGGGGTCACTTCGAAGATCCGCTGATTGCTCTCCGCCGGCGCTACCAACACGTGATAGCCGTTATCGGTGAAGGTGATACCTAGTGCCAGCCAGCGCGCCATCGCATCGTGGACCAGCACCGCCGACGGCTCATCGTCAGCGAGGTGCAACTTGCGCAGCAGCCCCGGCACGGTGTGCGGTTGGGCCAGCAACCGGAACAGCGCGACCTCGACCGGTTCGCCGATCACCAGGTGCTGCCAGTGGAAATCCGGCCGGTTGTCGAACAACTCGATCTGCTCGCCGTGATCCAGGTACACCAGGGAGCACTGGTCGGCATAGGCCTGCCAGCGATCCAGTGCTGCCAACAGCCGGTCGGCCAGCGCGGCATCGATACCTCGCGCTTCGGTCTCGAACACATAGGCAAGATCGAGTAATTCCGCATCGGCCAGGTCGTAGTTCACGTAGTAGTGATCAGCTGCCCGTCGCTCGCCGGCGAAGCCCAGTTCCGGCCGATCGTAGTACGGGCTGAACCGTTCGAGCGCTATCCGGCTCGCGCCGGTGGGTGGCATCAGGTGGTACAGCGAAGGCAGTTGGGCCAGGATCTGCTCGTAATTCACGACACTCTCGCCCGGGAAGCCGTACAGGTAGTTCCAGTACATCGCGATCCCGACGGTGGCCGCGTCCCGGAGCAGCCGGACGTTCAGGCAACCGGTGACACCCTTGTCCATGATGTCGAGCACCTTGCTGCTGAGGCTTTCGATACCCGGTTGGACGTGAACCAGCCCGGCCTGCCGAAGCAGCTGCAGTTGATCCAGTCGCATATTCGACTTTATCTCGTAATGAAAACGATAATCCAGTCCCTCTTCGACGATCCGGGGCAGCACGCTGCGCAGGTAGCTCATGTCGATGATGTTGTCCACCACGTAGAAGTCCAGTACCCGATGTTCGACGGCCAATGCTTTGAGTTCATCGAAGAAACTCTCACCGGACTTGCTTCGGAACTCCATCGACGAGCCGTTCAGGCCACAGAACGTGCAGTGGTGCTTCTGCCCCCACCAG
Organism: Actinomycetota bacterium; assembly: GCA_030853265.1. Classification (GTDB taxonomy): domain Bacteria; phylum Actinomycetota; class Actinomycetes; order Mycobacteriales; family Jatrophihabitantaceae; genus Jatrophihabitans_A. Next base: position 62,163 of record JALYVK010000006.1, read on the forward strand.
CAGCCACGAGCGCCTTCTACTACCAGCTTCGGTTCGACCCACTCGCTGGCTCGCGACCGGGCCAGCCGCTCGAAGTAGGTCGCGAATTCCGGCTTGCCGATCTGGCCGGGCGCCAGCGGTCGCGCGTTCATCGGGTTGGCGACGCTGCCTGGTTGGTCGAATCGCCAGCAAACACCAGGCAATCGAGCAAAACCGTGGCCGGCTTCGACCTGGTCCAGCAGTTGCGGAAACACCCGGTCACCTTCGCCGCGAACCACCAGGTCGACACAGTCGAAATTACGATGCAGGGCCGCACCCTGGTCGCCGTCGCAGTTGGCGCCGCCGAAGACGGTCAGAATCTCCGGAGCCAACTGCTTGACCCGCCGGGCCAGCGCGAGCGCGGCGATGTTCTGCTGGAAGGTCGAGGTGAAGCCGAGCACGTCCGGTCGCTCGGACACCACTCGAACCGCCAGCTCGTCGATGAACTGAGGCATCAGTCGGTGCAGCCGGATCGCCAACTCTCGATCGGCAGGATCCAGGGTGTTGCCGATTCGCTCGGTAAACTCAGGCAATCGCCACGGGATATCGCGGTACAGCGCTCCGGTAAAGATCCAGTCGCCGCAACCGGAGAAGTAGGTGTCGAGGGCGAACAACTCGTATTCGCGCAGGGTGAAGGGCATCCGTTCGCAGATCCAGTCCACCAGTTCGAGGTTCGCATCGAGGGGGATCACCTCGTCCTGGGGCCGATGCTGGTGCACGACAGCCGACAGGATGCCTACCGCGAGGGAGGGCACCTCGATCGAGGACCACGGCATATTGATAAGCATCGTCCGCATCGAGAATCCTCCGATTTTGACTGATGTTGTGGTTCCGGCTGGCTCGGGGACCACCATGCCGGCCCCCGAGCCGGTCTGTGGATCAGCGGCTGGCCGACTTATCCACGACTACTCCGACACCGGAGCGGTCCTTGAGCCGACGAGGGTCGTTATCGATCGTCGTCTTGGTCATCTGTTTCACCTCCTTCCAGCCGAGCGCTTTCCCGAATCAGACTGGAATAGTTGGGAAAACGCCGAACTGATATGAGTGCTCACCGAGTAGAGCATGCTGAACATTCAGACACTACGGACAAATTGAAGAGTGCCCGCGCGGCCGCAGAACAAGCAGGCAGGACGGCCCTGAGGCTCCAAGCAATCACACAGCTTCAACACAAGGACGAGCCAGTCCAGAGCCGGACCCTGTAGCTATGACCTCGCTGGCGCACCCGCAGAACCCGGCCGACCTCACCACTCCCGGCCGGCCCACCCTCGATGTGACCATCCCGGTCTACAACGAGGAAGCCGGCCTGGCCCAGTGCGTCAGGCGATTGCACGCCCACCTGGAGAAGTTCTTTCCGTACCAGTTCGTGATCACCATCGCCGACAATGCCAGCACCGATTCGACGCCGCTGGTGGCGATGCGGCTCACCCGCGAGTTCGACCGGGTCAGTTACCTGCGGATGGAGCAGAAGGGGCGAGGGCTGGCACTGAGCACGGTGTGGCGCGCGTCCGAGGCGGAGGTGCTGGCCTACCTCGATGTCGACATGTCCACCGACCTGAATGCGCTACTACCGCTGGTGGCACCGCTGATCTCGGGCCACTCCGATATTGCGATCGGGTCTCGGCTGTCCCGGCACAGCCGGGTCATTCGAGGCACCAAACGGGAGCTGATCTCCCGTGGCTACAACCTGATTCTGCGCGGTACCTTGCTCACCCGGTTCTCCGACGCCCAGTGCGGGTTCAAGGCGATCCGCGCCGAGGTCGGCCGCAAGCTACTGCCGCTGGTGGAGGACACCGGCTGGTTCTTCGACACCGAACTGCTGGTACTGGCCGAGCGGTCCGGCCTGCGGATCCATGAGGTGCCGGTCGACTGGGTGGACGACCCGGACTCCCGGGTCGACATCCTGGCAACCGCGATCGCGGATCTCAAGGGGGTTGCCCGGGTCGGCCGCGCACTCGCCGCCGGGACGCTGCCGGTGGCCGAGATCCGCGCGCAGCTCGGCCGGCACCCGCTGACCCCGAGCACGCCCGAGGTGCCACCGGGCTTGTTGCGCCAGCTGGTCCGCTTCGCCGCCATCGGCGCGCTGAGCACCCTGGCCTACCTGCTGCTGTTCGTACTCAGCCGCGGCTCGCTCGGCGCCCAGGGTGCCAACCTGTTCGCGTTGCTGGTCACCGCGGTCGCCAACACCGCGGCCAACCGTCGCTTGACTTTCGGCATATCTGGAAGGCTGAAAGCGGGACGGCACCAGTTGCAGGGGCTGGCGGTCTTCGGGCTCGGGCTGGCGCTCACCAGCGGCTCGTTGGCGCTGTTGCACCTGTTGCGGCCCGAGCCACACCGGGCGCTGGAGCTTGGCGTGCTGGTGGCGGCGAACCTGGCCGCAACGGTGCTGCGGTTCGTCCTGCTACGCGGTTGGGTCTTCCGCACCAGGCGCAGCTGAACTCGACCTGACTAAGTCGGCCGAATGACACTACAACGACATCGGGGTTTTCGTTTCTCAAAAACTTGGGATAGCAACACCTGTGACAACGTCAGCCGGAACCGTGTGGGCTGGCGTCGGCCGAGCCGACCGTGCCGTCACCATAGAAGGTGTCGTGGGCTTTGCGCGAGGAGCACACCGAGGCCATCGCGCAGCTGGACCGGCGGCCGTCCGAGCTCATCCGGACCACCACCGACTCTGCCGGCACCGAATGGCCGACCACGGTTGCCTCCCCCTCGGGCGTCGAGACGCACGAGCCGATCGCCGGGGCGTTGGCCGCAAAATCCTGGTACAGCGGGTGCTCGTACTTCAGACAGCACATCAGCCGGCCGCAGGCTCCGGAGATCCGCAGCGGGTTCAACGGCAGGTCCTGGTCCTTGGCCATCCGGACCGACACCGGCTCGAAGTCGACCAGGAACGTCGAGCAGCACAGCTCGCGACCGCACGAACCGATACCGCCGATCACCCTGGCCTCGTCGCGCGCCGACAGCTGGCGCAACTCAACCCGTCCCTTCAGCGTCGCGCCGAGATCACGCACCAGGGCACGGAAATCCACCCGATGCGGTGCCGAGAAGTAAATGACCGTCCGGTTGGTGGACAGCACATGATCGACACCGACCAGCTTCATCGGCAGCTTGTGTTCCCGAATCAGCCGCTTGGCCGCCACCCGGCCCTCGGCGCGCTTCGTCCGGGCGAGTTCGAGGGCGGCCAGCTCCGGCGCGGCGGCCATTCCGGCCAGCAGCGGCAGGCCGCCGATGTCCTCGGAAGTCCACTGCGCGGCCCACATCACCTGCGCGACCTCGGGGCCGTCCTCGGTCGGGTACAGCACGAAATCCCCCACCGCCGGGGTCAGCGAGCCAGGATCGGCGTAGTACAACCGGCCCCGTTCGGTAAAAGTCACCGCGCAGATCAACCCCATGGTCGGAAGACTAACCCGGTATGGAGTCGGCGGCAGCCGCAGCCGCGCTCAGGGCAGCCGCAGCGCCGCCGTCATTGCCTCGACGGCGATCTTCGGCTTGACGTTCAGGTCGATGGCGGTTCGGCAGGCCAGCACTTCATCGAGCCGGCCGAGCGTCCCGGTCTGGTCGATGGAGCGCGCGACCACACTGACGTCGCCGGCGAAGTCCGGGTGCGCGGCAGGCACCTGAGCGCCGGCCTGGACCAGTAGCACGTCCCGGTAGAAACTGGCCAGATCCACCAGCGCCCGGTCCAACGCATCGCGCTGCAGCCGGGTCGCGCGAGATTTCTGCCGCCTCTCCAGCTCCTTGAGCACGCCGGCACTGCCTCTGGTCGCACCGGCCGCGCCCTTGCCGGTGCCGCCGGCGCCGAGGGCAACCCGCAGATCCTCGGTCTCGCTGCTGTCGAGCTCGTCGGTCAGCGCCCGGGCCTCGGCCTCGGCCGCCTTGACCAGATGATCGGCCGCTTCGAAGCAGGCGTTCAGCGAGGTCAGGGTGGCCGGAATCGCCAGCACCGCCGCCCGTCGCTGCCGGGCCTCGTCGTCGCGGGCCAGCCGCCGGGCCCGTCCGACGTGACCCTGCGAGGCCTGCGCCGCCCAGTCCGCGGTGGCTGCCTCGATGCCGTCGTTGACCAGCACCCGGGCGATCGCGGCGGCCGGCGGAATCCGCAGGCTGACCACCCGGCAGCGCGACCGGATGGTGACGATCACGTCCTCGGGGTGGGTGGACGGCGCGCACAGCAGGAAGATGGTCCGTGCCGGTGGCTCTTCGATGGCCTTGAGCAGCGCATTGGCGGCACCCTCGGTGAGCCGGTCGGCGTCCTCGATGACCACCACCTGCCAGCGTCCGAGGGATGGCCGCCGGGCTGCGGAACCTACTACCGCCCGCATCTCGCCGACCCCGATGGACAGCCCTTCGGGCACTACCGACCGGACGTCGGGATGGCTGCCGGCCAGCACCGACCGGCAGGACGAGCAGTGCCCGCAGCCGGGTTCGCCGCCGCCGGCATGCTCGGCATCGCCACCGCGCAGGCCGGGCTCGGCGTTGTCGCATTGGACGGCCGCCGCCAGCGCCCGGGCAGCTACCGAGCGACCGGAGCCGGCCGGGCCGGTGAACAGCCAGGCGTGCGTCATGGCACCGGGTTGCACCGGCCGGCCGGCCACCACATCGGCGGCGGCCTGGGCGGCCCGGGACAGCTCGGCCACCGCGGCGTCCTGGCCGATCAGTGCGTCGAAGACCGTCATGGAGTGCGCATTCCGTCCCGGTCGGTGCCTGCCGGCCGGTCGCCGCCGATCGGGCGCGGCCGGTTAGCCAGTGTCTGCCCAACGGTACCGGCGATCGTGGCGGCCAACTCGTCAATGGGGCGGGCCGCGTCGAGTACCAGGTACCGGTGCGGTTCGGACTCGGCCAGCGCCAGGAAGCCGGCTCGCACCCGACCGTGAAAGGCGATGGTCTCGCGTTCGAGGCGGTCCGGTCCGGCCTGGCCGGATCGGTCGCGAACCCGGGCCAAGCCGACCTCGGGCGCGATGTCGAGCAGCACCGTCAGGTCCGGCACCAGTCCCTCGGTGGCCCAGCCGGACAGCCGCTTGACCTCCTCGATGGCCAGCGTCCGGCCGGCACCCTGATAGGCCAGCGACGAATCGACGAACCGGTCGGTGATCACCACCTCGCCCCGGTCCAGCGCGGGCCGGATCACGGTGGCCACGTGGTGGGCCCGATCGGCGGCAAACAGCAGTGCCTCGCTGCGCGGCGCGATCGGCTCGTGACTTTCCAGCAGCAGCCGCCGGATCTGCTTGCCGACGGTGGTGGCGCCCGGCTCGTAGGTGGTCACCACTCCGTGCCCGGCATCGCGAAGAGCCTGTGCCAGCAAGGTGATCTGGCTCGACTTGCCGGCACCTTCACCGCCCTCGAAGGCGATCAGCAGGCCGGGGCTCGGTTCGACAGAGCTGGCGCCCGGTTCGACGGAGCTGGCGCCCGGTTCGACAGAGCTGGCGCCCGGTTCGACGGAGCTGGCGCCCGGTTCGGCGGAGCTAGCGCTGGGTTCGGCGGACCTAGCGCTCGGTTCGGCGGGAATGACTGCTCCTCAGCTGTGTCTGCCTGGCCGCAATTGTTTGCGGTCAAGCAGACACAGACTATCGGTGACTGCCGACAGCTCTGCCCGCTCGTTGCCCGGCAGCCTCAGCCGTCGGTCAGGCTGAGCAGCCGGCGCAGGCCGGTCGCCAGACTGCTCCGCTGGCTGGCGGGCAGGCCGTCCAGCAGTGCTTCCTCCGAGGCGAGCAATGCCTCGAACGCCGCGTCCACCCGCTTGCGGCCGGCCGGCGTCAGCCTGATCAGTACCTGCCGGCCGTCCGCCGGATGGGCGCGCCGCACGATCAGAGTGCGCTCGGCCAACCGGTCGAGCCGGTTGGTCATGGTGCCGGACGTGACGTGGGTGGCCTCGAGCAACTGGCCAGGGGTCTGCTCGTAGGGCGGCCCGGACCGCCGTAGCGCGGCCAGCACGTCGAACTCGTGGGTGGCCAGACCGTGCTCGGCGAAGGCTTGGCTGCGTCGCTCGTCGAGCAACTGGGCCAGCCGGCTGATCCGGCTCAGTACCTGGAGCGGCGCGACGTCGAGATCGGGACGTTGCTGGGTCCAGGCCGCCACGATCGCATCGACTTCATCGGTCATCGCACCAGACTAGCAACCATCTCGACGTCAAGGTATATTCTCTTGATATCAAGAGTACAACGAGAGGCTACAAAGATGCGATGGGACCCCACTCAGTACGCCCGCTACGACTCCGAACGCAACCGGCCGTTCTTCGACCTACTCGGCCAGATCAGGGCAGACTCCCCCGGCACGGTGGTCGATCTCGGCTGCGGGCCCGGCGAACTGACCGCTGCGCTGGCCACTCGCTGGCCGGCTGCGACGGTGCGCGGCCTGGACTCCTCACCGGAGATGATCGAGCGGTCGGCGGCCTACCGTTCCGATCGGGTCAGTTTCCGTCTTGCCGACGCCGCGGAATTCGACGCCACCGGGGTGGACGTGCTGATCAGCAATGCCTTGCTGCAATGGGTTCCCGGTCACGGCGCGCTGCTGCGACGCTGGGCGACCGAGCTGAACCAGGATGGCTGGCTGGCCTTCGCGGTGCCGGACAACTTCAGCTCACCCTCGCACGTCCTGATGCGCGAGTTGGCCGAATCACCGCGCTGGGCCGCCTCGCTGAGCGGCGTGCTGCGCCACGCCGATGCCGTTTCACCCGTTGCCGACTACCTGTCCCTCCTGGCCGACGACGGCCTGCAGATGACGGCCTGGCAAACCAGGTACCTGCATGTCCTGCAAGGGCCGGACCCGGTGCTGGAGTGGGTTCGCGGAACGGGCCTTCGTCCGGTACTGGCCACGCTGTCCGACGATGATGCGGCCGAGTTCGAGTTCTCCTACCGCGAGCTGCTGCGAACCGCCTATCCACAAAGAGATTTCGGGACTGTGTTCCCGTTCCTGCGCACCTTCGTCGTCGGTCACAAATCCGCCGGAGGCCCAGGGTGATCACCGGCATCGATCACGTGCAGGTAGCAATTCCAGTCGGCTCGGAAGCGGTGGCTCGCGCGTTCTACGGCTCGCTGCTCGAGATGACCGAGCTGCCCAAGCCGGCAGCGCTGGCGGCGCGCGGCGGCTGCTGGTTCGTCGCCGGTACGGCGGTACTGCACCTGGGCGTACAGGAGCCGTTCAGCCCCGCGCGCAAAGCCCATCCGGCGTTCCTGGTCTCGACGCTGGACGTGCTGGCCGACCGGCTGAGCTCGTCCGGGTATGAAGTCGCGCAAGCAGACGGCGAGCTACCGGGCGTGCGCCGGTTCCACGTGTTCGACCCGTTCGGCAACCGGATCGAGTTCCAGCAGCGCTAGCCAGCCGAAACCCAGATCAGGCTTTCTTCGCCGGCACTTTCTTCGCTGCTGCCTTCTTGGCCGGCGCCTTCTTCGCTGCTGCCTTCTTGGCCGGGGCCTTCTTGGCTGCCTTCTTCGTGGTCTTCTTCACCGGACCACGAGCCCGCCGATCGGCGAGCAGTTCGGAGGCACGATCGTCGGTGATCTCTTCCACCGAATCGTCCCTGCGCAGCGAGGCGTTCGTCTCGCCGTCGGTCACGTACGGACCGAACCGGCCGTCCTTGACCACCATCGGCTTGCCCGACACCGGGTCGACACCCAGCTCCTTCAACGGCGGTGCCGCGGCGGCGCGGCGACCGCGCAGCTTCGGCTGGGCAAAGATTGCCAGCGCCTCGTCCATGGTGACGGTGAACAACTGCTCTTCGGACTCGAGTGATCGGGAATCGGTGCCGCGCTTGATGTACGGGCCGTACCGGCCGTTCTGCGCGGTGATCTCGGCGCCCTTGCCATCGTCGGCGGCCGGATCCACCCCGACCACCCGCGGCAGCGTCAGCAACCGGGATGCCTCGGCAAGGGTCAGCGTTTCCAAGGACATTGTCTTGAACAGCGATGCGGTTCGTTCGCCGTCGGTGACGTAGGGACCGTACCGGCCGTTCTTGCCGGTGATCTCCCGTCCGGTGTCCAGGTCGACCCCGATCTCGACATCGCCGGACGGTGCCGAGAGCAGCTCCTCGACCTTCTCCCGGGTCAGCTCGTCCGGCGCCAGGTCTTCAGGCACCGACGCGCGGCGTTCGGACTCCGCCCCGCCCTGCTGAACGTACGGGCCGTACCGACCGACCCGGACCATCACGTCGCTGTCGGCACCGAACAGCTGGATCGAGTTCACCCCGCGAGCGTCGATGTCTTCCAGCCGCTCGGCAATCAGCTTCTTCAGGCCGCCCTGGGAGGAGATCCGGGAATCGTCCTCGACCAGCCGCTCGGCATCGGTGGCACCGAAGTAGAACTTGCGAAGCCAATCCACCCGAGAGGTGGTCCCACCGGCGATCGAGTCGAGGTCGTTTTCCACCGATGCGGTAAAGCCATAGTCGACCAGCCGGCCGAAGTGCCCTTCCAGCAACGCGATCACCGCGAAGGCAACCCAGGACGGGACCAGCGCCGCGCCCTTCTTCCAGACGTAGCCGCGATCCTGAATGGTCTGCATGATCGAGGCATAGGTGGACGGCCGGCCGATACCGAGTTCTTCCATGGCCTTGACCAGCGACGCCTCGGTGTAGCGGGCCGGCGGGTTCGTCGAGTGGCCGGACGGTTCCAGGGCCCTGGCCGCGAGCTCGTCGCCGCGGGCGAGTTGCGGCAGCCGCCGCTCGCTGTCGTCGCGGCCCTCGGAATCACCGCTGGCGTCGTCGGTGTCCTCGACGTAGGCGCGCAGGAACCCGGGAAAGGTGATGGTCCGACCAGAGGTGGCGAACTCGGCCCGCTCGCCGGCCACCGAGCTGCCGGCCAACCGGACCGAGACCGTAGTGCCCACCGCATCCGACATCTGCGAGGCAAGGGTCCGCTGCCAGATCAGCTCATAGAGCCGAAACTCGTCCGAGGACAGCGCCGAGGCCAGCTGGCCAGGCGTCCGGAACGAATCACCGGCCGGCCGGATCGCCTCGTGAGCTTCCTGCGCGTTTTTCACCTTGCGGCTGTAGTGCCGCGCCTCGGCCGGCACGTAGGCATCGCCGTACAGCTCGCGAGCCTGCGACCGGGCGGCGGTCAGCGCCGTCTCGGACAGGTTCGTCGAGTCGGTACGCATATAGGTGATGTAGCCGTTCTCATAGAGGCGCTGCGCCACCCGCATGGTTACCTGCGAGGACCAGCGCAGCTTGCGGCCGGCCTCCTGCTGCAGCGTCGAGGTCATGAACGGCGGGTACGGGCGACGCCGGTACGGCTTCTCCTCGACCCGGGTGACCGCGAAATCGACCCCTTCGAGCCGGGCGGCCAGACCGCGGGCGCCGGCCTCGTCCAGGTGCAGTACCTCCGAGGAGGCCCGGCCGGTGGCGGCGTCGAAGTCCCGACCGGTGGCGATCCGCTCGTCGCCGAGCGCCACCAGGGTGGCCGCAAACGTCTCCGGATCACCGTCCTTCCGGACGGCCGGCGCGAAGGTACCCTCGATATCCCAGTAATTCGCGGTATGAAATGCCATTCGCTGGCGTTCGCGCTCGACCACGATCCGGGTCGCCACCGATTGCACGCGGCCTGCCGACAGCTTGGGCAGCACCTTCTTCCACAGCACCGGAGAGACCTCGTAGCCGTAGAGCCGATCGAGAATCCGCCGGGTTTCCTGGGCATCGACCAGATGGGCGTCGATATCGCGAGGCTCGGCGACTGCCCGAGCGATGGCGGCCGGGGTGATCTCGTGGAAGACCATTCGCCGAACCGGGACGGTCGGCTTCAAGGTCTGCGCGAGATGCCAGGCAATTGCCTCGCCTTCGCGGTCCTCATCGGTGGCCAGAAAGACCTCGTCGGCATCCTTGACCAGCGCCTTCAGCTTGCTGACCTGCTGCTTGCGGTCGGGGCTGATCACGTACAGCGGCTCGAAGTCGGCCTCGGTGTTCACGCCCAACCTGGCCCAGGGTTGTCCCTTGTAGGCGGCGGGCACGTCGGCCGCGTTGCGCGGCAGGTCGCGGATATGGCCGATAGACGCCTCGACGGTGTACCCCGCGCCGAGGTAACCGCCGATCGTCTTCGCTTTCGCCGGGGATTCCACGATCACCAGCTTGTTGCCGGTGGCCGCTTTTTTCCCGCGTGCTTGCGCCACGAGTCACTCCCTGTCTGTGATCACCGTGTGTGATCGGCTGGCCTGACTATGTTGCGTACTGCTGCGGCGGACGGTACCCCACTCTGCGAACCTTTCGCTTTACAGGTGGGTCACACCACCACGCTGAGTGCCAGAACTCCGGCAATTCCGGTCACCGACAGTACCGTCTCCATCAGCGACCACGATTTGATGTTCTGGCTGACCGACAGACCGAAATACTGTTTGGTCAGCCAGAAGCCGGCGTCGTTAACGTGGGAGAAGAATAGTGAGCCGGCCCCGATCGCCAGTACTAACAGTGACACATGAGAGTTGCTGAGGGTGGCAGTCACTGGTTGCAGGATGCCGGCCGCGGTCACCGTCGCCACCGTCGCCGAGCCGGTCGCCAGCCGGATCAGCACCGCAACGAACCAGGCCAGCAAGAGCGGCGAGAGGGTGGAACCTTCCACCCAGGACGCGATCATCTTCGAGATCCCGCTGTCCACCAGCACCTGCTTCAACCCGCCACCGGCCGCGACGATCAGCAGGATCCCGGCGATCGGCGGCAGTGCCGCGTCCACCGTCTCTGACAGTTGCTGCTTGCCGAAACCGGCGGCCACCCCGAGGGTGTACATCGCCAGCAGGACGGCCAGCAGCAGCGCGACCAGCGGCGTACCGACGAAGTCCAGCGCGCGCTTGCCGACCCCGCTACCGTTCTGGTCCACCACATCGGCGATCGCCTTGGCCAGCATCAGCACCACCGGGGTGAGCACCGTCGCCAGGGTTACCGGGAAACTCGGCCGACGGCGCACCGCGACCTCAGCCGAGCTGCCGGTGCTCGCGGGCTCGGCGTTGGCGGGCTCCTCGACACCGGTGAACAGGTCCGGCACCGGAACGTCCACCCAGCGCGCCGCCACGATCGAGTACAGCGGGCCACCGATGATCACGCACGGAATCGCGACCACCACGCCGAGTGCCAGCGTCAGGCCGAGGTCGGCGTGCAGGGCCCCGACCGCCGCCAACGGTCCGGGGTGCGGCGGCACGAACCCGTGCATCGCGGACAGGCCGGCCAGTGCCGGGATGGCGATCCGCATCAGCGGCAAGCCGGACCGGCGCGCGACCAGCAAGATCACCGGCATCAACAACACCAGGCCGATTTCGAAGAACATCGGCAACCCGATGATCATGCCGACCAGCGCCATCGCCCAGGGCAGCGTTCGGTCGGTGGACCGGCCGACGATGGTGTCGACCAGTTGGTCGGCACCGCCGGAATCGGCCAGCAGCTTGCCGAAGATTGCACCGAGCGCGATCAGGGTTCCGACGCTGGCAACGGTGCTGCCGACCCCGTTACCGAAGCTGGTGACGGTCTTGTCCAGACCAAGGCCGGCGATCGCGCCCACCAGCACGGACCCGATGGTGAGGCTGAGAAACGGATTGAGCTTGAGGAAGGTGATCAGCGCGATGATCACCGCGATCCCGACCAGCGCAGCCGTGATCAGCCGGGTGTCTTGGCTACCCGAGGTGCCGGCCGCCAACAACTGGACGTTCATTGGACCTCCTTCAGAAACCGTTCCACGATCTGCTCCTGGCCGAGGGTGAAGTCCACCGCGACGCCGAACTCATCGGGCGCCAGCGGCTCGAGGTCGGCATATTGCGAATCGACCAGGACAGCCGGCATGTAATGCCCCGTTCGGTGCCCCACCCGCTCGGTTACCACCGCCGGATCGCCGACCAGGTGCAGAAAGCACAGTTTCGGTGACTTGGTTCGCAGCACCTCGCGGTAGCGATGTTTCAGGGCAGAGCAGGCGAGCACGCAACCTGCCGACTCGCCGGCCAGCCAGTCGGCAAGTCGGCCTAACCACGGCGCGCGGTCGGCATCGGTGAGGGGGTGCCCGGCCGCCATCTTCGCCTTGGCTTCGGCCGAGTGGAAATCGTCGGCATCGGCGAACGGCACCCCGAGTTGGTGGGCCAGCACCAACCCGACCGTGGTCTTGCCGCTGCCGGATACGCCCATCACCACCACTGTCGGATGAATACCGATTTCCATGATCGGAATCTAGCCGGTACCGGTCCATCGCCGTGTTCGGCGGGCGTGTGCAGCGAACGCGCGGCTAGCCGGTGGGCCAGTCTGTGCCGGCTCCTGGTGGCGGCTCGCCCAGCAACTCGGCCAATCGGCGGAGCCGCTTCGCCGAGGTGATCCGCCAGCCCGGGCCGCCCCGGATCCCGACGTCGACCGCCGCCACCCCGAGCTTCGCCAGCTGGCCGCCGGCCGCCCGGTGCAGCGGCCCGTCCGGATCGGTCATCGCTAGCAGGTAGCCGGCATCCTCGGACCGGCCGGCCGCCATCGCCCACAACCGCAGCCCGGACGCGCTGAGGATCAGGTCGGTCGGCATCCGCAGCGACGCGCCGCGGGTCCACCGGGCAGCCTGCGCGACGAGCAGCTGAGTGATCTCGGTACGGACCGCGATCAGGCCACCGGGGGCAGCCGCGGTATCGGAGGCCAGCGATCGGTCGAACAGCTCGGCCTGCAGCGCGGTGGCACGCCACTGATCGGCAACCAGCACCGACAGCCTGGCGGCCGAATCCTGCTCGGTACGCACCCAGTCGCCGCCGGCAATCAGCAGGCCGTCCAGATCCTCGATTACCGGATCGGCAGCCTCGGCCCCGAACAGCGAAAATTGCACGTCCTGATTCTGTCGTACCCGACCGCGCATCCGGGGAGGTAGGGACGGACCGTTCGGCCGATGCTCCGACCCGCTGATTCGGGGCCCGCAGACAGCGACGCCCCCGAGCGCCGGGAGGCACTCGGGGGCATCGAGAGGTGTTGCTGCTAGCTGCCGACGGCTGCGGGATGCGCGGCAGTCTCCGGGTCATCGTTGAGCGAGGAGGCCCGCCGCTTAGCGATGACGACGGCGGCCACGATGATCGCGACCGCGACCAGCGCGACGATGATCCGGACCGGACCGTTGGCGCTCTTGCCGATCGAGAGCTGGACGACGGCCGGCGCGATCAGCACCGACACCAGGTTCATCACCTTGATCAGCGGGTTGATGGCCGGGCCCGCGGTGTCCTTGAACGGGTCACCGACCGTGTCACCGATGACGGTGGCCTCGTGTGCCGGCGAGCCCTTGCCGCCGTGGATGCCGTCCTCGACCAGCTTCTTCGCGTTGTCCCAGGCGCCACCGGAGTTGGCCAGGAACACCGCCATCAGGGTGCCGGTGGCGATCGCTCCACCGAGGTAGCCGGCGAGCGGGCCGACGCCCAACCCGAAACCGACCGCGATCGGTGCCATCACCGCGAGCAGGCCGGGGGTGATCAGCTCGCGCAGCGAATCCCGGGTGCAGATGTCGACCACTCGGCCGTACTCGGGACGCTCGGTGCCATCCATGATGCCGGGATGGTTGCGGAACTGGGCGCGAACCTCGTACACCACCGCGCCGGCGGCCCGCGACACCGCGTTGACCGCGAGGCCGGAGAACATGAAGACCACCGCGGCACCGATGATCACGCCGACCAGGGTGTTCGGGCTGACGATCGTGTTGGTGAAGGAGTTCTGCACGAACGTCGAGACCTTGCCGGCCGTCTTGTACTTGTCCACCGCCTGGCCGATCGCGTCCTGGTAGGAGCCGAACAGTGCGGTCGCGGCGAGCACCGCGGTCGCGATTGCGATGCCCTTGGTGATGGCCTTCGTGGTGTTGCCGACCGCGTCGAGCTCGGTGAGGATCTGCGCGCCCTCGGGGCTGACGTCGCCGGACATCTCCGCGATGCCCTGCGCGTTGTCCGAGACCGGGCCGAAGGTGTCCATCGCGACGATGACACCGACCGTCGTGAGCAGGCCACAACCGGCCAGCGCGACTGCGAATAGCGCGACCGACACCGAGGCGCCACCGAGCAGGAAGGCGCCGAACACGGCGGCCGCGATCACGATCGCGGTGTAGACGGCCGATTCGAAGCCGACCGAGATACCGGCCAGGATGACGGTGGCGGCGCCAGTCAGCGAGGACTTTCCGACGTCCTGGACGGCCTTGCCCTCGGTGCCGGTGTAGACGCCGGTCAGCCACAGGATGACGGCGGCCAGCACGATGCCGATCAGCACCGCGATGATGGCGATCAGCGCCGGGTTACCTGCATGGTTGGACAGGTCGGTCCCGTCGATGTCGACGCCGACGCCCTTGAGCTTGGAGAACTTCGTCGGCAGGTAGGTGAACGCGGCGATCGCACACAGCACCACCGAGATACCGGCGGAGATGTAGAAGCTGCGGTTGATGGTGGTCAGGCCGCCCTCGTTCGGACGCGCGCGGGTGATGAATACCCCGATGATCGCGGTAAGGACGCCGATTGCCGGCACGATCAGCGGGAACAGCAAGCCCTTGGTTCCGAAGGCCACCGAGCCGAGGATCAGCGAGGCAACCAGGGTCACGGCGTAGGACTCGAAGAGGTCCGCGGCCATCCCGGCACAGTCACCGACGTTGTCACCGACGTTGTCGGCGATGGTGGCGGCGTTGCGCGGGTCGTCCTCGGGGATACCGGCCTCGACCTTGCCGACCAGGTCAGCACCGACGTCAGCGGCCTTGGTGAAGATACCGCCGCCGACACGCATGAACATGGCGAGCGTTGCCGCACCGAAACCGAAGCCCTCGAGAACCTTCGGAGCGCCGTTGGTGTAGCCGAGCACGACCACCGAGGCGCCGAGCAGGCCGAGCCCGACCGTCGCCATGCCAACAGCGCCGCCGGTCCGGAACGCGATCCGGATGGCCCGCTCGCGTCCTTCGGTGTTGGCCGCCGCGGCGACCCGGAGGTTGGCCCGGGTGGCCAGCCACATGCCGTAGTAGCCGATGGCGGCGGAGAAGCCGGCCCCGATCAGGAAGAAGATCGAACGTCCGATTCGCTGGCCGGCGTCATCGGCCGGCAATGCGAACAGCAGCAGGAAGACCACCACGACGACGACCGACAGCGTCCGGAACTGGCGCTTCAGGTAGGCCTGAGCACCTTCCTGGACCGCCTCGGCGATCTCGATCATCTTCGGGGTGCCCTGGTCCGCGGCGAGTACCTCGCGGAACAGGACGAACGAGAAGGCCAGCGCGATGAGGGCCACCAGGCCGATCACCACGACCAGCCCCTTGTCGCCCGAGGAGAACGCCGACGAAGCAACGACCTCTCTCGTCTGAGCGGCTAGCGCCGGATGGGACAAAGCCATAACGCAGTACTCCTTCAGCCATCGAGGTCCTGTTGACGAATCGCCCGACAGAATGGACGCGACGGATCGCCCGTCGCGGGCGAGTAAGCAGGCGCGGCAGTTCGCTGTCGTAGCGGCTGCGCGGAGTCTATGGGACGTACCCCGCATTCGCGCGTGGCCGGGGTCACTCAGCGCCGGAAAACACCGTTATAGGATGAATTCCGCCCGACATGCCCCGGCTAGCGGCGCTGCTTGGGATGGCTCGAGACCGGCGAGCGGCAGGCACGCAGCGCCGAGCGTTGCGGATTGAAAGAGCTCAGCGTTGCGGATTGGATGGGCCGAGCGTTGCGGACTGGAAGCGCTCAGCGTTGCGGATTGAAAGGGCCGAGCGTTGCAGATTGGATGGGCCCAGCGTTGCGGATTGGAAGCCTTCAGCGTTGCGGAGCGCCCGGGCCAGCCACCGACCGGGGGGCCCCGGCCGACGAAACCCGGGCCCCACAGCTCGGGTCAGTCGCTAGCGCGACGGCGGGGCCCTATCAGCTCGGGTCAGTCGCTAGCGCGACGGTCGGATAGATCTGGAAGACCTCGTGTAGCCCAGTGATCCGAAAGACCTTCAGTAGTCGCTCGGTCTTACAGACCAGTCGCAGCGACGCCTGCAGGTTGTTCGCGTGATTGCGTGCGGCGACCAGTGCGCCGAGGCCGGTCGAATCGATGAACGAGAGCCAGCTGAGATCCACCACCACGGAGCTCTTGCCTGCGTCGAAAACCTCGATCAGCCGGTCGCGTAGCTGTGGGGCGGAGTGAACATCAACCTCGCCACGCACTTCGAGAATGACGTGCTGATCGATGGCGTGCTCGCTCAAGCTCAGGTCCATGACGGCCCCTCTCAGCTCCAACCTCTGCAGGCGGGCTTCCCGCCTCAACGACGATTCGAGACCCCTGACATGCATCTAACAACCATCATCGTGCCATAGGCCGAGTCGCCGATTCTCGCCTCGTTGGAAAGAGCTGTGCACTCAGCTTCTTTCCACCTTTACTGAATAAAGAACTTTAATCGGTCTACTAGGACGTTGGACAAGTTACGGAGGATGCGTCGAGTTCGGTGGCGGCAATCGCCCCGCACGTGCTCGCCCGGTGACCGTTCGGACCCCGATCACCGGCAGGCCAATGCTCTTGTTGAGCACGATCGCAACGGTGCCACTGCGCCCGGATGCGTCCAGCTCGAGCGAGCATTCGACCAGCCGAGCACCGTTTTCGCCCGCTATTCGTACCGCGGCTGCGCAGGGATCACCGGTGCCACCGATCCGGTCGGCGGCGGCCAGCGCGCTGAGATCCGCTGCCCGTTCCATTCGATGCCGGGCCAGCACGGCGGTTGATCGAAGGACCACTGCCATGGTGAGGGCCATCATCATGGCGGCCAGGGCGAGCACCCAGATGGTGGCCGAGCCTCGCTCTGAGCCCCGGTAACCGACAGCTCGGCGGAGCTCCCGGACGATTTCGGCCGGCCGGCTGGTCATGGGCCACCGCCACCGGGCTCGGCACCGGACCCAGCTTCGGGCTCGGTCGCCACCACCGCCGTCTCGGTGACGGTGATCGGCGGCAACCAGCTGAGCGGGCGCAGGCTGACTCGGACGGTGACAGCGGTATCGCCGCCAACCGCGCCGCTCGACAGACTGACCGGACGGCCCGCCGCGGCTCTGGCAAGCCGATCGGACGATCCGGAGTCGCCGCGCGCGATGCTGCGAGCTGCTTCGCGGGCGGCATCGGCACAGCGGATCCGAGCCTGCGCAACTCCGATTGCGGCCACCCCGGCGAGTGCGAGCACAACCAGCACCGGTAGCACCATTGCCGTTTCGGCGGTCACCATGCCGCGATCGTCGACTAGCCGGTGCCGGCCCGATCGAACCCACTTCAGTAGTCGTAGCGGGCCAGCCGGCCATCCCGACCGTTGACCACGAGGATGCGGTGGCCACCCTGGGAATGGCGTCACAGCGAAACATTGAGCGCCGAGGTGACGATGTGTGACAGGGCCGCCTGCACCTCGGCACTCTGCACGACCTTGAACAACACCGCCGCGAACGCAACTGCCGCCACCGTACCGACGGCGTACTCGGCAGTGGTCATTCCCTCGTCGGATACCGGCCGCGACAGACGCCACCTGAAACCTCGAATCATCCTATGAAATCTGCCCATTGCTGATCCTCTCGATCGGTCCACCTCGGAGTCGAGGTCCTCGTTCGAGCCTGTCAGCCGGCCGCGGTCGCAGCGGCCTCGCTCCCAGATTGTGGATAACCGGCCGGCCTGTGGACGGTGCCTCGCTGCCGTACCGTGACGGGATGAGTTCAGTGGACGACCATGCGTCGAGCGAAGGGTTTCACCCACCGCTGCGGCACGTACCGGCAAGCGCTGTCGATGCCGAGACCGCCCAGACCTCCGGCATGCAGCGTTTCGCCGCGATCAGCAATGCCAAGGTCGGATCGCAGCGGCTATGGATGGGCCAGACTCACGTGAAACCCCAGATGCGTTCAGGAGATCATCACCACGGCGAGGCTGAGACCGCGATCTTCGTGGTGTCCGGAAATCCGGAATTCGTCTTTTTCGACGAGCAATCCCGGCAGGAGCACCGGATCTCGGCCGGTCCCGGTGACTACATCTTCGTGCCGCCGTACACCCCGCACCGGGAGGAGAACAATCACCCGGAGATCGAGGCCGTCGTCGTCATAGCTCGCAGTACTCAGGAGGCAATCGTGGTGAATCTGCCTTCTTTACATGCACATTCCGAAGACTGAGCCAGCCCGGGGCTGCGCCCAGTACGCCGTGAAAGGGTGCTCGATCAGGATGAGCTGGCGAATACCTGACCGGCGACACCGACAACTACCGGAAGCACGCCAAGGCACACGAAGGCCGGCAGGAAACAGCACCCCAGCGGCAACAACGCCCAGACACCGGTTCGCTCGGCGCGGGTGATCGCCTCGGCCCGGTGTTGCTCGCGAAGGTCGGCTGCCGTCTCAGTGAGGGCGCCGGCAAGCCGGGCTCCGCTGTGCGCGCAGCGGCGACCGGCCGCGCCGACCGCCGCCGTTGTGGGCGTGGCGTCGAGCACCGACCACGCCTGTGTTGGCTCGGTACCCAGGGTGAGCAGCCGTCCGACGAGCTGTAGCGGCGCCATGGCCTGCCGCATGCTCTCGGTGCCGTGTCTCGCTACCTGCGAGGACACGCCGGCCAGCGCAAGCTCTGGCGGTGCTCCCGCGCTGAGTGCGCAGGCGATGAGGTCCAGCACGAACGCCACCGAACGCCGGTCCGGGCCGGCGACCGGCACCGCGGCCAGCATCCGGCGCACCAGCAAGATCACCGCGATAGCTGCTGGCGCGGCGGCGATCAGGCCGATCCGGCCGCCGAGTACTGCAAACGCTGCCGCGATGGCCGTGCCGGCCGCGAGCGGTAGCAGCTTCGATGACGACTGCTGCGCGCCGCTGGCAGCACCTCGGCCGACTGCCACATCGCCGTCGGACAAGTCACCGACCGTCACCTCGCCATCAGACGAGCCGGCTGCCACGTCGCCATGCGACAAATCGCCGGCCGCTGTGTCGCCATCGGAGAAGTCACTGGCGGACAGGTCACCGACCGTCAGGGGGCGTTTCGGCAGTCTGATTCCGACCGCGCGGCGGCTCGGCCTGCCTCGAAGCAGGACGACGCCGGCGGCCATAACCAACCAGCTCACCGCCGCCGTCACGGTGACCGCCGTCCCGACCGGACGCTCAGCATTGCCGTGGCCGGGTCAGCAACAACGTCCACAGCACGCCGGACAGGTCCAGCAGCACCCCGATGGTCAGTGCCACCAGGCCAACCGGGGTCCGCAGCAGCACCCGGCCGGGATCCGCACCCATCGCGGCGCCCATCGCCAATCCCACCACCGGCAGGACCGCCAGCAGCATTGCCGAACTGCGCGGCCCGCTGACCGCGGCCTGGACGCTCCGGCGAGTGGACCGATCCGTGCTGAGTTCAACGCGAACCCCGGCCAGCAGGTCCGCGAAGGATGCGCCGGTCCGGTTCACCAACCCGCAGGCGACGGCCAGCGGAGCCAGCGCCGGTTCACCGGCCAACGCCGCCTCTGGCGCGTCACCGCGCCCGGCGAGCAGGCCCGCCTCGGCAAGTGCCGGGCCGAAC
>JALYVK010000164.1 GCA_030853265.1 Actinomycetota bacterium
GCCCTGCCACCTGGAGGGCGGCGGCCGGCGACCGGCGGGCGGCGGCGAGGGCGGCGCCGGGCAGGCCCGAACCGTGCAGGAGCAGGACCAGGCGGGGGCCGTAGACCGAGGAGAACACGGCACCGACCACGGCGACGCCGAAGGTCCCGCCGAGCTCTCGGGTGACGTCGTTGACGGCCGAGCCGACGCCCGCCTTGCCTGGTGGGAGCACGGCGAGGATGGCGTCGGTCGACGGGGCGGTGACCAGGCCCAGCCCGACCGCCATCAACACCATGGAGACGATGACGGGGCCGAAGAACGAGGAGGTGCTCCCGAGGGTGGAGGCGACGAAGAAGCCGGCGCCCATCAGCACGAGGCCGGCGGGCACCACCGCCTTGGTGCCCAGCCGGCGGGCGAAGACCGGCGCGAACGGCGCCGCTGCCCCGACACCGATGGCGAAGGGGAGGGTGTGCACACCCGCCGAGAGGGGGCTGTAGCCGTGGACCAGCTGAAAGTACTGGGTGATCAGGAAGATGAAGCCGAACAGGCCGAAGAAGGCGGCGGCGATGGAGAAGCTGGCGGCGCTGAAGCGGATGTTGCGGAACAGGGTGACGTCGAGCATCGGCTCGTCGACCCGGCGCTCCCAGACGGCGAACGCGACCACCAGGGCCACCCCGGCGCCGTAGCCGGCCAGGGTCACGGGATCCGCCCAGCCGCGCGTCGGCGCCTCGATCGTCGTGTAGACGACTGCGGCCACGCCGGCGATCGACAGGGCGAAGCCGACCAGGTCGAGGCGGGGGGCGGCCGGATCGCGGCTGGTGGGCAGGAGCCAGGTGCCGAGGGCAAGGGCTACCACGGCGATGGGCACGGTGGCGAAGAAGACGGAGCTCCACGAGAAGTGCTGGAGAAGGATCCCGCCGGTGATGGGCCCGAGAGCGACACCGAGCCCCGTGATCCCGGTCCAGATCCCCACCGCCGCCGATCGCTCCCTGGCGTCGGTGAAGGTGTTGGTGAGGATGGCCAGGGTGGCGGGGAAGATCAGGGCCGCGGCCAGACCCATCAGGCAGCGGGCCACGATGAGAACGTCGGTGCTGACCGAGAGGCCGGCGAAGGCCGAGAAGCCACCGAAGGCCACCAGCCCCACCTGGAGGGCGCCCTTCCGCCCGTAGCGGTCGCCCAGGCTCCCACCCACCAGCAGGAAGGCGGCAAACACGAGCGAGTAGGCGTCGACGATCCACTGCAGGTCGCTCGTCGCAGCATGGAGCTGCTTGCTGATCGAGGGCAGGGCCACGTTGACGATCGTGTTGTCGACGAGGGCGAGGAACACGCTCAGGCACAGGACGGCGAGGATCGCCCACCGCCGTCCGTGCACCCTGCCCGCAGCCGCGGGCTCGTCGCGCCCCGGCAATCGGGTGGCCGAACCCGTACCTTCTTCGTTGACGTCTGGCATGGTCGCGAGTCTCCGGCGAATCGGTTGTTGTGGCAAGTGATCAAAAACTTGACCGTGCTCAACTTGTCGGTCATGGTGGGCTGATGGCGACTCGGCGGGATCGTCGCAGAACCGAGACGGTCGACAACATCAAGGCCACGGCCCGCGCCCAGCTCGCCGACGGCGGGCCGACGGAGATCTCCATGCGCGCCATCGCCCGGCACCTGGACATGACCGCATCGGCCGTGCACTACTACTTCCCGAGTCGCCAGGCCCTCCTCCAAGCCCTGATCGTCGACGGGTTCGCCTCGCTCGCCGAAGCCCTGCGAACGGCCTACGACGAGGTGCGTTCCCGCCCGCCGGCTGACCAGTGGCTCGGCGTGTGTCGGGCCCACCGGGCCTGGGCCCTCCGCCAACCGTCGGAGTACCAGCTGCTCTACGGCCACAACGCCGGGAGGATCGTGGCCATCGGGGAGCTGCACGCCTTTCAGGCCGTCGTCGCCGTCCTGTTCTCCATCATGCGCGGGGCTGTCGCCATCGACGAGATCGACACGGGCCGCATCGAGGCGGGCGCACCCCCCTCCCTACGCCGGCAGCTGGCGGCGTGGCGGGAAGGGGACGCGAACCTGGCGGATCTTCCCGACGGTGCTCTCGCCGCCTGTCTGATCACCTACGCCCAGCTGCACGGGGCCATCACCCTCGAGCTGCTCGCCCACGTTCCCCTACCGCTCTCCGATTGCCCGGCCCTGTTCGACCTCGAGATGACGCACGCCTACGCCGCCTTGTGTCGCCGGCCGGCTCGAGATCGCAAAGCCTGACGACCACCGCAATACGGCCAAAGGTGGTCGCTGTCGGCGGCTGCCCTGGCTTCGGGGTCACCCGCCGGGCGAACGTCGGCGAGGGACGACAGTCGGGTGACTCCTGGACGCACGTCGATGACCAGACAGCCGGATGCGCTCTATCGGCCGGGAGTCGTTGAGCTTGCCATGAAGGCGCGCCATCCTCCGTATTGCGTGATGTCACGAGCGTCCTCGAGGGCGTACGGCTGGCAGAGGAACCCCGGCAATGACCTTCCGTCGTTCAGGGTGACCTCTCCAATGGCCATCGGAGAGGCTGTTGCTGCAATGAGCCCAGCGAAGCCGTCTGCGTCGAGCGACCATAGTTCGACTTCTACTTCAACGCCCGCGCCGCTACTCCGAACGAGGGCGGGCTTGACCGGGTCGGTGGACAGTGCGTAGAAGCGGTATGCAGCGTCCGTAGCGGACTGTTCAACGAAACGTCCCCCGAGCGACAGCAGCTCGTGGTTGAGGGGCTCTCCACGGAGGTGTGCTCCAGCGACGACGACAAGCTGCCGTCCGCCGGCTCGGCCGAGCGGTCCATTCGGCAAGGAAGGAAGGTCCCTGATTGCTGGCTCTTCGTGCATGTACCGAGCTCCGATGTCGACCAGGGAGCTGTCTGCGAATGCCGGCCCATACATCGTCACACCCCATGGAAGGCCTGTAGGAGTGTGTTCGGTGGG
>JALYVK010000047.1 GCA_030853265.1 Actinomycetota bacterium
GCCGAGGACGACCCCATGAGCGCTCAGATAACCGTCGCTCTGCCAGAGGACCGTTCCAGTTGACCCGGTTGGAACTGGATGATCCCGGCCCGGGCGAGGTGCTGGTCAAGATCGGCGTAACCGAGTTCCGCAGGACGGCCGCAGGGCGCCCAACCTAGTCAGCCTCTGGCCCGTGCCCGACCGACCGGCGCTAGCATGGATCTGCACCGTCGTCACAAGCCGAGACGATGGCGTACTTGCGACACCTCCAGTCGGACGGGTACTCGACCCAATCGACTGGCGGCTGAAGCCAGCAGTGGGCCGGTTCGTAGCCCCCGCGTGTCGATCTCGCGGAGTGTGGTGAGGCCAGCGGCGTTCCGGAGCAGTCGCTCCGGGCTCTTCTGGCGAACATTCCTTGTTCGACCGCGGGCAGGTATGCGGAAATTTCGTGCCCGGGCACCGGGTGGGGCGTTCGGAGGAGGAATCTGTGGCTCGATCAGGCCGGCGGCAGGTCGGTGCTCGCCATACCGCCTCGCCGAGGCAACGGCGCGTCCGAAGGCCCGAGGACGTCATGGCCGTGCTCGCTCGCGCGGTGCGTGAGGTGCAAGCAGCTGTCGAGAGTCACCGCGTGACGCCTGCGGTGCGCACGAAGTTTCAGGTCGTCGCGCTGCTTGCACGCGAGGAGCACGCCCGAGTCCAGGGGAGGCAAACCGGCAGCCAGGCCAGCCGGGCCGAGCAGCTGAAGCGCCTGGACGGGATCGCGACGATCCTCGCGAAGACCGCGGTACGCGACCCGGGGCTGCTCGCGCTCCTCGCGGAGGATGTCGTTGTCTCCGACGCGGCCAGGTCGCTCAAGCGGGACATGTTGACGGCGGCGGGTATTGAACCAGCCCCCGAGAAGGTCGCGCCGCCGGAGCCCGCGGCCGCCTCGGCGAGCACGGAGCGCCGGGTCCTGCCGCAGTCGGTCGTTTCTCGGCAGCTGGCCAATCCGTTCCTAACCCCCGACTTCTCGGCCGCCCGGCCCAGCACGATCAGTCCGCGCCGCCTCGCCGGTTGGGAGCTATTGGGCCCGCTCCTCAGCTCGTTCGAACGTGCCGAGGGCGGAGCCGCGGCGTGCATGACGCTGCCGGCGCCGGCCCCTGTGCGGGTGCCGGCCAACCGGGAGCTGATGCCCCACCAGGCGCAGCTGGTCGCCGCCGCCGCGGCCGGCCACCGGACCTTCCTACTCGCCGACGAGCCGGGCCTGGGCAAGACGGCTCAGGCGCTGCTCGCCGCCCAGGCGGCGAACGCCTACCCCCTGCTGGTGGTCGTGCCGACCGTCGTGAAGACCAACTGGGCACGCGAGGTCGGCCTGTGGACACCGAACCGCTCGGCCACTGTGGTCCACGGCAACGGTGACACGGTCGACGGCTTCGCCGACATCGTCGTGGTCAACTACGAGGTGCTCGACCGTCACGTGGGATGGTTCGGCGACTTCGGCTTCTGCGGCATGGTCGTCGACGAGGCGCACTTCATCAAGAACAAGGCCTCCCAACGGTCCCAGCACGTCCTCGAGCTCTCCGAGCGCATCCGGTCCCGCACGTCGCGCCCCTTGCTGATGGCCCTCACCGGCACTCCGCTGATCAACGACATCGAGGACTTCCTGGCCATCTGGCAGTTCCTCGGTTGGATCGATGAGACCGAGCCGCGTGCCGAGCTGATGGATGCCCTCGCGAAAACCGGTCTGACCCCCGCGGACCCGGGATTTCACCCCGTCGCTCGCCAGTGCGTGATCGACCTCGGCATCGTCCGTCGCCGCAAAGTCGATGTGGCTGCCGACATCCCCGCCCGCCGCACCGCCGACCTGCCCGTCGAACTCGACGAGAAGGTCGGCCGGTCGATCCGGGCGGCGGAGCGCGCCCTCGTTCGGCGGCTGGTGTCGCGGTACGAGACCGCACTGGCGAGCCGTCGCTCCGGTGTCGCAGTGGACGACAGCGGCATCGACCACGGCCTGATACGCGAGGTAGCCAGGTGGGAGCAGAAGGACGCGAGCACGACGAAGACCGGCCAGAACGTGTTCAGCATGATGCGACGCATCGGCCAGGCGAAGGCCGGCCTCGCCGCCGACTATGCGGCTCAGCTCGCGCGAAGCGCAGGCAAAGTGGTCTTCTACGCCAAACACGTTGATGTTATGGACGTCGCGGAGGAGGCCTTCGCCAGGCAGGGGATCCGCTTCTCCTCGATCCGGGGCGGACAGACGCCGGCGTCGCGGCAGAAACACATTGACGCCTTCGTCAACGATCCGGATGTCGCCATCGCGGTCTGCTCCCTGACGGCGGCCGGCGTGGGTCTCAATCTGCAGGTCGCTTCCAACATCGTGCTGGCCGAGCTGTCCTGGACCGACGCCGAACAGACGCAGGCCATCGACCGCAGCCACCGCATTGGTCAGACCGAACCCGTCACCGCGTGGCGCATTATCGCCGCGCGAACCATCGACAGCAGAATCGCTGATCTGATCGACAGCAAGGCGGGGCTGGCCGCCAGAGCGCTGGACGGCTCGGATGAGGAGCTCTGGTCCTCGGCCGACGTACAGCACGAGGCGCTGGTCGCATTGTTGACAGATGCGCTGTCTGCGTCGTCATAAGAGCGGACATGCAACGCAGGTACGGGATCTATCCGGGCCCACGGATCGAGCTGCACGGTCGGAGAACTCCTTGCACCGGCCGCGTAGACGCGCCGCTCGACGGATATGGCGCGGATGGGCGGATAGGGTTGAGCACGCTGATCGTCGAAATCTGAGGGCGGTCCCAGGGGACTGGACCGGGTGAGGCGATAACCGGATGACGTCGATCCTCCTCCCCGCGAGAATGCCCGACATGGAAGAGGTCGAGGTTGTCGTCGCTCACAACGAGCGGGTGACCCTGCGCGTCGGCGACGTGTTCCTGAAGATCGACGCTGATCAAACGCATACCGATGTCGAGGTCCAAGCGATGGCTATGGCGCCGATCCCGACACCGGAAGTCGTGTGGCGCAAGCCGCCCGTGCTCGCGCTCGCCGCCCTCTCCGGGACGGCACTGGGCCGCCTGGGCCAGCCGTCGACCGCGTCGGCGGCGGCGTGGGCCGCGGCGGGCGCCGCCGCTCGAAAGCTGCACGACGCGCCGCTGCCGCCATGGTCCGGCCGGAGCCTCAACGAGCTCGCAGCCCACCTCGACAGCGAATGCGAGTGGCTCCTCGCCAACGACGTCCTTCATACCGACGTGGTCACAGGCAACCGCCGGCTCGCCGAGACTGCACTGCGGCCGTGGACGCCGGCGTTCATCCACGGTGACCTGCAGGTCGACCACGTCTTCGTCGATGATGACGAGGTCACCGGCGTCATCGACTGGTCCGAGGCAGCCCAAGGCGATGCCCTGTACGACCTCGCCACCCTCACGCTCGGGCACCCGGAACACCTTGGCGACGTCATCGCCGGCTACGGCAGCGACGTCGACCTCGACCTCATCCGCGCGTGGTGGTCGTTGCGATGCCTGAGTAACGTCCGCTGGCTCGTCGAGCACGGTTTTGGCCCACCCGAGCAGTATCCCGAGGTCGCCGTGCTGAGATCCCGGCTGTGAGACTGCGCAAGCCCGGCTATCTGGTGGCTGGTTGCGGACACGGAAGCGTGACGAACTGCAGACCGCGAGCTTTCAGACGAGGCAGCACCGTCTTCAGCGCGGTGTAGGTCTGGGAGCGGTCACCGCCACCGTCGTGGCACAGCAGCACGTCGCCTGGCTGAGCGGCGAGCATCGCCGCCACGACCTGGGTGGTGCCTGGACGGGACCAGTCCCTGGGATCGACATCCCAGTCAATTGCGAGCAGATCGTGGGCTCTGGTGAGGGCCATCATCGCCGGGGACCAGCTGCCGCCGGGTGAGCGGAACTGACGCGGGGTGAATCCGCTGGCTCGCACGATCGCGTCCTGGGCGTCGATGATCTGTCCGGACATCGCGGCGTGCGACATGCGGGTGAGCCCGAGCGGATGGGTGTGGGTGTGATTGGCCAGGTGATGGCCCTCGGACACCCCTGCTTTCACCAGCTTCGGGTGGGCGAGCGCTTGGGTGCCGATGATGCAGAACGTGGCTGACACGTCGTATTTAGCCAGTAGCCGCAGGATCTTCGGCGTCCACACCGGATCTGGACCGTCATCGATCGTCAACATCACCGCGTTGTGCGCGAACGCCGCAGCGCCCGGAGTGCGCCTTACATAGTCGCCGAGTGAACGTACCGGCGAGTCCGCCGGACCGTACGGCTCAGCCCGGAACTGCGGTCCACCCCGGGACGGTTGGCCGCCCCTGCGTCCCGGCCGCGTCGGCCTGGAACCAACCGCACCCGGCCCGGTGCGGCTCACCCGTGCCGAGGTCGCCGGTCCGCCGGCCACCCCAGGGCGTGCGGGCCCGGGCGTGTTCGACTCCGACGCCGGTCCCGAAGCCCTGGCCGGACGAGCAGGCCCACCTTCGTCGCAGCCGGCCACCGCCAGCGTCATCATCGCCACAGCACCCCACAACACGCCCCGCCTGCTGACCGCGGCGACAAGATCATCGCCGCTGTTGCCATCCTCGGACTCGACCGCCACCAGTATCACTCCGCTCCCCGTCAAGATCATCATCATCGCCACCAGGCGATGGCCTTCTGATCAATGACACGCACCGGCACCGTTTCCGTTGCGCTAGCGGGAGTCGACGCTCAGGTTGCCCACCGGAGCCTGCGCAGCCCGTCGGTAAAGGCACGTTCAGCGGTCGGCGACAGTGGCTTCAGCAGCGCGCGGTCCACTGCCTCCACAATCTCAATGGCCCTCGGCGCCAGGCTTGCGCCGGCGGCAGTGACGACGAGGCGACGGGCCCGGGTATCGGCGGCATCGACATCGCGGGTGACCAGGCCCTTGGTCTCCAAGGTCCGGATGACCTGCGAGGTCATCTTGACGTCGGTGCCTGCCTGAGCGGCGAGAGCGACCTGGGTCGGTTGCTGGTCGTGCGTGTTGAGCCACCAGGTGCTGGCAAGCAGGACGAACTGAACGTGGGTGAGCCCGAGTGGCTTGAGCGCCGCCGCGACCTCGCGCTGCCATCGCAGCGTGAGGTGCCATAGCAAGAAACCGGGACTCTCTTCTGGCTGCTCGATCATCAGGCCGGCGCCACCGGAGTCGCGGCAGCCATTACCGGGCGCCCGCAGTGCTTGCGGCCGCGGCCAGGGCGGCGATGACCTGCGGAAAGTCCGCCGAGACCGCCTTGCCGACCTCCTCACCGGCGGGTCCGCTGGCCTCAACTCGGTAGGTGATCGACGTCCCGCCGCCCGCCACCGGCTCCAGCCGGTGCACGACCCGGATGGCCAGCTCGCCCAGCTCGGTCACGTCGGTGAGCAGTCGATTCGGCTCCAGCTCGACGATCGTGCTGGTCAGCGCGTCCTCACCCGGCGGCTTCATCCGGAAGGTGGTGCCGACGGCGAGCGGACCGTCCAATGCGATCGTCTCTATCCCGTCGTTCCAGGCGCCCCACCCGTCGACGTCGCTCAAGAGTTGCCAGAGCGCCTCCGGGCTCACGTCGGTGGTCAGCGTGTATTCCGTAGTCCACATTTTTCCTCCGTACGTAGATGGTCTGCGCACAGACTATCTGAGGAAGTGCGCGAGGACAAGGGCCGTTCCTGAACCTTGAGCGAAGCCCAATCACAGGTTATAACCTTTACTTTAGTAGTAAGACCAATGGTTATAACCGATGTTTCACGTGGTATAAATGGTTATAACCACTGGCTCAGTCGAAAACTAGAGGTTACAACCATGAGATCAACACAGTCACGTGCGGCTCGACGGGCTCTGGACCAACGTCTTAGCCAACTGCCTCCGGCCGCAGCGTTCACCTCGCCTCCTCGTGGCTGGATCCGCGCTGTCCGCGATGCGCTAGGAATGTCGGCCGCCGACCTTGCAGCACGTCTTCAGGTGACCCAAGCCAGCGTGAGCGACCTCGAACGCTCCGAAAGCGAGCACCGGATACGCCTGAACACTCTGGAACGCGCAGCCGAGGCGATGGGGTGCGACCTGGTGTACGCGCTGATCCCCCGCGGGGGCAGCTTGGGCGACATCGTGACGCGGCAAGCACAGGCCAAGATGAGCGATCAGCTGCGAGCGGTATCGCGTGCGATGGACCTGGAGGCGCAGAGCGCCAAGGTCGACGACGAGGTCGTCGTTGAAGAGCTGCGGCGCCTAGTCGACTCCGGAAGGTTGTGGAAGTGACCCCGTTCGGCGACCAGCCAGACGGGGCCACACCGCTCACCACCGAAGATGTCCAGGGCCTCAAGCCATCATGGATCACCACCCAAGGCGAGTTGAATCAGGCCGAAGCGGAGAACATCCTGCGCGGACGACTCTGGGCGTCCAGGACCCGACGACCTTCTTTTTGGTATCTACGCGACACCGGGCTGCAAAACCTACACAGGCGTTTGCTCGGCGACGTATGGTCCTGGGCTGGCGCGCTGCGTAAACGAGAGACGAACATCGGCATCGATCCCCACCAGGTCCCCGTCGCGCTGCGCAGCCTCTGCGACGACATCGAGGCCCAAATCGGCGACGGGAGGAACCTCGCCTATCCCGCCGACGAGCTCGCCATCCGCTTTCATCACCGGCTCGTCCTCATCCACCCGTTCGCCAATGGCAACGGCAGGCATGCCCGCCTGGCCACCGACCTCCTGCTCATCGATCTACACGTCGAACCGTTCACGTGGGGAGGGGCAGAACTCACCAACCCCACTAACCTCCGGGCCGACTACCTGACCGCACTCCGACGAGCCGACAGCACCTCCGACTTCACCGCGCTCCTCGAATTCGCGCGGCGCACCGGCTGACGCACGTCCGACAACCCCGGGGGGAGAGAAACGCCAGGCTGGTTAGGACAGCGGCTCGAGCGGGTGAATCGCCGGCGGGGCGGCCAGCTTGTCCCCCACCACGGCCAGCGCCGCGTGCATATGAGGGGTCTGCATGTGGGCATCCAAGGCGTCCTGATCGGTCCACTGTTCGACGGTGATGAATACCGCCTGGTCGACGACCGAACGGTAGAGCTCGTAGGACTCGCAACCCGCTTCGGTTCGGGTGGCCGCAGCGAGCTCGACGAGCCCATCGCTCAGCAGCTGCTCCGACCCGGGTACGGCGGTGATCGTCGCGACGACGCGCAAGGACATAGGTCTTCCTCTCGAAGGGGCCCAGTGATATCGAGCCGAACGTCAGTATCGGTGCCGGTCGCGGGATGTCAAGACGACGACGGCCGCGGGTCGGTGTGCAGAACGGCCATCAGCAACTCGTCGTGCCACTGACCTTCCCAATGCAGGGCGTCGCGCAGGCGGCCTTCAGCTGTGAAGCCGCACTTCTCATAGACCCGATGCGCGCGAGGGTTGAAGTCATAGACACCGAGGCTGACCCGGTGCAAACCGACCGTGTCGAAGGCGTACTGCAGGACGAGGCGAGTGATCTCGGTTCCGTAGCCCTGATCGAACACCCGGGGTCCAGCGAGCCAAATGCGGTAGTTGGCGGACTCGTTGTCAGGATCGAACTCGTTGAGGACCGCCTCGCCCAGAAACGCCCCGTCCTCGATTCGTACCGCGGCCCAGTCCGCCCGGTCGTGCTGCTCCCGTCGAGTGGCCAGCCACGCCTCGATCTCGGGACGGTCAAACCTCGCATGGGTGCCGGTGAGCCGACTGACCTCGGGATCGGCCATCGCGACCCAGTAGTCCTCCACCACATCCGGCGTCAGGGGCGTCAACCGCACCCGATGTCCCATCAACGCAGGCTGATCTCGAAATACCTCGGATGACAGCACTCGATTACCCTGCCTGCGGCCGCTGGACGAGCGCGGCCGCCCGCTGCAGATCGACGGCCAGGTTTTCCTTACGCATCCGCAGATCCACGTACAGCAGCGAGTCGATGGCCGCCTGGATCGGCGCGCTGAGCATGACCGCGACAGCGGTTCCGATGGCGGCGATGATCAGGTAGCTGAACGGCAACGAGCCACTGCCATCGCTACTGCCGCCGGTCAGCAGGGTGTGCGCGGTGGTCCCACTGACGCCGCCCGCGATGACGGTGAAGATCCCGCCGACGACCCCAGCGATCAGGCCGCCGATCAGGTAGCCGAGTGCCCGGATACCCCAGACCCGCCAGAACATTCCGCTGACCAGCGAGCGAGACCGGCCCAGTGAGCTGACGATGCCGCCGTTCTCGATGACCAGGGCCGGGACCGCCACCGCCCAGATACCCCAGAGCCAGACCCCGGGCGCGATGCAGAACACCAGCGCCAGTGCCGAGACCAGGCTGACCAGCAGCGACAGGACGACCAGCCGCCAGATCCGCGATCGCACCTTGCTCCAGACCAGGGCCACCGACGCGGTACGTCCGACCACATCCTCGGTCACCACCACGATCAGCATCCCGGTCAGCACAGCGGCGAAGACCGAACTCAGCAGCGAGCCGCCGAAACTGCCCGACAGCAGTTTGCCCAGCGCCGCCCAGTGGATCTTCGGGTTCGACGGGTCGGAGTTGTCGATCGCGCGGTGGTAGTCCGAGCCCGCGTAGGACTGCACCACCAGGCTGATGACGGCCTGGATGATCGCAATGACGGCGGTCAGCCCGAAGACCGTCCGGGCGTTGCGGCTGATCGCGCTGAAACTGCCGCTCAGGATCTCGCCGAGCAGCAGCGGCCGAAGCGGGATGCAACCCGGCTTGGGTGCCATCGAGCCGTAGTACGGATCGTGGCCGCCACCGTACGGCGGCTGTCCATATGGCTGTTGCCCATACGGCTGTTGCCCGTACGGCTGTTGCCCATACGGCGGTTGCCCATACGGCGGAGCCTGCCCGTACGGAGGCTGCCCGTACGGAGGCTGCCCGTACGGAGGCTGCCCGGCCGGGGGTTGCCCGTACGGAGGTTCTTGCGGCGGCTGGCCGTACGGCGGCGGTGGCTGGACCACGGGCTCCTACTTCGTCAGGCGGGCATCACGGGAAACTCGACTGATCTTTGCAGTTCAGCCCGCCGATGCCGGCACGAACCCGCTGCCCACGCCGAACGCACTGCCGACGCCGAACGCACTGTTCACGCCGAACGCACTGCTCAGCCCGGCCGACCCCAGCTCGGTGACCAGCAGCGCGCGCTGACCAGTCCGGGCACGAACCAGCCAGCCCCGGCTCAGCACCTCGGCAGCGACCGCCGCGCCGAGCGCACCGGCCAGGTGCGGCCGTCGCTCGGTCCAGTCCAGGCAGCTACCCACCGCCCGACGGCGGCCGGCTGAGTCGGGGGAGCTGTCCAGCCCCAGTGGCGGTGCCGCGCGCCAGGCCGCGTCGTCGAGTCGCAGCTGATCGTCCACCAACTCGAGGACGCCTGCCTGCACCAGCGCGTCGGTGATCGCGATGCCGACCGAGCCGGCCAGGTGGTCATAGCAGAATCGGGCGTGCCGCAGCACCGGGTCAATCCGTTTCGATACCGGCAGATCAGCACGAATTCGTCCCATGCCTGGCATCGTATGGGAACGCCGACGTTTCAGATCCGCGTCGTCGCCTGCAGCGCGAGTACACCGACCCCGGCGGCCAGCAGCAGGAACATCAGCACCGACAGCAACACCACCACGTCGAGAAAGGTGTCGGGCACCGCGCCGGCCGTCTCCCGGCGAGCGCGCCGGTTTTCCCGAGCGACGGGATCCCGCCGGCGCCGGGCGCTGCGCGCCCTGCCGGGCAGCGTCGTGATGGCCACGTCTCAAGGTCTACGCCGCGGCTGCCGGTCCAGCGACCGAGAATCCCCAACTGCAATCGGGCCGTAACCAGTCCTAGACCTAACGTCGGACCAATAGCCGCATTGCTCCCTAACAGCTTGTCTAGCAAGCTCTATAGCCGCGGCTAGATAGCCTTAGCCGGCGATATCCTCGGGCTGCTGCATCCGGAGGTAGCGGCCGAAATGCGGCACCGTGAAAGCTATCCGGCCACGTTCACCGGAGTAGATCAGGCCCTTCTTCAGCAGCGCGTCGCGAGCCGGCGACAGCGACTGCGGCTTGCGGCCGAGCAGTTCGGCAACCGCCGCCGTCGGCACCGACTCTGGCTCGTCGGCCGTGGACCGCTCCGAGGCCGCCGCCATCCCGTGCAGGTACTCCCGCTCAGCCGGGGTGGCCCGTTCCAGCCGCGATCCGAAGAAGCCGACGGCAAGTTCGGCCTCGGCCTGTGGAGCCGCGACCGCGAGGTCGGCCTCGGTGATCGGCGAGCGCGGAGCCACCTCCCACACCACCTTGCCGTAGGCCTGCACGAAGTAGGGGTAGCCGGCCGTCAGCGCGTACAGCTGCTCCAGCGCACCATCGGTGAATTCGACCGCCTCGTCCCGGGCCGGCGCCTGCAATGCCCGGTCGGCCGCCACTCGATCCAGCCGGTCGATCCGCGAATACCGGAACAGTCGCTCGCTATAGGACTTGCTCGCCGACAGCGCCGCGGGCAGGTGCGGCAGGCCGGCGCCGACCACGATCAGCGGCAGCCGGTTCTGGCTCAGTTCGTGGCAGGCCGCGCAGAGCGCGGAGATATCGGCCGCGCCGAGGTCCTGCAACTCGTCGATGAACAGCGCGATGCCCCGTCCGGTATCGGCGGCCAGCCCGCCGGCGTCGGAGAACAGCTCGACCAGATCGATCTCGATGTCACCGGAATCGGCCCGGCCGGCGACCGAGGCGACGTCGATACCCGGCTGCCACCGATCGCGCAGCTTGGCATCGGAGGGCCCCTTCTGCGCGAAGGACTTCAGCACCCCGAGGACGTGATCGCTGGCCTCCTGCCGACCGCCGAGCTCGCGGACCGCCACGTGCAGGGCGGCCGACAGCGGCCGGCGCAACGACTGGTCCGGACGGGCTTCGAGCTTGCCGGTCCCCCAACCGGCGCGCACCGCGGCGGACCGGAGGGCATTGAGCAGGACGGTCTTGCCCACCCCGCGCAGCCCGGTCAGCATCACCGATCGCTCGGCCCGACCGCGCACCACCCGTTCCAGCACCACGTCGAACGCGGCCAACTCGGCGTCCCGACCGGCGAGCTCGGGTGGCCGTTGGCCGGCACCGGGGGCATACGGGTTGCGAACCGGATCCATGATCGGACCGTATCGCGCTATCTAGCGATCCTGGCAGATTCGCCGATACAACGCGATCGTGTCGCGGCTCAGGCGGGACGGGCTGGCAGCTCGGAGTCCGCCGTGCTGGCCAGCATCACCTGTCCGATCTCACCCAGCACCCGGACCTGCTCCGGGGACAGCCTGTCGATCAGGTACTCCCGGACCGCGGCGACGTGACCGGGCGCGGCAGCCTGCACCACCGCATATCCCTCGTCGGTCAACTGGGCCAGCTGGCCGCGCTTGTCGGTCGGGCAGTCGACCCGACGGACCAGGCCGCGCTCCTCCAACCGGGACACCGCATGCGAGAGCCGGCTGCGCGAGGACCGGGCCCGATCGGCCAGCTCGCTCATCCGCAACGTATGACCGGGCTCCTCCGAGAGCGGCACCAACACCTCGTAGTAGGTGTGCGAGAGCTTGCTGTCGGCTTGCAGCTGTCGGTCGAGCACGTCGATCAGCGCCCGAAAACCTTCGATGAAGCTTCGCCAGGACTGTTGCTCCTGCGGCCCCAGCCAGCGTGGTTGTGTCATGTCACCGTCCGGTTCGTTCTGCCCGGTCGACCGCTGCCGGGTCGCCACTTTTCAGGGTAAGCCGAGCGCCGACTCACCCCAACCGGCCGCGCCGCCGGGCCGGTTCGGCGGTCGGCCGGGCGCACTAGACTCGGTTCGCGGGCAATGCGGCTCGCGCATGCAGCCATTGCCGGTCACCTGCCGAGCCGGTTTCTCTCCAGTGAGGTCACCAGTGCAAGCCAGCCCCCTGCGCGTCCTGCTTCTCGAGCAAATCCACCCCGAAGCCGTGGAGCTACTCCAATCGGCCAACTACCAGGTGACCTCGCTGGACCGCGCGCTGGATGAGGACGAGCTGATCGAGGCGATCGGCAACGTCCAGCTGCTCGGCATCCGGTCCAAGACCCAGGTCACCGAGCGGGTGCTGGCCGCCGCGCCGCAGCTGCTGGCGATCGGCGCGTTCTGCATCGGCACCAACCAGATCGACCTGCCGGCAGCGACCGGCTATGGCGTGACGGTGTTCAACGCCCCGTTCTCCAACACCCGCAGCGTGGTCGAGCTGGCCATCGCCGAGCTCATCTCGCTGACCCGCCGGCTGTTCGAGAAGAACTCCTCGATGCATGAGGGGATCTGGGACAAGTCGGCAGCCGGCTCGCACGAGATCCGGGGTCGGACGCTGGGCATCGTCGGCTACGGCAACATCGGCACCCAGCTGTCGGTGCTGGCAGAGAACCTCGGCATGCGGGTGCTGTTCTACGACACCGCCGACCGGCTCGCTCTCGGCAATGCCCAGCGTTGCGAGACGCTCAAGGAGCTGCTGCACGATAGCGACGTCGTCACCCTGCATGTGGACGGCCGGCCGGAGAACAAGAACATCTTCGGAGCGGCGGAGTTCACCGCGATGCGGCCGGGCAGCCTGTTCCTGAACCTGTCGCGGGGTTTCGTGGTCGACTACGGGGCGCTGCGCGACTACATCGAGAAAGGCCACATCGCCGGCGCCGCGGTGGACGTCTTTCCGATCGAGCCGAAGGGCCGGGGCGATGAGTTCGTGTCCGAGCTGCGCGGTTTGTCGAACGTCATCCTCACCCCGCATATCGGCGGCTCGACGGAGGAGGCCCAGCGCGACATCGGCCAGTTCGTGGCACACAAGTTCATCGACTTCGTCAGCGGCGGTTCGACGGCGCTGTCGGTGAACCTGCCGGGGCTGGGCCTACCCCGCCGGACGGACACCCTGCGGCTGGTGCACCTGCACCGCAACGTCCCCGGCGTGCTGGCCCGCGTGAACGGCATCCTGGCCGAGCACCAGGTGAACGTCGAGGCCCAGCTGCTGGGCACCCGGGGCGATGTCGGCTATCTGGTCACCGACAGCCTGAGTGGCACCACCCAGGCCATCGTGAACCAGATCCGGGCAATGCCCGAGACCATCCGGCTCCGGGTCATCGTCTAAAGCTGCATTTCGCGGCCCGAGTTTCCACGCCACGCCGTCCGCGCCGGAAACTCGGGCCGCGAAATGCAGAAAACGACTAGAGCTGGGGAAGGACCTCGGCGGCCACCAGCTCGAGCTGGTCCAGGTCGGTCAGGTCCATCAGCTGCAGGTACACCCGGCTGACCCCGATCTCGGCGAACCGGCCGATCTTGTCGACCACCTCGGCCGGGCTGCCGGCCAGGCCGTTGGCGCGCAGCTCGTCGAGTTCGCGGCCCAACACTCCAGCCCGGGTACGCAGCGCAGCCTCGCTGGCACCGATGCAGCTGACCTGGGCAACCGAGTACCGCATCGAGTCGGTGGCCCGGCCGGCAGCCGTCACCGCGGCCCGGACCCGGTCGAAGATCGGCGCGGTCTCGGCAACCTGGCGGAACCCGACGTTGTACTCGTCGGCGAAGCGGGCGGCCAGCTCGGCCGATCGCCGCTTGCCGGCGCCGCCCAGGATGATCGGCGGACGGGGTGACTGCACCGGTTTCGGCAGGGCCGGTGAGTCGACCAGCTGGTAGTGCGCGCCGTCGAAGGCGAACCGCTCACCGGCCGGTGTCCGCCACAGCCCGTCGATCACCGCGAGCTGCTCGGCGAAGATGTCGAAGCGATCTGCCAGTGACGGGAACGGGATGCCGTAGGCGGCATGCTCGGCGTCGAACCAGCCAGCACCCAACCCCAGCTCGACCCGGCCATCGCTCATCTCATCGATCTGCGCCACGGTGATCGCCAGCGGGCCCGGCTGCCGGAAGGTGGCCGGCGTGACCAGCGTGCCGAGCCGGAGCCGGCGGGTTTCGCGGGCCAGCCCGGCCAGCGTCGTCCAGGCATCGGTCGGCCCGGGCAGGCCATCGCCCGCGCCCATGTTGAGGTAGTGGTCGGATCGGAAGAACGCGTCGTAGCCCAGCTGCTCGGCGGCGGTGGCCACCCGGAGCAGGTCGAGGTAGCTGGCGCCCTGCTGTGGTTCGGTGAATATCCGCAACTTCATAACAGACAGGCTATCCAGCTGCCGTCCTGCGCTAGATTTCGCAGGTGAGCAGGCAGCTGCGGCTAGCGACCCGGCGGGACGTCAAGGAACTCTCGGCGACCATGGCCAGGGCTTTTCACGATGACCCGGTAATGGGTTTCATGCTGCCGAGCGAGCACGCGGCCCGGTTGCCCCGGCTGTTCACCGCGATGGCGTTGAGCCAGTACCTGAGGTACCGGGCTAGCGAGCTGGTGACCTCCGACGGCAAGGTCATCGGTTGCGCGCTCTGGGCACCGCCCGGTGGGTGGCACCAGTCGCAGCCGCGTCAACTGCTCAGCCTGCCCCGCTTCATCCGGGCGCTCGGCCCACAGCTGCCAACGGCCTCGCTGGTGGCCAGCGAGCTTGCCCGTCGGCATCCGAGCGAGCCGCATTGGTATCTGAGCGCGATCGGCGTCGACCCGGCCAACCAGGGTAGTGGCGTCGGAGCCGCGCTGCTGCGATCCCGGCTAGCAGGCTGTGACCAGGCGGGCCTGCCGGCCTACCTCGAATCGAGCAAGGAGTCCAACATCGACTTCTATCAGCGATTCGGCTTCGCCGTCACCGAGCAGTATCCGGTGGCACCCGGTGGGCCGTCTGCCTGGAGCATGTGGCGCGAGCCGCCGGGCTGAGGCCCCGCTGTCGATTCCGGCGCAAGCCGTTCGTCGTAGAGATGTTGACGCACTCTGACCGAAGGAGATTCCGATGGCCCAGTACCTGGTTCTGATCTATGAAGCCGAGTCGTTCTACGCCGAGGCCACCCCGCAGGTATGGGACGAGGTGATGAAGGCGCACGAACGGTTCCCCAAGCAGGTCGCCGAAATCGGTGCCAGCATCGTCGGCGGCAACGCCCTGCAGCCGACCTCGACCGCCACCACCATCCGCGGCGATGTGGTCACCGACGGCCCGTTCGCCGAGACCAAGGAAGCCCTCGGTGGCTACTATCTGATCGAGGCGAGCGACCTGGACCAGGCGATCGCGGTCGGCAAGCTGTGCCCGGCCGGTGGTGGTTGCGTGGAGGTCCGTCCGGTGATGGTGTTCGACGGCGGGTGACCCTGTCCGAGGCGGACGTTCGGGCCGCTATCGCCGATGCGCACCGTCGCGAGTGGGCCGCCGTGCTCGCCGCGACGGTGCGGGTCGCCGGCGGCATCGACCTGGCTGAGGACTGTGCCCAGGACGCCTTCGTAGCCGCCTTCGCGGCCTGGCTGCGGGACGGTATCCCGCGAAATCCCGGGGCCTGGCTGACCACCGCCGCCCGGCGTAAAGCGCTGGATGTGCACCGGCGCAACCAGCTGTTGCGTTCCAAGCTGCCGTTGCTGGCGGCCGAGGCGGCCTCGACCGGGCAGGCCACCTCGGCCGAGCAGGCCGCGGGGATCGAGCCGATCGTGTCGGACACCGTCTTGGTCGACGATCGGTTGCGGCTGATCTTCACCTGCTGCCACCCGGCGCTGGCCCGCGAGGCCCAGGTGGCCTTGACGCTGCGGCTGCTGTGCGGGCTGAGCACCGCCGACATCGCCCGGGCATTCCTCGTCAGCGAGGCGACCATGGCGGCCCGGGTGACCCGGGCCAAGAAAAAGATCGCCGCCGCCCGGATCCCGTACCGGGTGCCGGCCGAGCACGAGCTCACCGAGCGGCTGGATGCGGTGCTGACGGTGCTGCACCTGGTGTTCACCGCCGGGCACACCGCCCCGTCCGGGGATCTGCTGGTACGTCCGGAGCTGGTCGAGCGGGCGATCGGGCTGGCCCGGTTGCTGCTCGCGCTGATGCCGGACGAGCGCGAGGTCGGTGGCCTGCTGGCGCTGATGCTGGTGACCGACGCCCGCCGGTCGAGCCGGACCGACGATGCCGGCGAGCTGGTGTTGCTGGCTGAGCAGGATCGGTCCGGCTGGGATCGGGACCTGATCGCCGAAGGCCACCGGGTACTGCTGGCCGCCCTTCGTGGTGGCCAGCCGGGACGGTTCGTGCTGCAGGCCGCGATCGCTGCCCTGCATGCCGAGGCGACCAGCTACTCCGATACCGACTGGGCCCAGATCATCGGCCTGTACGACCTGCTGCTGCGGGCCTGGCCGTCACCGGTGGTCGCGCTCAACCGGGCGGTGGCGATAGCGATGGCCCGGGGGCCCGCGGCCGGACTGGCCGCCATCGAGGCGATCGAGGCGGCAGCTCTGGCCGGCTATCACTACCTGCCGGCCGCTCGCGCCGAGTTGTTGCGGCAACTGGGCCGACACCAGGAGGCGGCGCAGGCCTACCGGCAGGCGCTGGACTGGGTCCGCAACGACGCCGAGCGCAGCTATCTGGCCCGCAGGCTGGCCGAATTGGACGCCTGAGCGCGGACCGCACTGAGACCAACCTGACGCGATCAAAGGTTTCACTTGCAAGTGTTACTCGCCGGTAATATCCTTGGCCTACTGACGAGTAACAAGGAGAACCTCGGCGATGGGCCACTACAAGAGCAACCTGCGCGATATCGAATTCAACCTCTTCGAGGTGCTGAACACCGGCGAGCTGCTGGGCACCGGCCCGTTCGCCGAGATCGATGCCGATACCGCCCGCGGGATCCTGAGCGAAGTCCGCACGCTGGCCGAGGGCCCGCTCGCCGAGTCCTACATCGACTCCGACCGCAATCCGCCGGTGTTCGATCCGAACACCAACTCGGTGGTGCTGCCGGAAGCGTTCAAGAAGTCCTACCGGACCTGGCAGGACGCCGAGTGGTGGCGGCTGGAATCAACCCCCGCGTACGGCGGCACGCTGGCACCCCGGTCGCTGGTCTGGTCGATGGCCGAGTTCATCCTCGGTTCGAACCCGGCCGTCTGGATGTACGGCTGCGGCCCGGCTTTCGCCAACATCATCCACGAGCTCGGCACCGAGCAGCAGCAGCAGATCGGCCAGCTGATAGTCGATCGCGGCTGGGGCGCCACCATGGTGTTGACGGAGCCGGACGCCGGTTCGGACGTCGGTGCCGGCCGGACCAAGGCCATCAGGCAGGACGACGGCAGCTGGCACATCGAGGGCGTCAAGCGGTTCATCACCTCGGCCGAGCACGACCTGAGCGACAACATCATCCACTACGTCCTGGCCCGTCCCGAGGGAGCCGGCCCGGGTACCAAGGGGCTGTCGCTGTTCATCGTCCCGAAGTTCGACTTCGACTGGCAGACCGGCGAGTTGGGTGAGCGCAACGGCGCCCTGGTCACAAACGTCGAGCACAAGATGGGCCTGAAGGCCTCCACCACCTGCGAGATGCGCTTCGGCGAGACGACGCCCGCGAAGGGTTGGCTGCTCGGCGAGGTGCACGACGGCATCGCGCAGATGTTCAAGGTGATCGAGCACGCCCGGATGATGGTCGGTACGAAGGCCTATGCCGAGCTGTCGGCCGGTTATCTGGCCGCGCTGGACTTCGCCAAGACCCGGGTGCAGTCGGCGGACCTCACCAAGGCCGGCGACAAGACCGCGCCGCGGGTCACGATCATCCACCACCCGGACGTCCGGCGGCAGCTGATGACCCAGAAGGCGTACGCCGAGGGGCTGCGGGCGGTCGCGCTCTACACGGCCAGCGTCCAGGACCGGAT
Organism: Actinomycetota bacterium; assembly: GCA_030853265.1. GTDB lineage: Bacteria > Actinomycetota > Actinomycetes > Mycobacteriales > Jatrophihabitantaceae > Jatrophihabitans_A. Next base: position 17,630 of record JALYVK010000047.1, read on the forward strand.
CCAGGTCGCCGAGTTCGAGGCGGGCTCCAGCGTGCCGGCCGGCGGGCTGGCCGACGGCCAGGCGAGCCTGCAGGAGAAGGGCCGCCGCGAGGCCTCGACCGACGAGCGGCTCAACGACCTGCTGCTGCCGATCGTCAAGGGGGTCGGCTCCGAGCGTTCCTACGAGCAGCTCGGCCAGGCGCTGCAGGTCTTCGGGGGCTCCGGCTACTTGCAGGACTACCCGCTCGAGCAGTACATCCGCGACAACAAGATCGACTCGCTCTACGAGGGCACCACTGCGATCCAGGGCCAGGACTTCTTCTTCCGCAAGATCGTGCGGGACAAGGGCGTGGCGCTTGGCGCGTTGTCCGGTGAGATCCAGTCCTTCCTCGACTCGATCGAGGAAGAGGGCCGGCTGAAGGTCGAGAAGGAAGCCGTTGCCAAGGCGTTGAGCGAGGTCGGCCAGATGGTCGGCGCGATGATCGGCCAGCTCACCTCCGCGCAGGAAGACGTGCGCAACGTCTACAAGGTCGGCCTGAACACCACCCGGTTGCTGATGTCCTGCGGTGATCTGACGATCGGCTGGCTGCTGTTGCGGCAGGCCGCGGTTGCCCTGAACAAGCTGGACGATTCCTCCTCCAGTGGCCTGTCGGCCAGCGACCAGGCCTTCTACGAGGGCAAGCTTGCGGTCGCGAAGTTCTTTGCCACCACGGTGCTGCCGGAGCTGGTCTCGCGCCGCAAGATCGTCGAAAGCACCGACAACGCGATCATGGACATTGCCGAAGAGGTCTTCTGACTAGGCTGGTTTCATGACCACCCACACCGTGAACTGGATCGAGCTGGAAGGCGCGGTCAATGTCCGCGACGTGGGTGGGCTGCCCACCGAGGACGGCCGGACCATCCGGCGCGGGGTGCTGATCCGGTCGGCCAACCTGCAGGATTTGACCGAGTCCGATGTCGCACAGCTGGTTGACGATCTCGGCGTCCGGCGGATCGTCGATCTGCGTACCGACGTCGAGGTGAGCAACTGCCAGCCCGGCCCGATGCACGGCCAGCCGGCGGTGGTGATCCGGCACCTGTCGCTGTATCCGGACAACGGGGCCGGCGAGACTGAGCCGCAGGCAACGCCGGATCCGGTGCTGCCCTGGCATGGCGAGTCCTTCGCGGGCACCCGCGACCCGGCAGTCGCGGCCTACCTGCGCTACCTCGACCGGCGACCGGACTCGATCGTGGCCGCGCTGCGCGCGATTGCCGAACCGGACGGCGCCACGGTCGTGCACTGCGCGGCGGGTAAGGACCGGACCGGCATGGTGGTCGCGCTCGCGCTGTCGGTGGCCGGCGTCGCACCGGCGGTCATCGCCGCCGACTATGCGCAATCGCAGTCCCAGATCGGTGCGATCCTGGCGCAGCTGTCGCGCAACGGCATGTACAAGCTCGAGGTGGCAACGCCGGCCGACATCCCACCGGCCTCGGCGGCGAAGATGCTCAGCGTGCTCGAGGCGATCGAGGCCGACTTCGGTGGCGTGCACGGTTGGCTTGCCGCCCAGGGCTGGACCGAGGCCGATACCGAGCGGCTGCGTACGGCCCTGCTCGGCTGAGCGGTCGCGACAGTCAGCCGAGCAGCATCAGCACCAGTTCGCCATCGCCGCCGGCCGCCAGTTCGATCGGTACGCCCCAGTCCTGCCGGGCCAGGTGGCAGGCCGGGTGCTCGTTGTCCGGGTCGTCGTCACACGAGGCCGCCTGCGCGGTGACGTGCAGGACGCCCGAGCTACCGGCACTATCCGCAAAGACCAGCGTCCGCTGCAGCGCCGGACCCACGCCGGCTCCGGCGACCAGCAACTCCGCCGGCGTGACGCTGACTGTCAGCTGGGTGGACGGGCCGTAGCGCTCGTCGAGCTTGCGCCAGGGCGGTGGCACGAACGGCACCCGCAGCTCGACCGTCCCGGCCGCCAGCGTGGTCGCCGGTCGCTGGGTGCGCTGCGGCTGGCCGAGAACCTGTCGCAGCTGCCCGGCGGTGACCGGCCGGACCAGCCGATGCGCGGCCGATTCGACCACCAGCAGCTCACCGTCCACCACCAGCAGCCCGGACGGTTCGGCCAGGTCGGTGGCCAGCGTGCTCAGCTCGCCGGTTGCCGGGTCATAGCGCCGAACGCTGGAGTTGTAGGTGTCGGCGATCGCGATCGAGCCGTCCGGCAGCACGGCCACCCCGAGCGGGTGCTGCAGCCGGGCGGTAGCCGCCGGGCCATCGACATGGCCGAAGTCGAACAGCCCCTCGCCGACCACGGTCCTCAGCTGGCCATCGGCGGTCAGATACCGCAGCGCGGAGGTTTCCGAGTCGGCGAACCACAGCCGGTCCCCGTCCGCCGCGAGCCCGGACGGCTGCGCCAGCCAGCCATCGGCCGCCGGACCGTCCCGCAGTCCTTCCACGGTGGTGCCGGCCAGGATCGACACCCGATCGGTGGCCGGGTCCCAGCCGAGCAGCAGGTGCACGCCAGCCGCCACGATCACGAACTGGCCGATGGCCGGCCACCAGGCCACGTCCCACGGCGAGAGCACGTCGGGCACCGGCCCGGTCACCGTGGACGTGCCGGCCAGCGCCTCGGCCAGCCGCACGGTGCGCACGATCGCCCCGTCGGCCAGCCGGACCCCGCGCAGCAGGTGGTGGGCGGTGTCGGCCACCAGCAGGTCGAAGCCCAGCCGGCTGGCGAGGTCGGCGGGTACCGCGGCCAGCCCGTTCGGCTCGGCGAAGCTACCGACCCGCTCACCGCTGCCGATCCGGCGCCGGACGGTGCGCCCGTCCAGCTCGGTCTCGACGATCTGGTGATGGCCGCTGTCGGCGATCAGCAGGCTGTCGCCGATCCGGATTGCCTTTGCCGGAAAGCGCATATCGCCGGGCTCCGGGGGCACCGGCCGGTAGGGGTTGTCGCCCCGGCGCAGCGTGTCGCCGTACTGCTGCACGAGCTCGGAGATGATCAGTTCCAGGCCGCTGGTTTGGCCCTCGCCGGCAGCCTGGGCGACCACGTAACCGTCCGGATCGATGAGCACCAGGGTCGGCCAGGCGCGTACCGCGTACTGCTGCCAGAGGTGTAACTCCGGATCGTTGAAGACCGGGTGTTGCAGGTCGTAGCGCTCGATGGCCGCGGCGACCGCCCGGTCGGACTTCTCGTGTTCGAACTTGGGCGAGTGCACCCCAACGATGACCAATTCGTCGGCGAACCGAGCCTCCAACGCGCGGAGTTCCTCGATCACGTGCAGGCAGTTCACGCAGCAGAACGTCCAGAAGTCCAGCAGGACGATCTTGCCGCGCAACTCGCGCAGGCTCAGCGGCGCTGCCACGTTGAACCAGCTACCGGACGGGAACTCGGGGGCGCGCACCCTTGCGCGCTGCTGCACGGTCACGTCGGTAGCAAACCACTCGGTTGCCGCCAAGATTCCGCTGGCCGCGCCTGGACCCGGACCTGGCGCTAGAACCCCGGGGCCCAGCGCTAGAACTCCGGGCCTGGCGCTACAACCCCGAGGAATGACACCGGCCCGCCCTCCCGGGGGGAGAGGACGGGCCGATTACGCGACGGTTGGGGTCGCGAGTTCAGGTCAGCGCTTGCCGTGTGGTCAGCGGGCTGCCGGTTGGCTAGCGGCTGCCGGTTGACTAGCGGCTGCTTACTTACCGGTTGTAGTTCTGGTGTGCCGCCATCGCGATCAGCTCGGTGCGCATGGCCGGCGAGGCGGTCATCAGCGCGCGCTCGTACTGGCGGTACTCGCGCCGGGCGCGGATCTTCTGGGTGAAGCTGCTCATGGTGTGCTCCTTGGTTCGTAGCCGTTGATGACTGACGTTGCGATCTCATTCATCGGGGCTCCGGGGTGAACGCTCGAACGTCCAGCTTCGTTCACCCTTTGTTGCTACCTTGCCTCGATCTGTTAACCACTATACTGCTCTTGCCTAACAAAGTCACTTTCAGTGACTCGATGTGGTTAACGCCATCGGCCTTCGCAATTATTCCGGCCAGGCCTGCCAGGGCGCCTCGAGCGGCGGCCGAAGACCCGCTCGCCGACCGGCATCTAGTGTTGTGCGCATGTCCATCACAGACCTCACGATTGCCCCCTTGCAGGAGTCGGCAGCGGCCCAGAACCTGGCCCCGCGAGCCGGCATGACCACGCTGGTGGTCAATGTCGCGTCCAAGTGCGGCCTCACCCCGCAGTACGAGGGGCTGGAAAGGTTGCAGCAGCGCTTCGGCGACCGGGACTTCACCGTGCTCGGGGTGCCGTGCAACCAGTTCGCCGGCCAGGAGCCGGGCAGCAGCGAAGAGATCGCCGAATTCTGCTCGGCGACCTATGGCGTCAGCTTTCCGCTGACGGAGAAGGTCGACGTCAACGGGCCCGACCGGCATCCGCTGTACACCGAGCTGGTCGAGGTTGCCGACGCCGAGGGCTACACCGGCGACATCCGCTGGAACTTCGAGAAGTTCCTGATCTCACCGGCCGGCGAGGTGGTTGCCCGGTTCGATCCGCGCACCGAGCCCGAGGACGCCACCGTGCTAGCGGCCATCGAAGCGTTGCTTTAACCGCATTGTGCGGCCCGAAACCGCGCTTTCTCGCGAAATCTTCGCGGTTTCGGGCCGCACAATGCGGCTGGCTGGCCTGGGTTTCGGTCCGCCCCGGCTTGGGCACACTGCTGACATGAACGCCTCGTCGCTGAAGCGACTGATCGCAATCGGTTCGGCCGTGCTCCTCGGACTATCCGGCGTGTCCGTGGTGTCGGCGGGTGCCGCCGCTGGGAGTGCCGGACCGCGACCTGCCTACCTAGAGACAGGTTCCGACGATCCGGTCACGGCGGCGCCACCAGTCAGCAGGCCGGACACCGCGCACTGCACGGCAACGCTGGCCACGCACTTTCAGTCCAACTCGTCCACCGGCGCCCCGCAGAACTACTCCGGGACGCTGATCCCGCCGGCGTCCTGCCCGGGTCCGTGGTCGAAGGTGGTGCTCGATTCGACCACCTCGGTCAGTGGCCGGCAGTACGACCGGTCCGGCACGCTGACCATCGGCGGTGTCTCGGTGTGGTTCGGCACCACTCAGGAGCCGAGCGGCGCAACGCCGACCACGTTCGCGTTCAGCAAGGACATCACCCGGTTCAGCGCCTTGCTCCGCTCGCCGCAGCCGTTCTCCGGCGGGATCGGCAACTACACCAGCGACGTCTACACCGGCATCTACGACCAGACCGTCAGCATCACCTACTACCGCGCCGACCGGACGCATCCGGCCCCCGCCGTCCCGGATCGGGTGGTGGCCGTACCGATCTCGGACCTCAACCCCAGCGCAGCTAGTTCGACCGCCACCGTGGCTGACCTTCCCCGCAACATCACCTCCGCCGATCTCGAAGTGACGTTGAAGGGCAACGGCTGCGACGAGCAGTGGTTCACCGCCGTACCGGACGAGGTTTCGGCGAAGTTTCCCGGCGCGGGCCTGTGTGCCGCTTCGGCTTATCGCGAGGCGTTGATCTCGATCGACGGCGCCCGGGCCGGCGCGGTCGGCACCTACCCGCACATCTACTCCGGTGGCATCGTACCGACGCTGTGGCGTCCGGTGCTGGCGATCGACACGCTCGACCTGCGGCCGGAGAACCTGGACCTGACCCCGTTCGCCGGCCGGTTGGTGGACGGCCAGCCGCACCGGCTCACCGTCGGGATCAGCCCGATCGGCGACACCTGGAACGTGACCGCCGCGCTGTTCCTGACCGTCGACCACCACCGCGCTCAAACGTCCGGTGCGCTGACCACCGACTCGGTTGCCGCTGCCGCGACGACGGCCATCTCGTCCAGCGCGGTGACGAATGGCTCGGTGAACTATAAGGAAACCGCCACCCGGCAGGACGTCGTGGCCGGCTACCTGAACACCTCGCAGGGGCGGGTGGTCAGCACGGTGCACAACGACCGCAGCTGGAGCAATGCCGGCACGGTCAGCGACAACGGCCTGGTGCAGACGGTTCGGCAGTCCGACGCGATCGCGCAGCGATCACTCTCCACAGTGGGTCACCGGACAGTGCGATCGAGTGCGTTGAGCGAGAACTATCCGATAACGGTGGACTATTCGGCCGCTCAGTACGTCGACGACCAGAACTTCTCCCTCACCGCGACGGTGCACATGGGCCAGCAGGTCGCCAGCCTGGTCCTTGCCGACGGACGACCGGTGATCCGGGGCTGGACCTGGACGGTCGATTCCTACGGCGTGCTGTCCCGGGCTGCCGGCGTGACCAGCGAGTCCGACGGGCATTCCAAGACCGCCTACCTCGGGACAGATGACCGCGGCCGGCTGTACCGCAAGTCGATCACCACCAACCACGGCCGCGTCGTCTGAAACGCATTTCGCGGCCCGAGTTTTCAGCCGCAACGGCGTGTTGTGAAAACTGGGGCCGCGAAATGCAGAGAGTGACTAGAGCAGGGCCAGGCCCGGGTCGCGCAACACCGCGGCCACGTCGGCCAGGAACTCCGAGCCCTGCTGGCCGTCGACCGAGCGGTGGTCGAAGGACACCGCCAGCTGGGTGATCCAACGCGCTTCGATCCGCTCGTCGTCCCCGGTGCCGACCACCCAGGGCTGCCTGCGTACCGCGCCGAAGGCCAGGATCGCAGCCTCGCCCGGATTCAGGATCGGCGTCCCGGTATCCACTCCGAAGACCCCGACGTTGGTGATCGTGAACGTCCCGCCGCTCATCGCCGACGGCGGCGTCTTGCCCGATCGCGCGGTGTCGGTCAACGCGGTCATCGCCTCGGCCAGTTCGAGCAACGACAACTGCTCGGCACCCTTGATGTTCGGCACGATCAGCCCGCGCTCGGTGGCCGCCGCGATCCCGAGGTTCAGATAGTGCTTGACCACGATCTCGCCGGCCGCTTCGTCCCAGGTCGAGTTGATGATCGGCGTCCGCTTGGCCGCCCACAGCACCGCCCTGGCCACGAACAGCAGCGGTGACACCTTCACGCCCTTGAACTCCGGACGGGCACCGATCCGCTTGCGCAGCTCCATCGTCTCGGTGACGTCCACCGTGATGAACTCGGTGACGTGCGGAGCGGTGAAGGCCGAGGCGACCATCGCCGCCGCGGTGTGCTTGCGCACGCCCTTGATCGGGATCCGGGTCTCTTCGCCCCGGGCCGGAACCGCGACCGCAGCTACCGGAGCGGTCGCCGCCTGCTGCACGTCGCCGCGCGAGATGGTGCCGTTCGGCCCGGTTGCCAGGATCGAGCCGAGGTCCACCCCGAGTGACTTGGCCAGCTTGCGCACCGGCGGCTTGGCCAGCACCGAGCGATCCACCGCCGCGGTCGCCGCGGCGGTGGCCGGGGTGACCTCGAACGCCGGGTTGGCACTCGGAGCGGGCACCGCATCGGAGGGCTGCAGCCGCTTGCGGCGACGAGCCCGCTCGCCCGAGACGCCGTAGCCGACCAGGACGGCCTGCCGCTCCGGCTTCGCGGCGCTCTCGCTGTGCGCACCGCCGTCGGCGGGCGGGCTGGGCACCAGGTCCTCGCCGCCACCGCCGACCACACCATCGGCCGGGGCGACCTCGGCCAGCTCACCGTCGCCCACCCTGAGGGTCACGATCGGCTGACCGACATCGACGGTGACGCCCTCGTCGAAGTGGATCTCATGCACCACCCCGGCATAGGGCGAGGGAAGTTCCACCGCCGCCTTGGCCGTCTCGACCTCGACCAGCACCTGGTTGACGACGACCGTGTCGCCGACCTTGACCTCCCAGCGCAGGATGTCGGCCTCGGTGAGCCCTTCGCCGACGTCCGGGAGTTTGAATTGCTTCAGCTCTGCCACTGCTCTGTTCTCCTGAACTCGGTACGCCTAGTAGGCCATGGTTCGGTCGACGGCATCGAGGATCCGGTCCACGTCGGGCAGCCACTCCTCCTCGATCCGGCTGGGCGGGTAGGGGGTGTCGAACCCGCCGACCCTCAGCACCGGTGCTTCGAGTGAGTAGAAGGCCTTCTCCTGGACGCGGGCCGCGATCTCGGCACCCATGCCGAGATTGACCGATGCCTCATGCACCACGACCAGCCGGCCGGTCTTCTGTACCGACTGGACGACGGTGTCGGTGTCGATCGGCGACAGCGAACGCAGGTCGACCACTTCCAGCTCGTGGCCGTCCGCGGCGGCAGCCTTGGCCGCGTCCAGCGCGGTAGCCACCATCGGGCCGTACGCGACCAGCGTCGCGTCCCGGCCGGGACGGACCACGTGCGCCTTGTGCAAGCCGGCCGGCGTCGCGTCGACGTCCACGTCGCCCTTTGCCCAGTACCGGCGCTTGGGCTCGAAGAAGATCACCGGGTCGTCGCAGTCGATGGACTGGCGCAGCATCCAGTAGGCATCTGAGGGGTTGGCGCAGGTCACCACCTTCAGGCCGGCGGTGTGCGCGAAGTACGCCTCCGGCGACTCGCTGTGGTGCTCGACCGCGCCGATGCCACCGCCGTACGGGATCCGGACGGTGATCGGCATCTTGACCTGGCCGAGCGAGCGGTTGTGGAACTTGGCAACCTGGCAGACGATCTGGTCGAAGGCCGGGTAGACGAAGCCGTCGAACTGGATCTCGCACACCGGCCGGTAGCCGCGGATTGCGAGCCCCACCGCAGCACCCAGGATGCCGGATTCGCCGAGCGGGGCGTCGATCACTCGCTCCTCGCCGAAATCCTTCTGCAGGCCGTCGGTGATCCGGAAGACGCCGCCGAGCTTGCCGACGTCCAGCCCCATCACCAGGACCTTGCGGTCGTTCTCCATCCGGTTGCGCAGCGCATTGTTCAGCGCCGCCGCCATGCTCAGCGTGGTCATGCGTGCTGCCCTTCGCTCTTCGCGCAAGCGCTCATCGCCGCACTCGCTCCGCTTCCCGGCTTCTGCGCTCGCGCAGGCTGAATCGGCTGCTCACTCATGCGTGATCAGCTCCTTCGAAGGAGTCGATATAGGCGGCATAGCCGGCCCGTTGCTCGACCAGCTCGTCGGTGATCTCGGCGTACACCTGGTCGAACGGTGACAGCGGGCTCGGGTCGACCAGGTTGCGGCAAGCCTCGCGGATGCGTACCGCCAGCTCTTCGGACTCGGCCTCGACCTCGTCGAAGAAGCCCTGCTCGACGCCGGACTCGCGCACCAGGTAGGCCCGGACCCGCTCGATCGGGTCGCGCAGCCGCCAGGTCTCGAGCTCGTCGGTGAGCCGGTACCGGGTCGGGTCGTCGGAGGTGGTGTGCGCGCCCATCCGGTAGGTGTAGGCCTCGATCAGCGTCGGGCCCTGCCCGGACCGGGCCTCGTCCAGGGCCGCCCGGCTCACCGCGAGGCAGGCCAGCACGTCGTTGCCATCGATCCGGATGCCGGGGAACCCGAAACCGGACGCCCGCTGGAAGAGCGGCACCCGGGTCTGGCGCTCGACAGCCTCGGAGATGGCCCACTGGTTGTTCTGGCAGTAGAAGACCACCGGCAGGTTGGAGGCCGCCGCCCAGATGAAGGCCTCGTTGACATCGCCCTGGCTCGAGGCTCCGTCACCGAAGAAGGCCATCACCGCGGTGTCGCGGTCCAGCTCGCCGGTGCCGACCAGGCCGTCCCGGGCGACCCCCATCGCGTAACCGACCGCGTGCAGGGTCTGCGCCCCGAGCACGATCGTGTAAAGGTTGAAGTTGTTCTCGTTCGGGTTCCAGCCGCCCAGGCTGACCCCGCGGAACATCCCGAGCAGGGTTACCGGGTCGACGTCGCGGCACCAGGCAACGCCGTGCTCGCGGTAGGTCGGAAAGGCCATGTCCTGCACCCGCAGTGCGCGGCCGGCGCCGACCTGGGCAGCTTCCTGGCCCAGGCACGAGGCCCACAGACCCAGCTCGCCCTGCCGCTGCAACGCGGTGGCCTCACCATCGAACCGGCGGACCAGCGCCAGGTCACGGTAGAGGGACTTGATCTCATCCTCGGTAATCGTCAGCGGAAAATCCGGGTGCTCGACCCGGATTCCTTCTGGCGTCAGAAGCTGGACGAGGTCCGGCTCCGGTGGGACATGTCCGTGCAACGACATCGATGCTCCTAGCCTCTCGAGCGCGTCCCGCGGGATCGCCGCTCTGGCGCTGGGTACTGGTCAGTGACGTTGGTGCGCCATCGAGGCCCGATGGGTGGTGGGCCTCGCCGGCGAACCGAATGCGGACATCGTCGCATGAACAGCTGGTCACCAAATCCACAGTGCCGGCCTTCGGTAGACGCAAGCGTTATCAGCTCTGGCCGGGCGGGAGGACTGTTCGATCTTGTGCCCACCGTACTGTGAGGCGATGGAGGAGAACAGAGCCCGTCGAGTGGTGGACGCGTTGCGCGATCGCGGCATCGACGCCCACCTGGCACATGCGGGCGTGTACCGGTTCGGCGTGCGGGTGGCCCTCGGCGATGGTCGTGAGGCCGAGTGGGACACCGACGGCACCGCCGGCTTGGAGGCCCAGGTGATGCGCGACGGCGTGCTGGTCGGCTTCGTCCCGCAGATCGACGGTTCCGAGGATTTCGACGAGACCCAGACCATCGACGCCATCGCCCGTACCGACTACGACAAGCCGATCGCCCGCCAGCGGGTCAGCGCGCCGCCGGCGGCCGCTCCGCTACCCCGCGAGGGTGGCGTGTTCCGCCGGTTCCTGGACGGCTTCCGCTACCGCTGAGTCTTTCCGTCGTCCCCAGGAGTGACTACCGTCACTCGTGAGGATCAGTACCAGGCACGGGGACGAGTGAGCAGCCAAGGAGGCGACATGTCCATTTCGGAGATTCTGCGTCGCAAGGGTTCAGCGGTGGTCACGATCGAGCCGGACGCGACGGTGACCGAACTGGTCCGGACGCTGGGCGAGCACAAGATCGGTGCCGTGGTGGTCGTGCGGGACGGTCAGACCGTGGGCATCGTCTCCGAGCGCGACGTGGTCCGGCGACTGGACGAGGTCGGCGCCGCGGTACTCGAACTGGCCGTGTCCGAGCTGATGAGCGCGGAAGTCATCAGCTGCGGTCCCGATGATGCGCTGGACGACATCGCCGAGCAGATGACCGAGCGCCGGATTCGCCACCTGCCGGTGCTGGCCGACGGCAAGCTGGCCGGCATCGTCACGATCGGGGACGTGGTGGCCGCCCGGATTCGCGAGCTGGAGCAGACCCGGGTGCAGCTTGAAAGCTACATAACCCAGGGCTAGGGCGTTCTGGCTGGTCGGCCCTGAAGAGAGTGGAAGATTTTCGGTTGCCAGGCAACGAAAATCTTCCACTGGCTTGAGCCCTACTCGCCGAGCTCGGCGGGCAGCGGTTGGCTGTGCACCACCGCGAGCCGGGACACCGCCCGGGTCCAGGCGACGTAGAGCCGGCGCAGGCCACTGAGATGGCTGGCCTCGGCGGCGACTATCTCGGCCGGTTCGACCAGCACCACCGAGTCGTACTCGAGTCCCTTGGCCGCCGACGCCGGCACCACCGTTACCCGGTGCGAGGCGTCGTCGGCCAGCGGGGCGGCCGCGATGCCGGCGGCGGCGAGTTCGCCGAGCACCCCGGTGACCCGGCCGTCCGGTGCGATGACCGCGATCGAGCCCTCGACCCGCAGGCAGCTGTTGACCGCGCCGATCAACTCCGCCCAGTGGCTGAGCGCATCGCCGCCGGCGCGGACGGACGAGGCGGGCGGCACGTCCGGCGCGATGTGCGGCAGCAGCCGGTTGGCGATCGCCAGCACCTCACCGGGCACCCGGTAACCCACCGTCAGCGGCGAGATCGTGGCCGCCGGCTGGCCGAGGTGGGTCAGCGTCCGGGACCACGAGCCCGGCGCCCAGGCAGTGGTCGCCTGTGCCAGATCGCCGAGCACCGTGATCGAGCCGAGTGGGCAACGCCGGGCCACCGCACGGCACTGCATGGCGGACAGGTCCTGTGCCTCGTCCACCACCACGTGGACGTACAGCTCGTTGCCGGTGATCAGCCCGGCCAGCTCGTCCAGCAGCACCAGGTCGTGGGCGGAGAACTTCGCCAGCTTGGCGGTGCGCGGCACGTCCGGCCAGGCGAGCAATGCCAGCTCGTCGGCGCTCAGCGCGCTGCCGCCGCAGCGCCGGGCGAAGCCGGCCTCGGTGTAGAGCCGGACGAGCAGCGCGCGCGGATCCAGCGCCGGCCAGACCCCGTCGACGAACTCGCGTACCTGGGCCGACCGGGCCACCTTCGACGTCTCGGCATCCGACGGGGCACCGCCGCCGTCCTCACGCTGCCGTCGGACGTCGGCGGCCAGCAGCTGCCGCAGCCGCTCCCGCGCGGTGTCCCAGCGCAGCTCACCGGCGGCCAGCGAGCGCCGGGCATCGTCGACGTAGCGGCGCACCCGCTCGACCGGGATCCGGTAACGCCGGTTGCCGACGATCGGAACCACGTCGGTGTCGGGCTTGGCGATCTGGCTGAACACCGCACGCCGCAGCAGCTCGGCCATCCGGGCATCACCCTTGAGCACCGCGGTCTCGACCGGGTCCTCGCGCCGTACCGGCAGTGCGGAGACGAGCTCGTCCACGGTGGCCTGCTGGATACCGTTCTCGCCCAACGCCGGCAGCACCTGGGCGATGTAGCGCAGGAAGGCCGAGTTCGGTCCGACCACCAGCACGCCCGAACGTCGCAGCCGCTCCGGGTAGCTGTAGAGCAGGTACGCCGCCCGGTGCAGGCCGACCGCGGTCTTGCCGGTGCCCGGCGCACCTTGGATACACAGTGAGGTGTCCAGATCAGCCCGCACCAGCTCGTCCTGGTCGGGCTGGATGGTGGCCACGATGTCACGCATCGGCCCGACCCGGGGCCGCTCGATCTCGGCCCGCAACAGGTCTGATTTCAGGCCCAGTTCCTCACCGACATCGAGGTGCTCGTCCTCGAAGGAGGTCAGCTGGCCATCGGCGAAGCCGAACCGTCGCCGGAGCCGGACGCCCTGGCGGTCCACGGTGGTGGCCCGATAGAACGGCCGGGCGATCGGGGCCCGCCAGTCGATCACCATCGGGTCACCGACATCGTCGCGGATATGTCGGCGGCCGATGTGAAAGACCTCGCCGGCCGGGTGCGTCCCGTCCGGGTCGCGGTCGGTACGTCCGAAGAACGGCGGGGCACTCGAGTCGGCGGTCAGGTGCTTGATCCGGGCCGCCCGCAACCGTCCCAGCCCCTCGCTGGCCAGCGCGTCGACGCCGTAGTCGGCGATCCGTTCGGCGGATTCGCGCATCTGATCCAGGCAGACCAGCGACGCTCGTAAGTGTTCTCGTTCGGTCAGTAGCAGCGGATCATCACTCACGATTTGTCAACGCTAGACC
>JALYVK010000048.1 GCA_030853265.1 Actinomycetota bacterium
ACCCTGGTGGGTCGGCCGGGCTGTGTCGGGTCGTGCGCTGGCTCAGGCCTGAGTGTCTTCCAGCAGGTTGCGGGTCCGGTTCGTGTCGACCGGGATACCGGGGCCCATCGTGGTGGAGAAGACGACCTTCTTCAGGTACTTGCCCTTGGACGAGGACGGCTTGGCCCGCAACACCTCATCCAGCGCGGCACCATAGTTCTCGACCAGCTGGTCGGCGGAGAAGGACGCCTTGCCGATCACCAGGTGCAGGTTGGACTGCTTGTCCACCCGGAAGGTGATCTTGCCGCCCTTGATGTCGGCGACGGCCTTGGCCACGTCCGGGGTGACGGTGCCGGTCTTCGGGTTCGGCATCAGGCCACGCGGGCCGAGGATCCGGGCGATCCGGCCGACCTTGGCCATCTGGTCCGGCGTCGCGATCGCGGCGTCGAAGTCGAGGAAGCCGGCGGTGATCTCGGCGATCAGGTCATCGCTGCCGACCTTGTCGGCTCCGGCGGCCTCGGCGGCGGCGGCCTGCTCACCGGTCGCGAACACGATGACCCGGGCGGTCTTGCCGGTGCCGTGCGGCAGGCTGACCGTGCCACGCACCATCTGATCGGCCTTGCGGGGGTCGACGCCGAGCCGCATTGCGACCTCGACGGTGCTGTCGAACTTCGCCGGGGCGGCCTCGGTGGCGATCTTGGCGGCCTCGAGCGGGCTGTAGATCTTGTCGGCCTCGATGAGCTTGGCGGCTTCTTCGTAGGCCTTGCTGCGCTTGGTCATGCGGTGCTCCTTGAATCCGGTAGTGGTCTGGCAGGCTCCGACGGTCGGTGCCCTCCCACGACTGCTGGTGGTGCGGTGTCGCCTGACGGCGAGGGTGGTACTAGTCCGAGACGGTGATACCCATCGAACGGGCGGTGCCGGCGATGATCTTGGCAGCCTGATCGACGTCGTTGGCGTTGAGGTCTTCCATCTTGGTCTGGGCGATCTCACGCACCTGGGCCATGCTCACCTTGGCGACCTTGGTCTTGTGCGGCTCGCCGGAGCCCTTGGCGACACCAGCGGCCTGCAGCAGCAGCTTGGCGGCCGGCGGGGTCTTGGTCACGAAGGTGAACGAGCGGTCCTCGTAGACCGAGATCTCGACCGGGACGACCTGGCCACGCTGGGACTCGGTGGCGGCGTTGTAGGCCTTGCAGAACTCCATGATGTTCACGCCGTGCTGGCCGAGGGCCGGGCCCACCGGCGGCGCGGGGTTGGCCGCACCGGCGGAGATCTGCAGCTTGATGACCGCTGTCAGCTTCTTGTTCTTGGGAGGCATTCTTTTTCTCTTCTTCTGATTGGAAGGACTGTTGCTGGATGACTTTTCTGACCGGTGGTACTAGATCTTCGAAACCTGGCCGAAGGACAGCTCGACCGGGGTTTCGCGGCCGAAGATCGAGACCAGCACCTTGAGCTTGGCGTGCAGCGAGTCGATCTCGTTGATGGTGGCCGGCAGGGTCGCGAACGGGCCGTCCATCACGGTGACCGATTCGCCGATCTCGAAATCGACAACCTCGACCGCACCGGCACCACCGGACTCACCGCCGGTACCTGCCGAGCCCTTGCCGATCGCGGCGGCCTTCTGGGTGGCCGGGGCGAGGATCTTGATGACCTCGTCCATCGACAGCGGCGACGGCTTGGAGGTGGCGCCGACGAAGCCGGTCACCCCGGGGGTGTTACGTACCGCGCCCCAGGAGTCGTCGGTCAGGTCCATCCGGACCAGGATGTAGCCCGGGAAGACCTTGCGGTTGACCTGCTGACGCTTGCCGTTCTTGATCTCCACGACCTCTTCGGTGGGGACCTCGACCTGGTAGATGTAGTCCTCCATGTCCAGCGAGGAGATCCGGCTCTCGAGGTTGGTCTTCACCTTGTTCTCATAGCCCGCGTAGGAGTGCACCACGAACCAGTCGCCCGGCGCCCGGCGTAGTTCGGCCCGCAGCTCCTCGATCGGGTCCAGTTCGGCATCCTCGGCGGCGGGCTGGTCACCGGCCGGCAACTCCTCGCCGATTTCGGCGGCCGCCTCGGCCCAGGCAGCGTCGGCGCGCTCTTCGGCGGCCTCGTTGTACTTCTCCTCGGCGCTGACGCCGTAGACCCGGTCCTCGACGTCCAGGCTCGGCAGCTTGCCGACCGCCGGCGCGCCGGCGCTCTGATCGGCATCGATGGTCGGCGCATCGCCGTCCGGCTCGCCGGTCTGCGCAGCGTCGTTGTCGAACTCGGTCACAGGCTCTCTTCCTTGCTGTTGGTCGTGCGGGTGGTCCTCGGCTGGGGACCCACGCGGTAGCGGCTGCTCAGCGAACTCGGGTTAACCGAACACCGCGATGACGAGCTTGGCCAATCCGAGGTCGAGCAGGGCCACGATCGTCACCATGATCACGACGAAGACCATGACCACGATCGTGTACGTGGTCATCTCCCGGCGCGAAGGCCACAGGACCTTGCGCATTTCCGAGACGGTCTCACGAGTACGCCGTTGCAGCGATCGGAGCAGGTAGGGCAGCCACTGCCACAAGGCACCCGAGCCGCCGCCCGTTTCCCTACCGGGTCGCGAAGCTGGCGCGGGTGCGGCCTGGGTATCAGTCACCGTTACTCCTCTCGGGCGCCGTCCCGCGCTCACTTGCGTGAACGCGCCACAGCGCTGCTGGCGCAGGGGCGACAGGACTTGAACCTGCAACCGCCGGTTTTGGAGACCGGTGCTCTACCAATTGAGCCACGCCCCTTTATCGGTCCACTCCGCGATTGTGCACCGCTGAGCCGGCCGACGCCGGACCCGGAGCAAACCGACGTAGCAACCCACAACTGCCATCGAAACAGCAAGATGCGCGCATGCTGACGCACGGCCAACTCGGACCCGGTATGCCAGTGTAAAGGGTCCCCCGGCAACCGCCAAAAGCCCACCGCTGGGGCGATCCCGGCCGACCGGCCGCGGTTCGGAGACTCTGCTCACCGCCCAGGAAATTCGGGCAGTGCCATCTGCAAGCATGGTAGCCATGGGCTACCGAATCTCTGACCGTATTGCCGCCATCGCCGAGTCGGCCACGCTGGCCGTGGATGCCAAGGCCAAGGCGCTCAAGGCCGCCGGCCGGCCGGTCATCGGGTTCGGCGCCGGCGAACCCGACTTCCCGACGCCTGACTACATCGTCGAAGCCGCAGTGGCCGCTGCCCGGCAGCCCAAGTACCACCGCTACACGCCGGTGGCCGGGCTGCCGGAACTGCGCGCGGGCGTTGCTGCCAAGACCTTGCGCGACACCGCCTACGCCGTCGAGCCGGCCCAGGTGCTGATCACCAACGGCGGCAAGCAGGCCGTCTACAACGCCTTCGCGACCTTGCTCGATCCGGGTGACGAGGTGCTGCTGGTCGCGCCGTACTGGACCACCTACCCCGAGGCCATCCGGCTGGCCGGCGGCGTTCCGGTCGAGGTCGTCACGGACGAGAGCACCGGTTACCTGGCTACCGTGGAGCAGTTCGAGGCGGCTCGTACCGACCGGACGAAGGTGCTGCTGTTCGTGTCGCCGTCCAACCCGACCGGTGCGGTCTACCCGCCCGACCAGGTCGCCGCGATCGGTCGCTGGGCTGCCGAGCACGACCTGTGGACGGTCACCGACGAGATCTACGAGCACCTGGTCTACGGCGAGGCCCGCAACGCGAGCATCGCCCACGACGCCGGTGAGAAGGTGATCGTCCTCAACGGGGTGGCCAAGACCTATGCGATGACCGGCTGGCGGGTCGGCTGGATGATCGGGCCGGTGGACGTGATCAAGGCGGCCACCAACCTGCAGTCACATGCCACCTCCAACGTTTCCAACGTCGCTCAGATGGCGGCGCTGGCAGCGGTCAGCGGCGATCTGTCGGCCGTTGCCGAGATGCGTACCGCCTTCGACCGGCGACGCCAGGCGATCGTGGCCCAGCTGTCGGCGATCGAGGGCATCCTCTGCCCGGAACCGTTCGGCGCGTTCTACGTCTACCCCTCGGTGAAGGGGCTGCTCGGCCGCCCACTCGCCGGCCGGGTGGCCAACACCAGCGCCGAACTCGCCGACCTGATCCTGGACGAGGCAGAGGTCGCGGTGGTACCCGGCGAGGCGTTCGGGACACCCGGCTACGTCCGGATGTCCTACGCCCTCGGCGATGCCGAACTGGCCGAGGGCGTAGGACGAATCGCGAAGCTGGTGACCGGCTGAGCCAGCTGCGCAGGCTAGTGAAGCCAGTGGCCGACTGAGCGGGCTGGGCAGGCTAGTGAAGCTGGTGACCGGCTGAGCCAGCTGCGCAGGCTAGTGCGGTAGGGCTAGCCGGGCAGGTTCAGATCGCCCTGCTCCTTCAGGTGCCGCTGCTCGGCCTCGACCGCTGCCAGCACCGCTTCTGGAGACTGTTCGAACTGCCTGGTGAAGAAGAAGATCACCAGCGCGAACGCGACGACCACCAGCAGGTCGATCCAGTCCGGGATGACGTTCTGTGCCCCGGTGCCGTAGCGGCCGAGCGCGCTGATGATCGTCAGGCCGCCGAGCCACGGCACCACCCAGGCACCGCCGCGCAGGTTGACCGAGCTGTTGCTGTTCTTGGCCGCTACCCCGATGCTGAAGATGATCAGGCCGAGGATCATCGCGAGGTCCAGCTTGTACATGACCTCGAAGCCGCCCCAGTAGATGATCAGGTTCGCGAACACGAACCCGGTGGGGATCAGCACATTCGGGTACGGCATCCGGTACGGCCGCTCCCGGTCCGGGTCGAGCCGCTGCAGGGCTGCCAGCGACACCGGCGCGAAGGCGTACATGATCGCGGTTGCCGAGGTGACGATGCCGACCAGGGACTGCCAGCTGGGGAACGGCAGGAACATGATCAGGCCGACCACGAACGCCAGCAGGATCGACACCCAGGGCACGCCGCGGTTGCTGACCTTGGTGAGCGCGTTTGGTAGCTCGTCTTCCTCGCCGAGGGCGTAGCTCAGTCGCGAGGACGTCCCGACGTAGACCAGGCCGGTGCCGGCCGGTGAGATGACCGCGTCGATCACCAGCATCGCGGCCAGCCAGCCGGCGCCGGCCGCAATGGCCAGATCGTGGTACGGCCCGAAGTTGCCCTTGCCGATCGGTGACCCCCAGCCGTTGACCAGGTTGGCCGGGTTCAGCGCCCCGATGAAGCAGATCTCGAGCAGGATGTAGACGACCGAGCCAACCAGCATGGCGGCGATCACCGCGCGCGAGATGTCGCGCTGCGGATCCTTGGCCTCACCGGCCATCTGGACGCACTGCTCGAAGCCCTGCAGGGCGAACACCACACCGGCCGGTAGCGCCGCGAAGACCCCGTGACCGCCGAACGGGGCGAAGCCGCCGCCGGCGTGGAAGTTGGACAGGTGGAAGTTCAGGGTGATCAGCACGACCACCGTCAGCAGCGGGATCGCGGTCTTCCAGATCACGGTGACGCTGTTGCTGTCCGAGAGCAGCTTCGCGCCGAGCAGGTTGACCACGGTGAACAGAGCCATCGCTAGGGCCGCGACGAGCAGGCCGGTGTTGTTGAGGGTGCCGTCCTGGTGTCCGCCGCTGTGCAGCATCCGCAGATGATCCTTGGCGAACTGGGTGCTCTCGAGGTAGCTGATACTGGCCTCGACCTCGATCGGCGCGATGGCCACCGCCTGCAGCCAGGCCGACCAGCCAGCCACGAAGCCGGCGAGGTTGCCGAAGGCGAAATAGGGGAAGCGGGCGGTGCCGCCGGCCACCGGGTAGGCCGCGCCGAGTTCGGCGTGGATGAGGGCCAGCACCGCCAGCATGATCGCGGCCAGGATCCAGGACAGCAGCGAGGCGGGACCAGCGACCTTGGCCGCGGTCAGCGCGCCGAGCAACCAGCCCGAGCCGATGATCGAACCGAGCGAGACGAACATCAGGCCCCAGAAGCCGACCGTGCGGCGTAGCTGGTTACCCGACGCGGAGGTGGAACCCGAACCAGATCCCGGTAAAACCGACGTGCCTGCCATGGAGCCTCCCAAGCCCGGTCCGACAACGTTTACGCGCACGAGATCGTGCTCGCAATGACCGGTAGGAGTCAAGAGCTAACGTCTGATTTATGGGTATTTGCCCGGTCAGATTTCCCGACTTAACAGGCTAGTTACCGAGAAGGTCCATTGGACGGCCGCCCAGGAGCAGCCAGCAGGTCCTGGTATTCCGGATTTTTCCGGATGAAGTCCGCTACGAACGGACAGGCCGGCACAACCTGGCGACCCTGGGCACGGATGTCGTCCAGGCTGAAGGCGATCAGCCGGCCGGCCAGGCCACGGCCGCCGAACGCCGGCAAGGTCTCGGCATGCGGCAGGACGACGGTGTCGCCCCGTTCGGAGTAGCTGGCGAAGCCGACCCGCTCGCCGTCGAGCTGGATCTCATAGCGGTGCGCCGCGGCGTTCTTGACCAGCTGGACGCCGTCGGCCGGCACGGTCATTCAGCGACTCGGACGGTGACCCGGGCCTTGGCCAGCACCGTTTCACCCTTCACGGTGGCGATCACGTCCAGGACGGCCGTGCCGTTGGCCTCGTCCAGCGAGCGGACCGAGCCGGTCACCTCGAGGTTGGCGGGCTGGTCGAATTCCACCACTACCGGACGGGTGAACCGGACCCCGTAGTCGAGCACCGCGCCGGGATCGTCGAGCCAGTCGGTCACCACTCGGACGGCGATGGCCATCGTGAGCATGCCGTGCGCGATCACGTTGGGCAGGCCCACCCCGAGCGCGGTCTGCTCGCTCCAGTGGATCGGGTTGAAGTCCCCGGACGCGCCGGCGTACTGGACCAGGTTGGCCCGGCTGATCGGAAAGGTCTGCGCGGGCAGGTGCTGGCCGACTTCGAGATCGGCGAAGGTGATCGTCATGACTGGGCCGTTCCTCGGGCGACCAGGGTGGACAGCGCGGTCACCACCAGCTCGCCGTCGACCGTGAACACCTCGCCCCTGGTGGTGAGGATGTCGTTACCGGCGACCGCCCGGATGGACTCGACGGTGCTCACCACCTGCAGCACGTCGCCGGCCCGGATCGGGCGGCGGTAGCTGAACTTCTGCTCACCATGCACCACCTTGGAGTAGTCCAGGCCCAGCGCGGGATCGCCGATCACCTGGGCACTGGCACGCATGGTGACCACGATCGGGAAGGTCGGCGGCGCGATGACATCGGGATGACCCAGCGCCTGGGCGGCGGCCTGGTCACGGTAGACCGGGTTCTGATCGCCGATCGCGTCGGCGAACTCCCGGATCTTTTCCCGGCCAACCTCATACGGCGCGGTCGGCGGAAATGTCCGTCCGACGAATGACTGATCCAGCGGCATATCCGCACGCTATCTCACCCGAGGTCGGCCCCGATCGGCTGCCGGGACCAGCAATGAAAACTGGCGCCATCCGTTGCCGGATGACGCCAGTTCGAGGTGCTGGACCGCTGGATCAGCGGGTCTCGCGGTGGTCGGTGTGCTTGCCGCAGTTCGGGCAGAACTTCTTCATGTCCAGACGATCCGGGTCGTTACGCCGGTTCTTCTTGGTGATGTAGTTGCGGTGCTTGCACTCCTGACACGCCAAGGTGATCTTCGGCCGTACGTCGGTGGCTGCCATTTCGTGCCTCTCAATGCGTCGATCGTGGGAAATAATCCGGTAGCGAGGGCCGGACTTGAACCGGCGACACAGCGATTATGAGCCGCTTGCTCTACCAGGCTGAGCTACCCCGCCGTGCCCCTTACTGCAACTGCTTGGGACTGGAACCGAGCCCCCTTACGGAATCGAACCGTAGACCTTCTCCTTACCATGGAGACGCTCTGCCGACTGAGCTAAGGGGGCAAGCTGGCGTAGCAACATCCACGGCAATTGGCTCTCGCCGTGGATGTCTTCCAACGCCGAGTGAACTTTACCCGACCCGTCCAGCGAACCCGAAATCGGGCAGCTTCGCGAGCGTATCGGCGCGGTTTTTGCCTTGCGGCGGGGCCGGCGCGTACCACTTGGAAGAGGGCATGAAAAAGCCTTGGTGATCGCACGGGGGAACGACCACCAAGGCCCCTCAAGTATGAACCCTGGGTAGTCGGTTGGCAACCCCCAGCGACTAATTCGTCCGGACAAATCATCCGGAAGCCTCACAGGTCCCGGAAAAGCCGAAACCCCTCGGAACAAGGTCCGAGGGGTGCTCCACTGGTGGCGGCTGTTGGGTTCGAACCAACGTAGGCTGAGCCGGCAGATTTACAGTCTGCTCCCTTTGGCCACTCGGGCAAACCGCCGTGGGTAGTGCGAGAAATGAGAGTACACGAAACGGGTACCGCGCTCGGCCCGGCCCCGACCGGCTCTGCCCCGGGGGTAGCGGGCCACCCGGTGGCAGCTGGCGCTACCGTCGGGTAACGCACCAACCGCCGAACAGAACTCCAACCGCGAGGAGAATCGAGAAGTCATGGCCGATCCGTCCTTCGATGTAGTGAGCAAGATCGATCGCCAAGAAGCCGACAACGCGCTCAACCAGGCCGCCAAGGAACTCTCGCAGCGCTTCGACTTCCGCGGCACCAACGCCAGCATCGCCTGGTCCGGCGAGCTCGGCATCACCATCAAGGCCGACACCGAGGAGCGCGCCACCGCGGCCTTGGAGGTCTTCAAGGAGAAGCTGATCAAGCGCTCCATCTCGTTGAAGTCCCTCGAAGCCGAGGAGCCCAAATCATCGGGAAAGCAGTACCTGATCACCGGCTCGCTCAAGCAGGGCATCGAGAGCGAGGTCGCCAAGAAGATCTCCAAGACGATCCGCGACGAGGGGCCCAAGGGCGTCCAGGCACAGATCCAGGGCGACCAGCTGCGGGTGTCTGGCAAGAAGCGCGACGACCTGCAAGCGGTGATCGCGCTGCTCAAGGCCGGCGACTTCGGAGTAGCCCTACAATTCGACAATTACCGGTAGCCGGCAGCAGAGAACAGGTCGTCACATGAAAGGCATCATCCTGGCCGGCGGTTCGGGCACCCGGCTGCATCCGATCACCCGCGCGGTGAGCAAGCAGCTGTTACCGGTGTACGACAAGCCGATGATCTACTACCCGCTCTCGGTACTGATGCTGGCCGGCATCACCGAGATCCTGATCATCACCACGCCGCACGACCAGGAGCAGTTCGTCCGGCTGCTCGGCGACGGCAAGGACTTCGGCATCTCGCTCAGCTATGCCGTGCAGCCCGAGCCGAACGGGCTGGCCCAGGCGTTCATCATCGGCCGCGAGCACGTCGGCTCCGACAGCGTCGCGCTGGTGCTCGGCGACAACATCTTCTACGGCCACCTGCTCGGCCAGATGCTCACCGAGGCAGCCCAGCTCACCACCGGTTGCCGGCTGTTCGGCTACCAGGTCCGCGACCCGGAGCGATACGGCGTCGCCGAGGCGGGCGAGGACGGCCGGCTGATCTCAATCGAGGAAAAACCCAGTAAACCAAAGTCGAATCTGGCTGTGACCGGCCTGTACTTCTACGACAACGAGGTGCTCGACGAGGCTGCCGCGCTCCGCCCGTCCGCGCGTGGCGAACTCGAGATCACCGACCTCAACAACCGCTACGTCCAGCGCGGCACGGCCGAGTTGGTCGACCTCGGCCGGGGCACCGCGTGGCTGGACACCGGCACCCATGACTCGCTGCTGGAAGCCGGTCAGTTCGTCCAGGTGCTCGAGCACCGCCAGGGCGTCCGGATCGCCTGCCTGGAAGAGATCGCGCTGGCTCGCGGGCTGATCTCGGCCGAGCAGGCGCTGGCCCTCGGCGAGCAGTTGGCCAAGTCCGGCTACGGCCAGTACGTCGTCGAGGTCGCTCAGCGGGCGCTGGCTCGCGCCCAGCGATAGGCCGGCCGACCGTCTCAGTGCGCGGGTTCGTCCCGGCCCGTTGGCGCGCCGAGGTCGCCGGCTTTCAGCGGCGGCTCGCTGCCGCTGATCCGCTCGGTCCTGGTTGGGCCGTCGACCAGCGGCAGGCCGGCGGCCCGCCAGCCGCTGACGCCGCCGATCAGGTCGCTGGCCGGGACCCCCAGCGAGCACAGTGCCGCCGCCGCCAGCGATGAGGTGTAGCCCTCCGAGCAGGCCACAATCCAGCGCTGGCCGGGCACCGCGAACACCAGCCGAACCGCCGACCCCGGATGCAGCCGCCATTCAAGGTGGTTGCGCTCGACGATCAGGGCGCCCGCTATCTCTCCCTCGTACGCGCGCTGCCAGGCCGGTCGAATATCGACGATCAGAGCGCCCTGGCCCACCGCCGCGATCGCCTGGTCGGGCGTCAGCCGTCGGATACCGGACCGGGCCGCGGACAGCAGTTGCTCGACCTCGGCGAACTCGGCGGCACCACCCGTCCGATCGGACTCCGATTCGCCAGCCGAACTCATCAGGCGGCTGGTTCGGCCAGGCTCGACAGGTCCACCGCTGGCTCCGGGTCCTCGGTGGCTAGGGTCGCGAGCTTCTGCAGGCTGCCGTCGCCATCGATGTCATAAAAGGTCATTGTCGTCAACGGCCGAGAGTACGCATACACGCTGACGGCCGGCCGATCGGACAAGTTACGCACGTCATGGACGTAGTGGGCCCCGAAGCCGGCGCTGTCCGACGGATGACGGGACAGCTCGCGCAGCGCCTCACCTTCGGGCCGTCCGGGCTGGTAGATCGCCTCGGTCAATTCACCGCTCAGCACCGTGAACGCTCCGGCCGAACCACCGTGATCGTGGAGCTGGGTGCCTTGTGAGGGCAGCCAGCTGATCAGCCAGACATCGACGCGCTGATCGCGGTACAGCCGCTGGTGCCAGCGCTCGGACTCGTCGTAACGGATGTAGGGGTAGCGGCCAGCGGCGACCTCGGCGGCGGCGAACCGGGTGTATTCCACCAGCTCGACCGGGTTGAGGGGCACCGGCGCAAGCCGAAGAGGGTTGGACTTAGACACTGAAGACTTAGACACTGAAAACGACTTGGACACTGAAAACTCCGTGGGTAGCGGGACTGTGTGGACCGATTCAGTCCCTGCTACAGCTTTCATCGAACGCGTCGGCACGCCGGCTGGTCCAGACCGACACCTGCCAGTACGACAGATGCTGGTGAACCGGCCACACTGGCCGAGCGTGATTCATACCGTCAGTATGCCAAAGAGTGCAGTGCTTTTTCTAGCTTGCCCATCGGAAAGATGTCATTAGCCGGGTGAACCGGTCCATCAGGTCGCCACAGTCGCTTCCGGCGCTGAACTCAGCCAGCAGTGCCAGCGGTCCCTCGGGTGCCGGCACCACGTAGCGGGCCGATCCGGCCGCAGCGTCGAAGTCCAGCAATTCCGCGACCGGGCTATCCGAATTGATCTTGATAGCATCCACAGGCTCGTCCAACAACCCGATACTCAGAATTGCGCTCGCCGGCATCAGATCATCAGAACCGATGACCGCTGTACTCAGTACAGCGACTACCGGGGCGCCGCCGATTTCTTCCGGAACGGAGCCGTCCTCTGGTGTCGCGATCAGCCAATCCCGGCAATCCAATTCGAAAGCCGGCAACTCCAACGCATGGAGATCACTGTCCATCTCGCCTCCTAGCTCAGGTGCATCCTGCGACGACAACGAGTTCGATTTTTTGGGCTACTCCGGTGGTGATACCCGCGGTGCCAGCCTTCTAGACATGCTCTCGAAAAGTCGTTGATCAATCCCAGCAATTTCGGACATCGGTGCGACCAGAAAAATACCACCCGGAATGCTTTGAGGCCAGAGCGGGCTGCGGAGAGCCTGCTCGTTGGCCGGTTTATCCCGGTAGGTACTGGGCGTTCGCCCACCGGAGCCGGACTCCTCGGCGTGTCGCACACTCTCCAAATCCGACCCAACGGTATGAAAATGGTGTCAGCCAAGGGCGCGGGCGGGGTGGCAGGAAGCTGCCTGAAGAACTCCTCGATCTGCCCGCTGGTAGGCGCTGAGAGCGCGGTCCAGGGCGGTCGCCGCATCCTCGAGAAAGTCGTGCAGTCGCCGACGATGTCCGGACCAATCCGACTCGGCCTGCCGCAGCGCCACGTCGAGGTCTGGATCACCCGGGCCGCCTTGCAAGATCGCGTCCTGGTTGCCTATTTCCCGAGCAAGTGCACGCAGATCTATCGCCATATTGCGCAATAGTGCGAAGTCAACGTCAAAAGCCGCAGTGGGCACTCTTGCCGCTATTACCGCAGCCTGCCGGCCGGACGATGAACCAGTCGTTTCAATTAGTCGCATAGTGGGCAAACTCTAGCTAGAAACGACGTCGACCTGACAAAGTTATCCACAGTGGGGAACTCGCCGAGGTCCGTGAGGGAAGCCACTCGGACTTGCTGCCGTTACGTCTCTACCATGGAGACGGCAGCGCCCGGCCAGAAAACTGTGCGATGTCTTGCTCACCAGTAACGCATAGGAGGCGGACAGCCCGCATGTCCACACAGGTTCAGCAGCTCGACCGCGTCGTCATCCGGATCGCCGGCGACTCCGGCGACGGCATGCAACTTACCGGTGACCGCTTCACTCAGGAGACCGCAAACTTCGGCAACGACCTGTCGACCCAGCCGAACTTCCCCGCCGAGATCCGGGCTCCAGCCGGAACGCTGGCAGGCGTGTCGTCCTTCCAGCTGCACTTCGCTGATCACGACATCCTCACGCCCGGGGACCGCCCGGACGTGCTGGTGGCGATGAACCCGGCGGCACTGAAGGCCAACCTGCAGGACCTGCTCAAGGGCGCGACCATCATCGTGGACACCAGGGACTTCACCGAACGAGCGCTGGCCCGGATCGGCTGGACGTCGAACCCGATCACCGACGGCACGCTCGAGTCGTTCACGGTGCACGCGATGGACCTGACCCAGCTCACCCTGGATGCGCTGGCGGGCACCTCGCTGTCGCGCAAAGACGCCGGCCGCTCGAAGAACATGTACGCCCTCGGCCTGCTGTCCTGGATGTACTCCCGGCCGACCGAAGGCACCATCGCCTTCCTGCGGGAAAAGTTCGCCAAGAAGCCCGACATCGCCGAGGCGAACGTCGCCGCCTTCAAGGCGGGTTGGAACTACGGCGAGACCACCGAGGCCTTCGGTGTCTCCTATGAGATAAAGCCAGCGCCGCTGGCGGCCGGCAGCTACCGCAACATTGCCGGCAACCTGGCCCTCACCTACGGGCTGATCGCCGGCGCCCACCAGGCCCGGCTGCCGCTGTTCCTGGGCGCGTACCCGATCACCCCAGCCTCCGACATCCTGCACGAGCTGTCCAAGCACAAGCGGTTCGGCGTCACCACGTTCCAGGCCGAGGACGAGATCGCCGGGATCGGCGCGGCCCTGGGCGCCAGCTTCGGCGGCGCCCTCGGGGTCACCACCTCCTCCGGCCCCGGTATCGCGCTCAAGGCCGAGACCATCGGGCTGGCCGTCTCGCTGGAACTGCCCCTGGTGATCGTGGACGTGCAGCGCGGCGGCCCGTCGACC
This sequence comes from Actinomycetota bacterium, assembly GCA_030853265.1. Classification (GTDB taxonomy): domain Bacteria; phylum Actinomycetota; class Actinomycetes; order Mycobacteriales; family Jatrophihabitantaceae; genus Jatrophihabitans_A. The sequence continues at coordinate 13,401 of JALYVK010000048.1, forward strand.
GGGCTGCCCACCAAGACCGAGCAGTCCGACCTGTTGCAGGCGATGTACGGCCGCAACGGCGAGGCCCCGGTACCGATCGTCGCCCCGCGCTCGCCCGGCGACTGTTTCGACGCCGCCATGGAGGCAATCCGGATCGCGACCGTCTACCGGACGCCGGTCTTCCTGCTCTCCGACGGCTACGTGGCCAATGGCTCGGAGCCGTGGCGACTGCCGGAGCTGGCCGAGCTGCCGGACCTGAGCGTCGAGTTCCTGACCGAACCGAACGGTGAGAACGGCGAGTTCCTGCCGTACCTGCGTGATCCGGAGACGTTGGCCCGGCCGTGGGCGCTGCCTGGCACGGCCGGTCTCGAACACCGCATCGGCGGCATCGAGAAGGCCGACAAGACCGGCAACATCTCCTATGACCCCGACAACCACGACTTCATGGTGCGGACCCGTGCCGCCAAGATCGCCGGCATCACGGTGCCTGACCTCGAGGTCGATGATCTGACCGGAGACGCCTCGCTGCTGGTGCTGGGCTGGGGCTCGACCTATGGCCCGATCGGTGCGGCGGTGCGACGGGTGCGCCGGGCCGGCTACTCCATCGCGCAGGCTCACCTTCGGCACCTGAACCCGTTCCCGGCGAACCTGGGCGACGTGCTGTCCCGCTACGACAAGGTGGTGATTCCCGAGATGAACATGGGGCAACTCGCCCTACTCGTCCGGGCCCGCTACCTGATCGACGCGATCTCGGTCACCCAGGTTCGCGGGATGCCGTTCCGGGCCGCCGAGCTGGCCGAGATGCTGCAAGGAGTGATTTTGCATGGCGAGTGAGCATCGCAGCGAGGCACGAGCGAGGAGCGGAGCGAGCTGGTGGCCGGCGAGTGAGCATCGCAGCGAGGTACGAGCGAGGAGCGGAGCGAGGTGGAGATCATGACTGAGGTTGCCAATGACCGTCCGGCGCTGGGCTTGAAGGCCAAGGACTTCAAAACCGACCAGGAGGTTCGCTGGTGCCCCGGTTGCGGTGACTACGCGGTGCTGGCAGCGGTGCAGGGTTTCCTGCCGGAGCTGAACATAGCGCGCGAGGACATCGTCTTCATCTCTGGCATCGGCTGCTCGTCCCGGTTCCCGTACTACATGAACACCTATGGGATGCACTCCATCCACGGCCGGGCGCCCGCGATCGCCACCGGGTTGGCGACCAGCCGACCGGACCTGACGGTATTCGTGGTGACCGGTGACGGCGATGCGCTGTCGATCGGCGGCAACCACCTCATCCACGCCCTGCGGCGCAACGTCAATCTGACGATCCTGCTGTTCAACAACCGGATCTACGGACTGACCAAGGGCCAGTACTCCCCCACCAGCGAGCAGGGCAAGATCACCAAGTCGACCCCGTTCGGATCGGTGGACAACCCCTTCAACCCGGTGTCACTGGCCCTCGGTGCCGAGGCGACCTTCGTCGGGCGGACGTTGGACTCGGACCGCAAGCACCTCACCGAGGTGCTCCGGGCGGCCACCGCCCACGAGGGTGCCTCGCTGGTCGAGATCTACCAGAACTGCAACATCTTCAACGACGGCGCCTTCGACCTGCTCAAGGATTCCGACACCAAGGGCGAGTGGATCATCCCGCTCGAACACGGCCGGCCGATCCGGTTCGGCGACGGCTCCAAGGCGGTGGTGCGAGATCAGCTCACCGGCAACCTTCGGGTCGAGGAGGGCGTCGCCGAGGACGATCCCCGGGTTGTGGTGCACGACGCGCACGCCGAGGACCCGTCCTATGCCTTCGCGATCTCGCGGTTGTCGCAGGCCGACAGCCGGTTCTCGCCGATGGGTATCTTCCGCAACGTGCAGCGGCCCAGCTATGACCGTCAGGTCAACGAGCAGGTGGACGCGGCCAAGGCCAAGGCACCCGGCGACGACTCGGCTCTGCTGGAGCTGCTGCGCGGCAGCGACCCGTGGACCGTCAACTAGAAGCGCGATCGAGCCTCGATGAGTTTTACCCTCAGCAGGCCTGACGGCCTGACGCTGTCCGATGACCCGAGCCGGATCGAGCTCGATCGCTGCGTCCGATGGCTGGCCACGTCCTACTGGGCCAGCGACCGGACGCCGGAACAGATCGCCCGCTCGCTGGCCGGCTCCCGGGTCTTCGGTGTCTACGAGCCGGACGGCACCCAGCTGGCCCTCACCAGGGCGGTCACCGATGGGGCGACCTTCTGCTGGATCAGCGATGTGTTCGTCGAGGACGCCGCCCGCGGCCGGGGGATCGGAACCTGGCTGGTCGGCACCGTGGTGGAGCAGTTGAAGCTCGAAGGCGTTCCCCGGTTCCTGCTCGGCACCCGGGACGCGCACGGCATGTACGCCAAGCTCGGTTTCATCGCCCCGCTGGTGCCCGAGGTGTACATGGAACTCGACGATCGCCCGACCCGGCCGACCCGTGAGAACGTCGATCCAACGGTGTTGTCGAGAGATTCTTCGCCGGTTGCCGCCCCGTAGGCTGGCTTGGTGACCGGGAACAAGGACGACCGCAAGGGTCTGGTCTACGGCATCTCGGCCTACCTGATGTGGGGATTGTTCCCGCTCTACTGGCCGCTGCTGCGCCCGGCCGGCGCGGTAGAGATCCTGGCGCATCGGATGCTCTGGTCACTGATCTCGATGGCCTTGCTGGTTACCGTGCTGCGGGGCTGGTCCGGCGTCCGACGGATCGCCGCGGACCGTGCCAAGTTGATCCGGTTGGCGACGGCGGCCGTCCTGGTCTCGGTGAACTGGGGCATCTATATCTGGGGCGTCAACAACGGCCACGTCATCGAGACCAGCCTCGGGTACTTCATCAACCCGCTGCTGACGATCCTGCTCGGGGTGCTGGTGCTGTCCGAGCGACTGAGCAGGATGCAGTGGCTCGCGGTGGGCATCGCCTCGCTGGCCATCGTGGTACTGACCCTCGACTACGGCCGGCTGCCGTGGATCGCGCTGAGCCTGGCTGCCTCGTTCGCCGGCTACGGCTTCTTGAAGAAGCAGGTCAACGTCGGGGCCGTCGAGTCGCTCACCATCGAGGCGTCGGTGCTGGCCGGTCCCGCGCTGATCACGCTGGCGGTGCTGGCCGGGCAATCCGAGCTGACCTTCGGCCGGCATGGTCCAGGCAACGCGCTGCTGCTGGCCGGCACCGGGGTAGTCACCGCGATCCCGCTGGTGCTGTTCGGGGCGGGTGCCACCAGGCTGCCGCTGTCCACCATGGGGCTGCTGCAGTACCTGACTCCGGTGCTGCAGTTCGCGGTGGGCGTCGGCATCCGGCACGAACCGCTGCCGCCCGCCCGGCTGGCCGGCTTCGCGCTGGTCTGGGTCGCGCTGGCGGTACTGACCGTGGACGCCATCCACCGGCAGCGCAGGGCACCACTAGCCAGCGAGTCGTTGGCGCTGTGACCGGTTGCCGGTGCCAGTTGCCGATCCACATCCCCCGGCCAGCTCCTGCCAATCGCGACCGGGTCTGGGTTCACTGCGGCGCTAGGACTGCTGTCCTAGCCGGGCGGCCACCGGCCGGATCTCGACCGGCGCACCGGGGGTACCGCCAGCACGTGCGACATAGTCCGGGACGCCGACGCAGGTGAACAGCAGCGTCACCAGGTCCGCCGGTTCGCCGAGCAGGGCCGGGACCTCCGAATCCAGGAAGGTCATGCCGGTGGCGCTCAGGCCCAGGGCGTAGGCGGCCAGATGTAGCCTGCCTTCCACCAGCCCGGCGGCGAGTTGGGCGTCCCGGTAACCGCGGTCATCCAACGCTGCCCGCGGCGCGGCGGCGATGACCACGTAGGCAGCTTCGGCCGCGAGCGTCTGGTCCAGGCAGATCCGCAACAGCTCCTCGCGCAGGTTCCCCGCCCGCAGCGGGCTCGACAGGTCGGGCCACCGGTAGAGCCCGGCCGGCACGTCGTCGACCCCGTGCACGGCAACCCAGTGCGGTACGTCCACCCCGCGCAGCGCCACCTGCATGGGCCACTCCAGCTGGGACCGGGTCACCGTGCGGGACCGGTCCATCCGCCGTTGCGAGCCACGCCGGCGGATGACCTCGTCGAGCGAATCCGACGACGGCGTGTCCGGCAGGGTGGCTGCCGTTGGCCAGGGCTGGCCGAGCACGTCCCGCTCGCCGGCACGCTGCGCCACCGTGCAGAGCGGCAATTCGACGGCCGGCAGCGTACCGACCACCGCCGGCCCGGTCGGTCCGATGGCCGGCTCGCCGTTGCCGAGGGACAGCAGCGCTACGGGGTACTCATGCACGCCGTCCGCGCCGACCAGGGTGCCAACAGCGGCGTCCGGGAACAGCGAACGCAGTTGCGGCGCGAGGCCGGCGCTGGCCGCGGCCGCCGACAGCTGGCACAGCAGCGTCCCGGCGTCCCAGTACAGGTGGCGCCAGCCGCGTTCGGCGTAGCGCCAACCGGTCCGCCACGGCACTCCGGTCACCGCGATCGTGGTGGCCGTCCCGGTCGCGGCCGGACCGATCCGGACCATGGCGTGGCGCACCGCGTCATACCAGTGCACGCCGTCCGGCACCCCGGCCACGTCCCGGGTGCTGACGTAGACCTCCAGCGGGAACCGCGCGCCTGCGGAGCCGGCGGCCCGGAACAATATCGTCCGTCCGGTGCGCTCGGCCGTCCGTACGACCCCGGCGCCGAGGAACAGGACCCGGCCCAGCTGGGCGCCGTCCAGGGCCAGCGAGCTGGCCGACTGGCCCGCGAGAACGGCTGTGGCGGGGATGCCGGGATCGAGGAGTTTTCGAGGCAGCGCCAGCACTTCGAGCCCGTCCGGGTACTGCTTCAGCGGCGGCGGCAGCGTCGTTGGGTCATTCGGACGGAGGTCATGGCGCAGCCGCGGATCGTCAGCGGGCACGTCCCACTCGCGCTCGGGTGCGTAAGACGTCAGCCGGTGCAGCAGCCCGGCGCCGGAATCGAGTTCCATCCGAGGAATCCTGCCAGAAGCCGGACCCGGCTCCGCTGCCAATTGCTCGACGCTGGCCGGTGGCTCAGACCTTGCGGTGCGACATCCGGCGCTTGGTGCCGGCGACGACCAAGCCCATCCCGAACACCAGCACGAGGCCGAGCAGGACGCCCGGTCCGGCGCCGACCGACAGGCCAACCTCGGCGATCCGGGTGGGGATGGCCAGCACCGCGTCCGCCGAAGCGTCTACCCGATGGTGGACTGGATGGGCCTGCGGGGCGGCTGTCTTCTCGGTCGGGGCGAGCTTGGCCGCACTGCCGACGGCCGGTGATTTCGGCGTCTGGCTGCCAGTCGTGGCGCTGCCAGTCGTGGATCCGGCGATGGCCGTTGTCGGCCTGGCGTTGCCGGCCGAAACCGCGGTGGTCAGCAGCACGCTTCGGATGCTGAGCGCGTTGACTGCCTTGGCAGCCGCTTTCGTTGCCTGTGCCTGCGCCGCCTTGACGTCGGCTGCCTTGGCGATCGCTTGTCGCTGTGCGTCCGTCAGCCCTACCGGCGCCGGTGCCCGACCGGTGTGCTGGCCGGCCTGCTCGGCTTGCGCCTTGGCCTTACGGGCGGCCGCCTGCTGCGCGGCTGCGCGTTGTTCGGCGGCAAGCTTGGCTTTGGCCGCCTGCTTCGCGGCGCGCTGCCGGTCAGCCTCATGCCTGCGATGGTTGGCGCGGCGGTCCTTGGCGTGCTCGCTCTGGTTCTTGGCCTGGTCACGCTTGGCCTGCTCGTTCTTGGCCTGGTCACGCTTGGCCTGCTCGTTCTTGGCGTGCGTGCCCTTGGCGTGGCCGGCCTGATCGTGGTGCTGGTGGCTGGACTGGGCGGTCCGAACGGGATGGTGGGTCGCTGCGTCGGCCGGCTGCGCCGTGAGAATGATCGAAGCCGTGAGCGCGATCCCGGCCGCTACCAGCAGTCGTCGCAGTGCACCCGGGCCGAATCGTGCACCGGACATGCTCACTGGACTCTCACCTCATTCGTATCGTCCACCTGCGCGCTCTTCCAAGTTCAAAGCCGAAATAAGGCTGAAATCAGGACGAGAGGGCGTGCGATCGAAGTTAACCTAGCTGGAGGTTACCCGCAAGTGGACGGTTATATACGCAGGGTGAGCGACTTGTTGGAGGACCGGACGCCGCTTCTGAGTCAGCGTTCGGCGCGCGCCGCGGCTCGGGCTCGGCCACGTTCGCGCTGCTCGACGAACCGGCTGGCCTGCGCATCGAGGCCGGTCATGAACTCCGCGAGTTCGTCGCGGGCCTGGTTACCGTCCGGGCCGAAGTCGGTACGGTCATAGACGTTCCAGAACTTGAGGATCGGGGCGACCACCGCGTCGTGGTGCAGCCGCAGGTCATAGATGCCGGCCTTGGCGATGGTCACCGAGTTGCGGGTGTAGTCGGGCATGCCGACTCCCGGCATCTGGAAACCGACCACCTCGTCGCGGACCGCCGACATGGTCGCGTCCGGCGCGATCTCGAACGCGGCCTCGACCAGGTTGCGGTAGAAGATCATGTGCAGGTTCTCGTCCTGCGCGATGCGGGCGAGCAGTTGCTCGGCGATCGGGTCGCCGGTCGCCTTGCCGGTGTTGCGGTGCGAGACCCGGGTCGCCAGCTCCTGGAACGACACGTAGGCGACAGCCTGCAGCGGAGTCTTGTCGCCGGAGTCATAGCCGGCGATCATGTGCTGCATCCGCAGCTCCTCGAGCTTCACCGGATCCACCCCGCGGGTCACCACCAGGTAATCCCGCAGCGCGATGCCGTGCCGGCCCTCCTCGGCCGTCCACTGCCCGACCCACTCGCCCCACGCACCGTCCCGGCTGAACCGGGTGGCGATCTCGCGGTGGTAGGACGGCAGGTTGTCCTCGGTCAGCAGGTTCACGATCATCGCGGTCTTGGCAACCGGGTCGAGCCGGGACTCCTCCGGGCTCCAGTCCGTACCACCGAGGAAGGCGAAGTTCTTGCCTTCGTTCCAAGGCACGTAGTCGTGTGGCTGCCACGGCCTGGCGACCGCCAGATGCCGGTCGAGATTGGTGGCGACAACCGGTTCGAGCTCGTGCAGCAGTCGGGTCACCGTGCCGTCCGGCCCGGACGGGATCCTGCTGGCCGTGGCGGTCATCGAGCACTCCTCTCGGCGTGAAAGCGTACCTACGCAACCGTAGGTTACGCCCGCGACCTGTGCGCTCCCGGTTGGTTCGCGCCGATACTGGCCAAGAACGTGGCCAGCAGGGGGCTGCGGCCGGCTCAGCCGCTGCGCACCACAACCAGATCGGCGAGGGCGTCCAGGGCATTCTTGGCCGGCGAATCCGGCAAGCCGGACAGGGTCGCCCGGGCCGACTCGGCATAGTCCAGTACGGTCTGGCGGGCCTGCCCGATCGCCACCGACGACCGCATCAGCGCCAGCGCCTCGGCGTGCTCGGCATCGTCGGTGATCGCGCGGCTCACCAGCTCGCGCAGCCGCGCGTCGGCCGGGTCGGTGGATTGCAACGCGTAGAGCACCGGCAGCGTCTGCACACCCTCGCGCAGATCGGTGCCCGGCGTCTTGCCGGAGTCACCGGTGTCCGAGGCGATGTCGATGATGTCGTCGGAGATCTGGAAGGCCATCCCGAACTGCTCGCCGAAGGTCCGCAGGCTGTCCACGGTGTCCGGATCGACGCCGGCGAACCGCGCCCCGAACTCGGCCGAGGTGGCGATCAGCGAACCGGTCTTGTCGGCCAACACCGCGAGGTAGTGATCGATCGGGTCAACGCCCGGCTTCGGGCCCACCGTCTCGCGGATCTGACCGGTCACCAATCGCTCGAAGCACTTGGCCTGGATCCGGACCGCCTCCGGGCCCAGGTCGGCCAGGATGTCGGAGGCCCGGGCGAACAGGAAGTCACCGGTCAGGATCGCCACGGTGTTGTTCCAGCGAGAGTTGGCCGCGACGGTACCGCGCCGGACGGTGGCCTCGTCCATCACGTCGTCGTGATACAGGGTGGCCAGGTGGGTCAGCTCGCAGACCACCGCCGACATCACCACGCCGTCGGCGTCCGGGTAGCCGAACTCGGCCGCCAGCAGCGCCAGCAGCGGCCGGAACCGCTTGCCGCCGGCGTCCATCAGGTGGCGGGACACCTCCGCGACGAACTCGTCCTCGGAATGCACCGAAGCGCGCAATGCGGACTCGACCGCGCGCAGACCGTCCCGGATCCTCGATTCGAGTGCTGGATCCTCGAACTCGATCCCGACGGCCAGCAATGCCTGAGAACTCACCCGCGTAACTTAGCTGCCTTGTCGGCGAGGTCGAGCAGCGGCTGCGGGAAGACCCCCAGCACCAGCGTCGCCGCCGTGCCGACCGTGATCGAGATACTCGACAGCGCGGACGGGATGGCGATGGTCGGCCCGTCCTCGGCCGGCTCGGCGAAGAACATCATGACCACGATGCGCAGGTAGAAGAACGCGGCGATGGCCGAGGTGACCAGCGCGATCACGACCAGCGGACCGGCGATGTGGTAGGCGGCCCGGAACACCACGAACTTGCCGATGAACCCGCTGGTCAGCGGGATGCCGGCCAGTGCCAGCAACAGGAAGGTGAAGGTGGCCGCGAACAGCGGGGACCGCTTGGCCAACCCGGACCACTGGGACAGGTGCGAGGCCTCGCCGCCGTTGCCGTCCCGGACCAGCATCAGCAACCCGAACGCCGCGACCGTGGTGAAGCCGTAGCTGGCCAGGTAGAACAGCACGCTGGACAGGCCGGCCGAGTCCAGCGACACCAGGCCGACCAGGATGAAGCCGGCATGCGCGATCGAGGAGTACGCCAGGATCCGCTTCAGGTCGGTCTGGGTCAGGCCGACCACCGCGCCGACCACCATCGAGGCGATCGCGACCGCCCAGACGATCGGCCGCCAATCCCATGCGCTGACCGAGAATCCCACGTACAGGACGCGCAGAATCGCACCGAAGGCCGCGATCTTGGTACACGAGGCCATGAACGCGGTGACGGCGGTGGGCGATCCCTGGTAGACGTCCGGCGTCCAGGAATGGAAGGGCGCGATGCCGGCCTTGAACAGCAGGCCGACCAGCAACAGCCCGAATCCCAGGTACAGCAAGGTGTCGGATTGACCCGAACTGTTCTGCGCCTTGAGGATGTCGACCAGGTCGACGGAGTTCGCGTAGCCGTAGAGCAGGGCCAGGCCGTACAGGAAGAACGCCGAGGCGAAGGCGCCCAGCAGGAAGTACTTGATGGCCGCTTCCTGGCTGAGCAACCGGCGGCGACGGGACAGTCCCGCCATCAGGTACAGCGGCAGCGACAGGACTTCCAGCGCTACGAACATCACCAGCAGGTTGTTGGCGGCCGGGAAGATCAGCATCCCGGAGACCGCGAACAGCAACAGCGGGAAGATCTCGGTCTGCACCCGGGTGCTACCAGCCAGCTTGCGATCGGCCGGCGACCCGACCACCACCGCGGCCGAGGCGACGATCGCGCTGCCCGACTCGACACCGCGCTCGGCCATCAACAGCACCGACAGCGCGGCCAGCACCAGGATGGTGGCCTGGATGAAAAGCGAAACGCCGTCGATCGACAGCGCGCTGGCCGCGGTGACCACCGAGGTGTTGCGCACCGCGATCACGTCGATCAACGCGGCGAACAGCGCGGCCAGCGTCAGCCCGAGCTGGGTGTTGAAGCGCAGCGCGCGCGGCACCAGCGCCTCGACCAGCACGCCCAGGCAGGCTGCGGCCAGCACGATCAGGATCGGCGCCAGCGCCGCGTAGCTGATCGACGGCGCGTGGATCAGCGTCGACGGGTCGATGCCTGCAGCCGAGACAACGGACAGCTGGCTCACTTGTGTCCCCCATTTGAACCGGGCTGGGCCACGTTCTGCGGCTGCGGATCGGTTTGACCAACGTCATGCATGGTGAACTTCACCGCCGGGTTGATGATGTCGATGATCGGCTTGGGATACACCCCGAGCGCGAAGATCAGCACGATCAGCGGCGCGACCGCGAACACCTCACGCACGTTCAGATCGCGGAAGGACTTCACCTTCTCGCTGACCGTGCCCTGCATGGTGCGTTGGTAGAGCAGCAGGACGTACAGGGCGGCCAGGATGATGCCGGTGGTGCCGATGATGGCAATCGCCTTGTGCCGGGTGAAGGTACCCAGCAGGGTCAGGAATTCGCTGATGAAGGTTGACATTCCCGGTAGCGCCAGCGCGGCCAGGCCGGCGATCAGGAAGGTGCCGCCGAGCCTCGGGGTGACCTTGGCCGTCCCGCTGTAGTCCGAGATCTGCCGGCTCTTGCCCCGGGCCACCACGAAGCCGATCACGATGAACAGCAGTCCGGTGGCCAGGCCATGGTTGACCATGTACAGCACCGCGCCGGTACCACCCTGGGTGGTGAAGGCGAAGATACCCAGTCCGATGAAGCCGAAGTGCGCCACCGAGGTGTAGGCGACCAGCCGCTTCATATCGCGTTGCCCCATCGCCAGGAACGCCGCGTACAGCACGCCGATCACCGACAGGATCAGGATTGTCTTGGCGAAATAACGGGAAGCTTCCGGGAACAGCGGCAGGCAGTAGCGCAGGAACCCGAACGTACCGACCTTGTCCAGCACGCCGACCAGCAGCGCAGCTCCGCCGGCCGGCGCCTCGGCACCGGCATCGGGTAGCCAGGTGTGGAACGGGAACAGCGGCGCCTTGATCGCGAACGCGATGAAGAAACCGAGGAAAAGCCACTTCTGGGTGGCGCCGTTCGGCACGTGGCCGACCAGGTCGGAGAAGGCGAAGCTGGACGTGCCGGAGCTGACGTAGACCCCGATCACCGAGGCCAGCATCAGCAGGCCACCCACCAGCGAGTACAGGAAGAACTTCACCGCCGCGTACTGCCGGCGCGGCCCACCGAAGCTGCCGATGATGAAGTACATCGGGACCAGCATCGCTTCGAAGAACACGTAGAACAGGAACACGTCGGTGGCCGCGAACACCCCGACCATGAAGACCTCGAGCAGCAGCACCAACCCGAAGAACGCCTTGGGCGAGCGGGTCGCGGTGTCGAGTTCCTCGGCGCCCTCGACGGTGTCGAAGCTGTTCCAGGACGAGAGCACGACGCAGGGCACCAGCAGGGTGGCCATCATGATCAGCACCAGCGCGATGCCGTCCAGGCCGAAGGCGAAGTGCACCCCGAGAGCCCGGATCCACACCCATGAGCCATTGAACTGGAACCGACTGGCACCCGCACCGGTCTTGAACTCGAAGCCCAGGATCACGGTGTAGGCAAAGGTGATCACCGAGAAGATCAGCGCGGTCTGCTTGGCCAGCTCGTTGCGGCCGGCCGGCAGCGCGAAGATCACCAGGCTGCCGATCAGCGGGATGGCCAGCAGCCCGAGCAGGGAAAGATTGTGCATCAGGAGAACCTCACCCCGAGCAAGACCGCGACTATCACCGCGGCGCCGGCCAGCATGGACAGTGCGTAGGATCGGACGAACCCGGTCTGCAACCGGCGAAGCCGGCCCGACCCGCCACCCAGACCCGCGGCCAGGCTGTTGACAGCCCCGTCGACGCCCCGGTTGTCGAAGAACACCAGGCCGCGGACCAGCCACTGGCCGGGCCGCATCAGCACGGTCTCGTTGAAGGCGTCGGCGTAGAGATTGCGACGGGTCGCGACCGTGATCGGGTTACCGGCCGGCTGAGTGACCGGCACCGGACGGGTCCCGAAGGCCAGGTAGCCACCGGCCACGCCGAAGGCCACCACCACCAGGGTCAGGATGCTCAGCACGGTCGGGTTGACCGTGTGCACGCCGGCCTCGGTGGACTTGCCGAGCACCGGATCGAGCCAGTTCTGCAGGCCGCCGCCGAAGGTGAGCACGAAGCCGCCGATCAGCGAGAGCAGGCCGAGCACCAGCATCGGGCCGGTCATGCTGCGGGCCGCCTCGTGCGGGTGCACGTCGTCCTCCCAGCGCCGCTTGCCGTGGAAGGTCATCACCAGCGCGCGGGTCATGTAGAAGGCGGTCAGGCCGGCGCCGAGCAGCGCGATGATGCCGAGCGTCCAGCCGGACGTGCCGCCCTTGTCGAAGGCCGCCTCGATGATCTTGTCCTTGGTGAAGAAGCCGGTCGCGCCGGGGAAGCCGATGATTGCCAGGAAACCGCAGAGGAAAACCCCGTAGGTGATCGGCATGACCCGAGCCAGGCCACCGAAGCGGCGCATGTCGATCCGGTCGTTCATCGCATGCATCACCGAGCCCGCCGACAGGAACAGCGCGGCCTTGAAGAAGCCGTGCCCGACCAGGTGCAGGATGCCGATCGCGTAGACGCCCTTACCCAGGCCGACCGCCAGGAACATGTAGCCGATCTGGCTGACCGTGGAGTAGGCCAGCACCCGCTTCAGGTCGTCTTGGCCGAAGGCGCAGATACAGCCGTACAGCAGGGTGATGGCACCGATGATGGTGACCACCGTCCGGCCGTCGGAGGTGAGGTTGAAGATCGGCGAGGACCGCGCGATCAGGTACACCCCGGCGGTGACCATGGTCGCCGCGTGGATCAGCGCCGACACCGGGGTCGGGCCTTCCATCGCGTCCGGCAGCCAGGTCTGCAGCGGGAACTGGCCGGACTTTCCGCAGGCACCGAGTAGCAGCATCAGCGCGATCGCGGTGATCACGCCGGTGTGCAGGCTGCCGACGCCGGCGAAGACGTGCGCGAAGTCGGTCGAACCGAGGTAGGCGAACATCAGCATGATCGCGATCGACAGGCCGACGTCGCCGACCCGGTTGGCGATGAACGCCTTCTTCGCGGCGGTACCGGCCGACGGCCTGCCGTAGTAGTAGCCGATCAGCAGGTACGAGGCCAGCCCGACACCCTCCCAGCCGACGTAGAGCACCAGGTAGCCATTGGCCAGTACCAGCAACAACATCGCCGCGATGAACAGGTTGAAATAGCCGAAGAACCGGCGGCGTCCCTCGTCGTGGGCCATGTAGCCGACCGCGTAGATGTGGATCAGCGAACCGACCCCGGTGATCAGCAGCACGAAGGTCAGCGACAGCGGATCGAGCAGGAAGCCGACGTCGACGTTGAAGCCACCGACCGGCACCCAACTGAACAGGTGCAGGTTGCGGGCCCGGCCGCCGCTCGGCTCACCCTTGAGCGAGAAGAACAGCCAGACGCCGTAGACGAACAGCACGACCGGCACCAGCGCGCCGAGCAGGTGACCCCACTTGTCGGCTCGCTTGCCCAGTAGCAGCAGCACCGCTGCCGACAGCGCGGGCAGCGCCACCAGCAGCCAGGCGGCAGATTGAATTCCGTGAGCGGCGTTCAATTCAGATCTCCCTTAGTACTTCAGGAGGTTTGCGTCGTCGACCGAGGCCGACCGTCGCGTCCGGAAGATGGACATGATGATCGCCAGGCCCACCACGACCTCGGCAGCGGCAACCACCATGACGAAGAAGGCCATGATCTGGCCGTCCAGGCTGCCGTTGATCCGGGCGAAGGTGACCAGGGTCAGGTTCACCGCGTTGAGCATCAGCTCGACGCACATGAACACCACGATGGCGTTGCGGCGGACCAGCACCCCGACCGCGCCGATCGAGAACAGCGCGGCGGACAGGACGAGATAGTAGGTAGGGGTCACCTCAGCGCTCCAGCTCTCGGGGGCTGAACGGTCCACCGCTGCCGACATCGATCGGCAAGCCACCCAGCAGCGACTCGGGCGCGATCGAACCGTCCGGCAGCAGGGCCGGCGTGCCGACCGCGTTGCCCGAGGACAGCACGCCGGGACCGGGCAGCGGTTGCGGCCGGCCGGACCGGATCCGCGCGCGGGCCAGCGACTTCTGGCTCGGCTTCGGCCCGTCCCGTTCGATGTGCGCCAGCACCATCGCGCCGACCGCGGCGACGATCAGCAGCGCCGAGGTCAGCTCGAAGGCGAACAGGTACTTGGTGAACAGCAGGTGCGCGATGCCATCGACGTTCGTGCCGTACTGGCTGTTGACCTGGTCGAGGTTCTTCACGCTCTGGCCGGTGAAGGCCCGGCCGATCGCCAGCGCGATCAGCAGCGCGAACGCGATACCGACCAGCGCCGCGGCCACTCGCTGGCCCCGCAGCGTCTCGACCAACGAGTCGGAGGAGTCACGACCCACCAGCATCAGCACGAACAGGAACAGGATCATGATCGCGCCGGTGTAGACGATGATCTGCACCAGGCCGAGGAATGGCCCTTGTTCGATCAGGTAGAACAGCCCCAGGCACATCATGGTGGCGACCAGCGACAGCGCCGAGTGGACCGCGTTGCGCAGCAGGACCATGCCGATCGCGCCGATCAGGGCGACCGGGCCGAGGATCCAGAACGCGACTGCCTCGCCGGTGCTGACCTGATTCGGGTTTGCGGCGGCGAGTACCGCCATGGTGGCACTCACCCGTGGTGCCCTCCAACCTCGATCGCATCGCCCACGATGGGCTTGCCAGCGACGTTGGCGGCGCTCTGCGGCGCACCCTCGTCCTTGCGTGGCGTGTAGTAGGCCGACTCGTCGTCGCCGAGGCGCATAGGGTGCGGCGGCGCCTCCATGCCGGGTAGCAGCGGAGCCATCAGCTGCTCCTTGGTGTAGATGAGATCCTGCCGGTTGTCCAAGGCCAACTCGTACTCGTTGCTCATGGTCAGCGACCGGGTCGGGCAGGCCTCGATGCACAACCCGCAGAAGATGCAGCGCAGGTAGTTGATCTGATAGATCTTGCCGTAGCGCTCACCGGGTGAGAACCGCTCGGTCTCGGTGTTGTCGCCACCCTCGACGTAGATCGCATCCGCCGGGCAGGCCCAGGCGCACAGCTCGCAGCCGATGCACTTCTCCAGGCCGTCCGGATGCCGGTTGAGCACGTGCCGGCCGTGATAGCGCGGCGCGGTCGGGAAGATCTCGAACGGGTACTGCTCGGTGTAGACCTTCTTGAACATGGTCGAGAAGGTCATCCCGAAGCCGCCGAGGAAGCCGAGCAGCGTGGGGACTGGCTGGTCGAAATCGCCCTCGTTCAGCGCCCTGGCCGAGACGTCCTGCTGGACGGGCAATCCCGGCGTCACCGGGGTCACCGCCGCCCGGTCAGCGGGCACCGCCGCCCCGGTCGGGACGGCCGCATCGCCGGCGGACGGCGTAGGTGCTGGCAGGTCAGCCATTACTGGAGCCCTTCAGGTGGAGAACTTTGCGGGGCGTCGAGCGCCGCAGCACGCACGCCGGCACTGACCAGCCGAGGCGAGGGTGGCACCACCAGATCCATCGGTGGCACCGGGAAGGTCAGGCCGCGGGCGGCCTCCTCGGCGTCCTCGGCTGCCAGTTCGGCATCGATCCGTTTGGTCCGGCGGACGTCGACGGTGGACCAGACCAGCAGGATGGCGATCACCGGCACCAGCACGATCGCGCCGGCCACCCCGGTGTTCCAACCACGGTCGCGCAGCACCCGGATGGTGGTCAGCGACAGGATCCAGACCAGGTTGATCGGGATGAGCACCTTCCAACCGAAGTGCATGAACTGGTCATAGCGCAGCCGGGGCAGCGTCCCGCGCAGCCAGACGAAGCCGAAGATGAACAGGATCACCTTTGCGGTGAACCAGATCATCGGCCACCAGCCGGAGTTCGCGCCGTGCCACAGCGACAGCGGCACCGGGGCCCGCCAGCCGCCCAGGAACATCGTGGTGGCCAGCGCCGAGACGGTCACCATGTTGATGTATTCGGCAAGGAAGAACAGGGCGAACTTCATCGAGGAGTACTCGGTGTGGAACCCGCCCACCAGCTCGGATTCGGCCTCGGGCAGGTCAAACGGGGCACGGTTGGTCTCACCGACCATCGAGATCAGGTAGATGCCGAAGGACACGAACAGCGGGATGCCGTTCCACAGGTGGTCACGCTGGAAATCGACGATCCCGGAGGTGGACAGCGTTCCCGAATAGAGGAAAACCATCACCAGGGACAGGCCCATCGCGACCTCGTAGGAGATCATCTGGGCGGCCGAGCGCAACGAGCCGAGCAGCGGGTAGGTCGAGCCCGAGGCCCAGCCGGACAGCACGATGCCATAGACGCCCAGCGACGAGCAGGCCAGGATCACCAGCACGCCGACCGGCAGGTCGGTCAGCTGCAACTCGGTGTGGTGGTGAAAGATCGACACGGTCGGGCCGAACGGGATCACCGAGAACGCCAGGAACGCCGGCACCGCGGAGAGCACCGGAGCGATCCAGTACACCGGCTTGTCGGCCAGGGTCGGGATGATCTCTTCCTTGAAGGCGAGCTTCACGCCGTCGGCCAGCGACTGCAGGATGCCCCAGGGACCGGTCCGGTTCGGGCCGATCCGGTTCTGCATGCGTCCGACGACCTTGCGCTCGAAGACGATCGAGAACAGCGTCATCACCACGAGGAACACGAACACCGCGAGGACCTTGATCAGGACCAGCCAGAACGGGTCGTGCCCGAAGCCGGCCAGGGTCGCATTCGCCTGAGCACCGCCGGCCACCACGTTCACGCTCATGCCGTACCTCCGGTCGCGTCGTTCCGGCCTGCGTCGCTACGGGCGCTTGCGTCGTTCCGGCTCACCGTCACCGGATCACCGTGACTACCGCCCAGTACCGCCCGGACCGAGCCGTCCCGGTGGTTGGTCGGCAGCCAGACCGTACCGGTCGCGACCTCGTCCCGGAGCTCGACCGGCGCGCTCAGCGACCGGCCGGGGGCCGAGCCGGGCAGGCTGACGGTGACCAGGTCACCCTCGCCAACCCCGAGATCGGTCGCGGTCTGCTTGGCCATCGCCACCCGCAACGGCTTGGCGGTACCGGCCAGGTTCGGCTCGCCGTCGGACATCGAGCCCGCGTCGATCAGTTCGTGCCAGGTGGCCAGCACCAGGCCGTCCCCGCTCGGCTCGGCCCGGTAGGCGTTCAGCTCGGGCGCGCTGACCCGGGCGGTGGCCACCCCGAGCTGGTCGAGCTCGGCACGGGCCGAAGTGTGGCTGGGCAGCCCAAGGTCGAGGTCCAGCTCATCGGCCAGCGCATGCAGCACCCGGCCGTCGGACAGCTGCCCGGTACCGGTCAGGGTCAGGTCGAAGGGCCGGCGGCGGCCTTCCCAGGTCACGTACCGGCCGGCCTTCTCGGCAGCCGCGGCCACCGGGAACACCACGTCGGCGTGCTGGGTGATCGCCGAGCGCCGCAGTTCCAGGCTCACCACGAAACCAGCCGATCGCAGCGCTGCCTCGGCGGCGGCCTGGTCAGGCAGGTCGGACAGTTCCACGCCGCCGATCAGCAGCGCGCCGTGCTCGCCGGCGTTCGCCAGGATGCCGGCCAGGTCGCGGCCGGCGGTGGCGGGGATGTGGGCGTCCCACACCCGCTCCACCTCGGCCCGGGCCCCGTCGTCGGCGACCGGACGGCCACCGGGCAGCAGGGTCGGCAGCGCGCCGGCGTCCAGCGCACCGCGCTCACCCGCGCGC
>JALYVK010000165.1 GCA_030853265.1 Actinomycetota bacterium
CCCAGGCGTCAATGGCCTTGCGTTAAGTGATCATATGCGGGCTGAGCAGGTGGAACTGGATTTTCCGGATGACGCTGGTGACGCTCCGCTCGCCGGGTTTGCGGGCGGGGAAGTCGCCGGATTTCTTGGTCTTGCGGGGGCTGGCCCGGTCCGGGCGGTCACGGACGAACGAACCGGGGGCGATGATCTTGAGCAGGAACGTGGCGAGGGCGTGGTCCAGCTGCTCAGGGGGGGAAAGCCGCGACGGTGTCCGTCGCGGCGGCCAGGGCATGCGGGAAGCTGATCGTGCCCGGGGGGATGCCCGCGGCGGCCGCCCCGATCCCGGTGATCTTGCAGATCGCCTGGTAGACGGCGAACAGTGCCCACATTTCCTGCTCGACGCCGGCGGGGTCCTTGCTGCGCAGGACCGGCTGCCCGTCGCCCATGTCGGTCTTGTGGTGGCCGATGACGGTCTCGCATCCCCACCGCCGCGGGTAGCAGCACGCGAGATCGAGTGCCGGGTGCTGCTCTGGGTCAAGGAGGTCGGTGACCAGGCAGAACAGCTCGGAAGTTTCCTCGCCCCCGCCGTCTTCGGGGGTGGTGTGCACGGTGTACTCGATGACCCGGACAGTCAGGGGCGGGCCGTCTTTCTTGCGGGGCGGCGTCAGTTCCGCCAGATAGGTGCCGTCGGCCAGGACCGCCACCGGCTTCAGGGTGAAGACCGCCGAGGCCCGCCACAAGATGTGCGCACCCGTCGCGAGGAACTCCCGCGCCAGCGCCCAGGACAGGAACTTGCGGTCCGCCAGCGCCAGCATCCCCGGGCCGAAGCATCCCTGCTCCAGCAGGTCGCGAGCCAGGGCCTGCTCAGAATCCCGGTACGGCCCCATCGACGCCCCGAGCAGGCTCCCGGTCCCGGACTCCGCCGCCGCCAGCCACCTCACCTGCGGGAACGCCCCGTCCCGGGCCTGGTTGGACGGGCGGCCGAAGTGCTCATCGTTCGCCGCGCTGTCCGGCACGTCTGAGGTTGACCCGTCCATCGAGACGACCCGCAGCCCGCAGCAGGACACCTCAGGGGCACCGTCGTCCCCGATCAGCCCCGCGACCTGCTCGAACAGGAACCGGACCGGGGCCGGGCCGAGCTTGCCGCGGCCCCGCGACAGCGAGGAGATGTTCGGCTGCCGCCACCGCCGCCCCTGTCCCGCATCGATCCAGCCGTCCGGGTCCAGCTGCTGCCCGGCCAGCAGGCCGGCGGCGCGCCGCTGGTGGTACAGGCCGTCTGCCAGCTTGGTCATCACCTGCCCGTACCCGCTGTTCCGGCCGCGGAACAGCCACAGCGCCAGCACGAAGTACATCACCAGCCGCGCCGGCAGCAGCCGGCGCCGCTGCTCCCGCGCCCCGGCCGCCTCCACTGCCGCGTCCACCAGCTCCGGCGTGAAAACCCTGGTCAGGACACCGATAGAGATCCGGTCCGGCAGCCACCCGTCCGGAGAGAGCCCTTCAGAACCATCATGCGCCACAAAACCGTAACGGTACCACATCAAGCCCTAACGCAAGGCCATTGGGCCCAGGCGTACGGGGCGGCGCGCCGGGAGATCCGCGTGATATGGCGAAAGCTGGATTGCCTGAATCCCAATCTCCAGAAGAGGTAAGAAGTCCCCCGGCCGGAAAGACGCCTATAACCAGCGCCGGTCCCTACGGCGGAATTGCAGCAGCATGCCGTAATCCTCCGGGACGCAGGAGCGATGCCCTGTCAGGGCATTGAAGGAGGCGAACGGGACGCCTAAGTCACGCTCGGACGTATAATACTTGTGAACGTGGGATCGCCTACGGGACGCGAGTCCTATGGCGACAGAGTGCCCGTAGTAGTCGCAGGAGTAACGGAGGGTTATGCAAAACCCTGCTATTACTAGCCAGCGGACTGCTGTCCGGAATGTTTAGACATCCGGTGACACGCCGAATAACATAATAGGCAACGGCTTCCCCGAACGATAGAAAGGAGGTTCCTACACCATTCTTTCACGACGGAGAAGCCGTTGCGGTTCGATCGTATGTCGGGACTTGATTCAGCGCAACTCGACGAACTGGAGCAGATGATCAGCGACCTGCTCGACGAGCCATGGGATAAAGGAAACGGCCGCCCAAGGGGACTAACCATGCGCGAGGCGGTCATCGTCACCTGCGGATACGCTCGCAATAACATCACCGAGGAAATATGGGCGGAGATCTTCGACGTGGACCAGTCCACGATCTCGCGGCACATCACTTTCCTAACGCCATTGATAGAACAGGCAACTGCGGAGCTCCGGCCATCCGCCGAGGAGGCAGCTGAGGCCGCGAAGGGCGCGATCGCCCTGGTAGATGGCACCTTGTGGCCTTGCTGGTCATGGAAAGGCGTGCGCGAATTGTGGTCCGGGAAATACAAGACTACCGGTCACGGGTCTTTGATCGTCACGAATCTCTCCGGCGACATCACCTTCGTGTCAGAGCCGGTTACGGGAAATCAGCACGACATGGCTAAGCTGAAAGAATCAGAATGCGAGACTATCCTAAAAGCGGCTGGCGGAGTGTTCGGAGACAAGGGATTCATCGGGACGGATTACATCACCACGCCAGTACGCAAGCCGCAAGACCGCGACCTTTACATACGCGAACATGACTACAACAACCAGGTCAGCTCTTTCCGTGCGCCTGTAGAGCGCGCAATCGCTGACCTCAAAACCTGGCGGATTCTCTTCACCGACTATAGGAGGCCACTGCGGACCTTCCTATCCTCGTTCCGAGCTGCCATTGGCTTGTACTTCTTCAAACTGGGTTTTGCATAAGCCTCATTGCCAGTGCAGCTGCAATGCATGCCGCGGTAG
>JALYVK010000049.1 GCA_030853265.1 Actinomycetota bacterium
GGTCAGCAACGTGGTGAGCCTGGCCTTCACCGCCACCGTGATGTTCACGCTGTCCTGGCAGATCACCGCGCTGGCGCTGGTGTTGCTGCCAGTCTTCGTGTTGCCGGCCCGGCGAATCGGGACCCAACTGCAGACCATCACCCGCGAGTCCTACACCCTGAACGCCTCGATGAACGCAACCATGACCGAGCGGTTCAACGTGTCCGGTGCGTTGCTGGTGAAGCTGTTCGGCAAGGCCCCCGAGGAGTCGCTGTCCTTCAGCTCCCGGGCTGCGCGGGTCCGCGACATCGGTGTCCGGTCGGCCATGTACGGCCGGACGCTGTTCGCCGCGCTCAGCCTGGTGGCCAGCCTCGCCCAGGCGCTGGTCTACGGCCTGGGCGGGTACTACGCGCTGACCGGGCAGCTGTCCACCGGCACGGTGGTCACCCTGGCGTTGCTGCTGTCCCGGCTGTATGGGCCGCTGACCGCCCTGTCCAACGCCCGGGTGGATGTGATGAGCGCGCTGGTCAGCTTCGACCGGGTGTTCGAGGTGCTCGACCTGCAACCGCTGATCGACGACGCCCCGGATGCCTCACCGATCGACCCGCGAGCTGCCACCATCGCCTTCGACGATGTCTGGTTCGGCTATCCGACCGCGCAGGAGGTCTCGCTGGCCTCGCTCGAGGACGTGGCGGTGCTCGACCAGACCCCCAGCGCGGACGTGCTGCGCGGGGTCAGCTTCCAAGCCGGGGCCGGCCAGATGGTGGCGCTGGTGGGGCCGTCCGGCGCGGGCAAGACCACCATCAGCCAGCTGGTGCCCCGGATCTATGACGTCCGGTCGGGGGCGGTCCGGGTCGGTGGCCAGGACGTCCGGGCGGTGACCCAGCAATCGCTGCGCGACGTGATCGGGGTGGTCAGCCAGGATGCCCACCTGTTTCACGACACCATCGAGGCGAACCTGCGCTACGCCCGGCCGGCGGCCACCGACGAGCAGCTGTGGGAGGCGCTGGCGGCGGCCAACATCGCCGACAAGGTCGCCGAGTTGCCGGATCAGTTGGCCACCGTGGTGGGCGACCGCGGCTACCGGTTGTCGGGCGGTGAGAAGCAGCGGATCGCGATCGCCCGGCTGCTGCTCAAGGCGCCGCCGATCATGATCCTGGACGAGGCCACCGCGCACCTGGACAGCGAGAGCGAGCGACTCGTGCAACACGCGCTTTCGGTTGCCCTGCAAGGCAGAACGTCACTGGTCATCGCACACCGGCTGTCCACCATCCGGGCCGCGGACCTGGTGCTGGTGGTGGACGACGGGCGGATCGTGCAGTCCGGCAGCCACGACGAGCTGCTGCGCCAGGGTGGCCTGTACGCGGAGCTGTACCGCACCCAGTTTGCCGAGTCCGCAACCGAGCCGGCGGCCGGCGCGAGCACCCCATGACCGCGCCGTCCGAGCAACGGGCCGGCGCCGTCCCGGATCGAGACGACTCCGAGCCGATCCGTTTCGATCAGCCGGTGGCCGGGCCCCGCCGACCGGCCCGGTGGACGCTGCTGATCGTGCTCGCCGTACTGGCGGTCGCGTTCGGCTCGGCGCGGCTGGTGCATCGGCCGACCAGCCCGTCCGCCAGCGGGCCCGGAGTCGCGGAACTCAGCGCGCCGGCCGGCGCGAGCTGGCCGGTCACCGGCAACCAGGTCGGTATCGCCTGCAGCCGGCAGCAGCTCGCCGGACTGGTGGCCGGCTTCGTCCGGGCCTTCAACGCCGGTGACCAGCAGGCCCTGCAACGCTCGATTGCCCAACCGTCACAGGGCTTCAGCTCGTTCGGGATGATTTCCGGCAGCGGCACCCAGCTGGTCGGCCGGGCACAGCTGGCCGGCTACTTCGCCGCGCGGCACGCCCAGCGTGAGGTCATCACGCTCGGCCAGCTGCGCTACCTCGGCTACAGCGGGCAGACCGCCAGCTTCCAGTTCGGGCTGACCCGGCAGGCGGCCGACCTGGCCCGGACGGAGTATTCCGGTTCCGGTCAGGCGGCCTGCCACGTCGGCGAGCCGCCCACCATTGCCAACTGGCTACTCGCCGCCGCTAGCCCGGCCGGCTAGTGGAGCTTGATACCGCCAGCGGACCCTGATGTTCGGCGAATGTTGGACCGGGGGATCAGCTGACGGGCCGCCCTGGTCAGGGCTTGGTCAGCAGGCAGCCGGACTTGGTCAGGTCGATGGCGTTGGTGGCGCTCAGGCAGGTGTTGAACCAGTACGTCTCCTGCCCGTAGTTCTGGCCCTGGACCACGGTGATCGAACCGTCGGCATTGACCTCGCACGGGTTGTCCAAGGTGCAGGACTCGCCGTTCTCATTGGAGGTGTTGTTGATGCCGACCTGCTGGCCGGTGCTGTTGTCGATGATCGGCGAGCCGGACGTGCCACCGATGGTCTGGCAACTGGACGCCGGGAACTGGTAGCGGATCGAGTCGTGCCAGGTCCAGCTCGATTCCCGCAGGGTGCCCACGAAGCCGTGAATGGCGCATGAGTACACGGTCTTCCAGTAGCTAGAAGGTATCGAGATCGCGTGCCCGTCGACCGGATGGCTGGCCGACAACGTCAACGCGGTGGCGCCGGTGGAACTCGTCAGCTGGGCGAAGGTGCTGGTGAGCCGGTACAGCGTGACATCGGTGCCGGTCATGGTCGCATACAGAATCAGATCGGCATGGACGGTGGCCAGTGAGCTGCCGCTGGCGCTGAGCAAGGTGCCGGTACGCGAGCTGCTCTTGTTCACCAACACCTGGCCGGCGTTGAGGAAACCGCCTTCGTAGCAGTGCCCGTTGGTGAGCATCATGGCCCGGTCGGTGCTCTTGGACGTCGGGTAGCGGACCAGGCCGGCCGAACAGTTGTTCAGCTTGATGGTGGAGGCCAGCGTCACGGCCGAGAGTCGGGGCGCGACCGGGGCAGCAACTGCGGGCGTGCTGGCCTGTGCAGCAGGTGCGACCAGGCCGGTGCCGGTGATGACCAGCGCGGCACCGACCACCAGGCCGGCTAGCCGGTGACGAGCGGAGAAGGCGAACATGGGGGTCTCCTGTGTCATTTATGGGGGGTTGGGCCAGTTAACAGGCCGCGTCGGCTACGGTCAAGCTTCGCGATCGGTGTCTACTTCACCAGGCTCGCATTACTCGGGTATCAGGATTTAATACCTCGAATTAGATGGCTGCACCGTCACCAGTGCACAGCGTGATCAGCAGGCGATCCTGCGCCGCCGCAACTCGCACACCTAGTTGGCCAGCGACACGATCGGCGAGTCCGGCGCTGCCAGCAGTCCCTGGAACGCTAGCTCGGCGGCGCCGATCAGGGCCGAATCCTGCCGCAGCCCCGGTAGCAGCAGCTGTACCCCGCCGCGGGCCGCCGCCATCGCCCGCCGGTCGAGTTCGGTCTCGACGGTCTGGCGTTCCAGCCGGACCACCTCAGCCAGCGAGCCGCCGACCACGATCACCTGCGGATTGAAGCAGTTGACCACGTTGGCCAGACTCCGACCGAGCCAGATCGCGACCGTGTGCACGGCCGCGTTGGCACGTGGCTCGCCGGCTGCCGCGTCGATGAACACCGAGTCGACCGCGCGCGGACCGTGCCGGTCGGTGACGCCAGCCGCCCGCAGTAACGCGTGCTCGCCGATGTAGGTCTCGATGCAGCCGGTGCTGCCGCAGTGGCACGGCGGGCCGTCCGGGTTGATCGTCATGTGCCCGATCTCGCCGGCGTAGCCGCCGGTGCCATAGAGCTGGATGCCCTCGGCGATGATGCCGCCGCCGACCCCGACGCTGCCGTTGAGGTAGATCAGGTGGTCATAGCCGATCGCCGCGCCCCGCTGATGTTCGGCGACCGCGCCCAGATCCGCGTCGTTGCCCACCTGGACGTCCAGCGACATCGGCAATTGGGCAGCAAGCAACTGTGCGAACGGGACCGCCCGCCAGTTGAGGTTCGGTGCGTGCTCGACGAAACCGTCCCGCCGCCGGACGGTGCCCGGAATGCTCACCCCGATCCCGACCGGACCGGCACCACCGGGCCGGCGCCGGGACAGCCACTCGGCGTCGCTGACGATCCGGGCGACCACCGACTCCGGCCGCCGGTCGGCACCCTCGATGGCGATCAGCCGGCGCTCGTGCACCGCGCCACCGAGCCCGACCGTGGCGGTGACGATCCGCTCCACCGCGACATCGACGGCCAGCACGTACGGCCCGTCCGCCCGCGGCGCCACCACATGCGAGGGCCGGCCGGCCCGGTCGCGTACCGAGGGGACGTACTCGGTGACCAGGCCGAGCCCGACCAGGTCCGAGACCAGGGCGCCGATGGTGCTGCGGTTCAGGCCGGTGGCGGCGGTCAGGTCGGCTCGGGTCAGCTCGCCGTGCTGGTGGATGTGACGCAGCAGCAGGCTGAGGTTGTGCCGGCGGATCTCCTCCGGACGCACCGCCAGCCGCTGCGCCACCGGCCAGTCCTTCCGTCGTTCCGTCGTGCTCAGCCGAGGCCCGCAGCGCCGGCTCGTCGCCGGGAGAGCGCATCCACCGCGGCCGCCAGCAGCAGCACCGCTCCGGTCACGATGTACTGGATGGAGTCCCGGTTGTTGCCCTGCACCAGGTCGGCCATGCCGTTCTGGATCACCGCGACGACGAGTCCGCCGACGATCGCGTCACCCGGGCGGCCCCGGCCGCCGAACAGGCTGGTCCCGCCGATCACGGCCGCGCCCACCGCCAGCAGCAGCGTGTTGCCGCCGCCGGTGTTGGCGTCCACCGAGTGGGTGTTCGAGGCCAGCAGCACGCCGCCGATGGCCGCCATGAACGAGCTGATCACGAACACCGAGATCCGGACCCGGTCGACCCGGATACCGGCCCGGCGGGCTGCTTCGGTGTTACCGCCGACCGCGTAGACGTGCCGGCCGTAGCGGGTACGCCCGAGTACAAAGGACCAGATCACGAAGAAAAACATGATGATCAGCACCACCCAGGGCACGCCCTGTAGCGCCGGTGGCTTGACCAGGACCAGCTTGCCGCCCTGGTTGATCAGCTGGCTGCTGCCCTTGCCACCCCGGTTGAGGTTGAGCAGATAGACGGCGAGGGCGGCCAGCACGGCCATCCCGACTACCTTGACCGCGACCAGCGCGATCGGTTCCGCGATCAGGCCTGCTTTGGTCCGGGACTGGACCTGCTGCAGCTTCACCAGGCCGTAGCCGATGATCGCCGCGACCGCCAGCGCCCACCCCAGCCACGGGTCCATCTGACCGTTGTAGAGGTTGGTGATGAAGTTGTCATTGATCGAGATGTTGCCGTGCGCGCCTGCCCCGTTGAGCACGATGAACAGGGTCACACCTTGGAAGGCCAGGAACAGAGCCAACGTAACTACGAAGGAGGGGATCCTTGCCTTCGCGCAGAGCCAGCCGGTGCCAAAACCGATGGCCAGGCCGGCGACCAGCGCGGCCAGGATCGCGAACGGCCAGGACCAGCCGTAGCCGACCGACAGCCGGGCCATCAGGGTGGCGCAGACTCCACCGGCAGTGCCGGCGGCGAGGTCGATCTCGCCCAGCAGCAGCACGAAGACCAGGCCCATCGCGATGAAGATGGTCGGCGAGGACTGCTTGAGCAGGTCGGAGAAGTTGGACAACGACCCGAAGTCCGGACGCAGCGACCAGAACACGATGACCAGCACGATCAGGCCGGCCACCGCGGGCAGCGAACCCATATCGCCGCTCTGCACCCGCTGCCGGTAGTTGCGGAAGTAGTCGGCCAGGCCGCCCTCGATCGGGGCGGTTGCGGCGATCACGCTGAGATCGTTCTCGCCGACCTCGCTGTCACCGGTCGGGTCGGCGGTTTCGGTGGATCCGCTGGGGCTTGAGGTCGTCATGTCACACCGTCCCTGCGGTCGAGTGGGCGTCCGACCGGCCGATGGTGCCGGTCCGGCCGGTGGTGATCAGCTCGACCAGTTGCTGCTGGTCGACGGCCTTGCGGTCCACGATTGCCGCCATCTGACCCAGGTACAGCACCGCGATCCGGTCCGCGACCTGCAGCACGTCGTTCATGTTGTGGCTGATCAGCACCACCGCGATGCCTTGATCGGCCAGCCGGCGAACCAGGTCGAGGACCTGCGCGGTCTGCGCGACGCCGAGGGCCGCGGTCGGCTCGTCGAGCAGCACGACCTTGGACTGCCAGAGCACCGACTTGGCGATCGCGACCGTCTGGCGCTGGCCGCCGGACAGGCTGGACACCCGCTGCCGGACGGACTTCACGGTCCGTACCGACAGGCTCTTCAGCGCTCCGGCGGCAGCCTTCTCCATGCTGATCTCGTCCAGGATCGGACCGAAGTGGGCCTCCCGGCCGAGGAACATGTTCTGGACGATGTCGAGGTTGTCGCACAGCGCGAGGTCCTGGTAGACGATCTCGATACCTAGCTCGGATGCCTCGCGCGGGGTGTGCACCGCGACCGGCTTGCCCTCGAACAGGTACTCACCGGAATCGATGGTGTACGTGCCACCGATGCATTTGACCAGCGTCGACTTGCCGGCGCCGTTGTCGCCGACCAGCGCGGTGACCTCACCGACGCGGGCCTCGAAATCGACGTTCTGCAGGACGTTGACAGGTCCGAAGCTCTTGTTGAGCGAGTGAAGCTGGAGGATCGGTTCGGTCATGGATGTGCTGCGCTCCTTCGCGGACGGCCAGGTTGGCTGTGCTGGCAAAGCAGGTGGGGCGGCAGGCCAGGCCGGCCCGCCGCCCCACCGCCGAACTACTTGACGCCGTTGGAGGTGCAGAGCGCGGCGTAGGTACCCGTGCAGACCTGGGCCTTGGGGGTGTAGCCGTCGTTGATCGGCTGCGCCACGTTGGCCTTGGTGATCGGGATCGGCGTTGCCAGGATGGCCGGAACGTCCTTGCCGGTCTGGGTGTCCTTGATCGTCACGCCCTTGGTGTCAGGAACCTTGCCGGTCGCGATCTGAGCGATCGCGTCGATGGCCGGCACGGCTTCCTGGCTGGACGGCTTGTAGATCGAGAAGCACTGGTCACCGGTCATGATGTTCTGCAGGCCCTGAGCGGTCGCGTCCTGGCCGGACACTGCCACCTTGCCGTTGAGCTTCTGGTTCTTCAGCGCGGCGATGACCGAGTTGGCCATACCGTCGTTGGCGACCATGACGGCGTTGACCGCTGGGGTCTTGCGCAGCATGGCGGTGAAGGTGGTGCCGGCAACCGCGTTGTCCCACTTGGCGATGGACTGGTCGTCGGCCTTCTTCCAGCCGGTGGTGGCTGAGAGCACCGAGTCGTAGCCCTGCTTGAACAGGGTGGCGTTGTTGTCGGTCGGTGCGCCGTTGACGTCGACGTAGGTGACCGAACTCTTGCCGGCAACCTGCGGACACTTGACCAGGGCGTTGCCCTGGGCCTTGCCGACCGCGACGTTGTCGTAGGAGATGTACAGGGCGGCGTTGCCACCCAGGGTCAGCCGGTCATAGTCGATGGTGGTGATGCCCTTGCTCTGGGCTTCCTTCTCGATCGCCGCGCCCGATGCCGAGTCGAGGTTGACGATCATCAGCACCTTGATGCCGTTGCTCTCCATGCTCTCGGCGATGGTCTTCATCTTGGCGGCGTCGTTCTGAGCGTTCTGGATATCGCAGCTCAGGTTGACCTTGGTGCATTCCGCCTTCAGTGCCTCCGGGTCGGCGGTGACCCAGCGCTGGGAGGACTGGGTGTCCGGCATGATGATGCCGACCTTGGCGCCCTTGCCGTCCAGCGCACCGGACGCCGCCGAAGTGGTACTTCCGCCGGCCGGAGCGGTCGAGTTGGTGTCGGACTTCTTGCTCGAGGAGCACGCGCTCACAGCGAGTGAAGCTGCGGCCCCAACGACGATCAGGCCGATTGCGCTCTTGCGCATGGGCATTGCCGCCTTTCGCGAGGTGCGGTCGTCGGGGCATGCCGCCGACTTCCGCTGAATGTTGTCGGCGGGAACATATCCCTGAATTGACCTGCTAGCAAAGACCTCGACATCGAGTTGTTACTTCGTGTCGACCTGCTGGCCTCCTGGGATCGGTCGGTCGGCGTCGAGTTTTAGCGTGTGGATGACAACGCAAAGGCCCCAACTGGGCCGACGATCGGGAAAATCGTCGGCCAGCCGGGGCCTCTTGCCGCTCGTTGGCGGGGCGCGGTACGCCACCTGAAAATTGTGCGCCGCGGTCAGCTGCTGACCTTGACCCGAACGGCGCCGTCGGACTGACCGCTATCCAACGTAGACGTAGCAGGCTTCCACCGGTGATGGGTCGTATTCCAGAGTGTAGATGAATCGATATCCGATCACGGGGTATTCGTACTGAGGCGGTCCGACGTAGGTCCAGTCCCCGGAGAGCGGGCTGGAACCCTGGTTGTGGGGCGCACACACAGGGGGCGGCCGCCAGGCCGTCGTGCCATCGGCTGAGGCCGGTTGGGCAACGGCCAGCGTCAGCACAGTACTCGCGGCTACGGCGGAACTGATCGCGATCCGGAACGACCTGAACCTGTTCATCGGTAACTCCTCGACTAGTTTGGTCCGAAATAAATTGGAGTCCAAACATTAGCGATGTATGAATAACCGCACTATAGAACTACTTAAGTTACTTTCGAAGGGACAGTTCGTTCGCGAGGTCATCGCTGTGATCAGAGCAGCGAACGCAGGACGTACTGCATGATGCCGCCGTGCCGGTAGTACTCGGCCTCTCCCGGCGTGTCGATGCGCAGAGTGGCCACGAACGTCCAGGCCTCCGATGCCGGCGTGCCCTCGGTGTGGGCCTGGACCTGCACCTCGCGGGGAATCTCGCCATCGTTGAGCGCGGTGATGCCGGTGATCGAGAAGGTCTCGGTACCGGTCAGGCCGAGCGTCTCGGCATTCTCGCCCTTCGGGTACTGCAGCGGCAGCACACCCATCCCGATCAGGTTGGAACGGTGGATTCGCTCATAGGACTCCGCGATCACCGCCCGGACGCCGAGCAGCGCGGTGCCCTTGGCTGCCCAGTCCCGCGACGAGCCCGAGCCGTACTCCTTGCCGGCCAGGATCACCAGCGGGGTGCCGGCCGCGGCGTAGTTGACCGAGGCCTGGTAGATGCTGGTGACCGGAGCGTCCTCACCCTCACCCTGGCTGAAGTCGCGGGTGTAGCCGCCTTCGGTGCCGGGCGCGATCTGGTTACGCAGTCGAATATTGGCGAAAGTGCCCCGGATCATCACCTCGTGGTTGCCGCGCCGGGCACCGTAGGAGTTGAAGTCCTTGCGTTCGACGCCCTGCTCGGACAGGTACGTGCCGGCCGGCGAGTCGGCCCGGATGGAGCTGGCCGGGCTGATGTGGTCGGTGGTCACCGAGTCGCCCAGCTTGGCCAGCACCCGGGCGCCGGAGACGTCGGTGACCGGCGCCGGCTCAACCTGCATGCCTTCGAAGTACGGGGGTTTGCGGACGTAGGTGGACTGCTCGTCCCAGGTGAAGGTCCGACCCTCCGGGGTCGGCAACGACTGCCAGCGCTCGTCACCGGCGAAGACGTCGGCGTAGTCCTTGGTGAACATCTCGCTGGTGATGCAGGAGGCGACCACCTCTTCGACTTCGGCAGTGCTCGGCCAGATGTCCTTCAGGTACACGTCATTGCCGTCGCTGCCGACGCCGAGCGGTTCGTTGTAGAGGTCGATGTCCATCGAGCCGGCCAGCGCGTAGGCGACGACCAGCGGCGGCGAGGCCAGGTAGTTCATCTTGATGTCGGGGTTGATCCGGCCCTCGAAGTTACGGTTGCCCGACAGCACCGCGGTGACCGCCAGGTCGGCCTCGTTGACCGCCTGGCTGACCTCTGCGATCAACGGCCCGGAGTTGCCGATGCAGGTGGTGCAGCCGTAGCCGACCAGGTTGAACCCGAGCTTGTCCAGGTACGGCGTGAGCTCGGCGCGGTCGTAGTAGTCGCTGACCACCTTCGAGCCCGGTGCCAGGCTGGTCTTGACCCAGGGCTTGCGGGTTAGGCCGCGCTCGACCGCCTTCTTCGCCAGCAGCGCCGCGCCGATCATCACGGACGGGTTGGAGGTGTTGGTGCACGAGGTGATCGCGGCGATGACGACCGCGCCGTGGTCGAGTTCGAAGTCGGTGCCGTCGGCCAGGGTGACCCGGACCGGCGAACTGGGCCGGCCGCCGTCGGTCGGCGCGCAGGAGATCAACTGGCCTGGGGCGGGCTCGCTGCCGTCGCTGTGGTGGCTGGGCGCGTCACTGGCTGGGAACGATTCTTCGACCGACTCGTCGTAGCCGTTGCTCTTGCCGGTCCCGTTCTGGCCGTCCGCGGCGGTCGGGGACTCTACGTAGGCGCCGAGGGCTTCCCGGAACATCGACTTGGCATCGGTCAGCGGCACCCGATCCTGCGGCCGCTTCGGGCCGGCCAGCGAGGGCACCACGGTCGAGACGTCCAACTCGATGTACTCGGAGTACTCGACCTCGTGGGACGGGTCGTGCCAGAGGCCCTGGGCCTTGGCATAGGCCTCGACCAGCTCGATCTGTGGCTCGTCCCGGCCGGTCAGCCGCAGGTACTTCAGGGTCTCCGCGTCGATCGGGAACACCGCGATGGTGGAACCGTATTCGGGACTCATGTTGCCGATGGTGGCCCGGTTGGCCAGCGGGATCGCCGACACGCCGGTGCCGTAGAACTCCACGAACTTGCCGACCGCGCCGTGCTCGCGCAGCATCTCGGTGATGGTCAGTACCAGGTCGGTGGCGGTGCTGCCCTCGGGCAACTGGCCGGTCAGCTTGAACCCGACCACCCGTGGGATCAGCATCGAGACCGGCTGGCCGAGCATGGCCGCCTCGGCCTCGATGCCACCGACCCCCCAGCCGACGATGCCCAGGCCGTTGATCATGGTGGTGTGCGAGTCGGTGCCGACCACGGTGTCCGGGTAGGCGGTCAGCTCGTCGCCGTCGATACCGCGCACCGCGCGGGCGAAGACCACCCGGGCCAGGTGCTCGATGTTGACCTGGTGCACGATGCCGGTGCCAGGCGGGACGACCTTGAACTCGTCGAAGGCGGTCTGGCCCCAGCGCAGGAACTGGTAGCGCTCGCGGTTGCGTTGGTATTCCAGTTCCACGTTGCCGGCAAAGGCATCCGGGCCACCGAACAGGTCGGCGATCACCGAGTGGTCGATGACCAGTTCGGCCGGCGCCAGCGGGTTGATCTTGGCCGGGTCGCCGCCCAGTTCGGCGACCGCCTCGCGCATGGTGGCCAGGTCGACCACGGCCGGCACGCCGGTGAAGTCCTGCATGACCACCCGGGCCGGGCTGAACTGGATCTCGATACTCGGCTCGGCGTTGGGGTTCCAGTCGGCCAGCGCCTGGATCTGCGCGGCGTCGACGTTGAGGCCGTCCTCGGTGCGCAGCAGGTTCTCCAGCAGCACCTTCAGGCTGTACGGCAACCTCTCGCTGCCGGCAACCCTGTCCAGCCGGTAGTAGCGGTAGTCGGTGTCGCCTACCTGCAGGCGATCGGCGGCATCGAAGCTGTTCGGGTGACCTGCGGGCACGGTTTCTTCTCCTAGCAACGGCGAATAGGCGGATCCACTGCGGTCGGCAGGCCTGAGTTCCGGCACCGGTGCTCGTCGCGCTGATTCTGGCCCGTACCGACCGCGATGGCTGGTCTCCATTGTTCCGTATGACGCCCGCCACCCACTCGGCGGTACGGCGTCCGGATCGGATCGCGACGTTGACTCAGAACAGCCGGCTGATTACCGATAGTTACTGGTACAGCTGATGACAATGTGGTGGCTGAAACCAATGTTACTGGCGTGACCAGTGGCGCTGATGAGACTTAGCTGGCACTCTGTCGGATGGCATTGGTAGAACAGAGGGGTTTTCGGTGTTGGGACAAGCCGGCGCGGCAACGGGACAGCAGCATCGAAGGCGGGCCCGTTACCGGGTTCTGATCGGCAGTGCGCTGGCCGGCGCGACGATGCTGTGCACGAGCATCACCCCGGTAGCGGCGGCCCCCAAGCCGCCGCCGAAAATCACCCAGGGCCAGGTGTCGGCCGCCGCCGCCCAGAAGGCGCAGCTGGCACACACCGTCGGGGTGCTCTCGGCCCAACTCGTGCAGGCCCAGGCTCAGCTGCTATCGCTGGCCGGGCAGGCCGAACTCGCCGAGCAGAAGTTCTCCTTCGCCATCGCCAAGCTCAACACCGCCAAGGAACAGGCGGTGGCAGCCCAGACCGCGGTGGTCACCGCCCAGAAGGCCATCGACACCGCGCGCAGCAACCTCACCAGCTACGTCCGTACCAGCTACATGTCGCCGCCGGTCGGCTCGACCACGATCGGGCTGCTGACCGCGCAGGATCCGACCGCGCTGCTGCAGGGCGGGGACTACCAGCAGTACGTCTCGGCTCATCACCTGGACGCGATGGGCGCCCTTGATCGGGCAACGGTCGCCAAGTCCAACGCCGACGCCACCGCCAAGTCGCTGGTGATCCAGCAGCAGACGCTGACCGCCCAGGCGGCCGCCGCGCAGAAGGCGGCCCAGGCCGCCTACGCCCAGGAAAAGGCCCAGGCAACCCAGTTGCAGGCAAGCCAGGCCAGCTACCAGAAGCAGCTGGCTGCCGCCCAGCTGGAACTGGCGACCTTGAACAACGGCCGGGCCAAGTACCTGGCCTACCAGCAACAACTGGCCGAGATCGCGGCCGCCAAGGCCAGGGCGGAGGCCGCAGCCCGCGCCCGGGCCGCAGCAGCCGCCGCAGCAGCGGAAGCGGCGAACGCCGGGAACCAGGGCAACGGCAGCAGCGAGGGCAGCCAGGGTGGCGGCGGATCGCCGGCGCCGGCGGGTCCCAGCAGCGGCGGCGGCTGGTCGGCGGGCAAGGGACTGGCCGCGGCCGCCAAGGCACTCAGCCAGCTCGGCGTTCCCTACGCCTGGGCCGGCGGTGGCTACTACGGCGAGACCCGTGGCGTCGACTCGCCCGGCACCGACGGCTGGAACGACGGCAACGTGATCGGCTTCGACTGCTCCGGCCTGACCATGTTCGCCTGGTACCCGGCGATCAGCATGCCGCACTACGCGGCCAGCCAGTACCTGGACGGCTCGTTCCACCCGCAGCCCAACCAGTTCCGGCCCGGCGACCTGCTGTTCTGGTCCGACGGCGGCATCGATGGCATCCACCACGTCGCGCTCTACGTCGGCAACGGCAACGTCGTGCAGGCACCGAACTCCGGCGACGTCGTCCGGGTCACCCCGTGGGATCAGGTCGCCTACGGTTACTTCGGCGCGACCCGGCCGCTCACCTGAGACAGCGCCCTGGCAGCTCGGCCGGTCGCGGGTCGGTAGCCGAGCCCATTCCGCGAGCTAGGCTGAGTCGATGACCCTGGTGGACGCCTACGGCCGGAACGCCGAGGATCTTCGGATCTCGCTGACCGACAAATGTTCGCTGCGGTGTACCTACTGCATGCCGGCCGAAGGCCTGGACTGGCTGGCCTCCAACGCGGTGCTCAACGACGATGAGATCGTCCGGCTGGCCTCGGTCTTTCTCGGCCTTGGCGTCCAGACCATCCGACTGACCGGTGGCGAGCCGCTGGTGCGGGCCGGGGTGGCCGGCCTGATCAAGCGGTTGGCCGGTTTGACCCCACGTCCGGAGCTGTCGCTGACCACCAACGCGATCTCGCTGGCCAGCCAGGCGGACGCGCTGGCCGCGTCCGGACTGGACCGGGTCAACGTCTCACTGGACACCCTGGACCGGGCGAAGTTCCAGGCACTGACCCGCCGGGACCGCCTCGCCGACGTGCTGGCCGGGCTGGCCGCCGCGCAGGCCGCCGGCCTGCAGCCGATCAAGGTCAACGCGGTGCTGATGCGGGATCAGAACCTCGCCGAGGCCCCGCAACTGCTCGAGTGGGCGTTGCGGTCCGGCTACCGGCTGCGGTTCATCGAGCACATGCCGCTGGATGCCGAGCATCTCTGGACGCTCGCCGACATGGTCACCGCCGACGAGGTGCTGGCGGTGTTGGCCGAATCCTTCGAACTGCGCCCGATCGCGCACCGGGGGCACGCGCCGGCCGAGGACTTCGAGGTGGTCGACGGACCTGGCCGGGCGGACTGGCAGCTCGGTGCCGGGTCGCCACCGAGGGTCGGCATCATCGCCTCGGTGACCAGGCCGTTCTGCCGGGACTGCGACCGGCTTCGGCTGACCGCGGACGGCCAGCTGCGAACCTGCCTGTTCGCGCACCAGGAGACCGACCTGCGGGCGGCCCTGCGCGCCGGCGCCTCGGACGCTGAGCTTGCCGAGCTGATCCGGACGGCGGTGCTGGCCAAGCCCGCCGGCCACGCGATCAGCGCTCCGACCTTCCGGCAGCCCGATCGTCCGATGTCGGCCATCGGAGGCTGATTCGTCCCCGCTCACACAGCAGAGCCATAGCTGCCCTGCTCAGGCGCGCTATGCCCGATCTCGGTACCGTTGCGGTAACCAAGACGCACTAGGAGACACATGACCGAGCGTGGCCCCATCCCCACCCCGGCAGCGGACGCGACCTCGCTCGAGCGAGCCATGTTCGAGGTCAAGCGGGTCATCGTCGGCCAGGAGCGGATGGTCGAGCGGATGATGGTGAGCCTGCTCGCCCGCGGCCACTGCCTGCTCGAAGGCGTCCCCGGGGTGGCCAAGACGCTGGCGGTGGAAACCCTGGCGCACACCGTCAGCGGCAGCTTCGCCCGGTTGCAGTTCACCCCCGACCTGGTGCCCTCCGACATCATCGGAACCCGGATCTACCGTCCCGGCGCCGAGCAGTTCGACACCGAGCTCGGCCCGGTCTTCGCCAACTTCGTGCTGGCGGACGAGATCAACCGGGCACCGGCCAAGGTGCAGTCCGCGCTGCTCGAGGTGATGGCCGAGCGGCAGGTCTCACTCGGTGGCAAGCGCTACCCGCTACCCAACCCGTTCCTGGTACTGGCCACTCAGAACCCGATCGAGAGCGAGGGCGTCTACCCGTTGCCGGAGGCGCAGCGCGACCGGTTCCTGATGAAGATCAACGTCGGGTACCCGACCGCCGCCGAGGAGCGCGAGATCGTCTACCGGATGGGCGTGGACCCGCCGGTGGCCCAGCCGGTGATCAGCACCGACGAGCTGATCGCCCTGCAGCAGCGGGCCAGCCGGGTGTTCGTGCACCATGCCGTCGTCGACTACGTCGTACGGGTGGTCATCGCGACCCGGGAACCAGCCGAGTTCGGAATGCCGGACGTGGCCGGCTGGGTGTCCTACGGTGCCAGCCCGCGAGCCAGCCTGGGGCTGATCGCGGCCGGTCGGGCGTTGGCCCTGCTGCGTGGCCGCGACTACGTACTGCCGCAGGACGTCCTGGACGTGGCGATCGACGTGCTGCCACACCGGATGGTGCTGTCCTACGACGCGATCGCCGACGGCATCTCGGCAGCCCAGGCGGTCGGCCGGGTGCTGCAGACGGTGGCGTTGCCGCAGGTGGCGCCCCGGCAGCGGTCGACCGGCGGCTACCTGCCGGCGGCGAATGCGCCGGCCCCGCAGGCCACCGTGGCACCGCCCAACAACTATTCACCCAGCAACAGTGGCCCGCCGCTGAGCTACCCGCCGCAGGCCCAGACTCAGGCGCAGGCCCAAACCCAGCCACAGGCGCCTGCCCAGACACAGGGGCAGGCCAGCTACCCGACGCCGGCTCAGGCCGGGCCGCAGGGCAATCACACCGGCTATTCCAACGGCGCGCACGCGAGCGGGCCGGAGCAGCCGAGCGAGCCCGGCCAGGGCAATTGGGGTCCGCCCGCGTGACTGGCGGCCAGCTTCCGGATCAGCGACCAGCGGTGGCCGGCGCCGCGATAGACGCCGACCAGACCGAGGCGGTGCTCCGGCGGCTGGAATACGTCGTCCGCAACAAGCTGGACGGCCTGCTGCTCGGCAGCTACCTCGGCTTGGTGCCGGGCCCGGGCAGTGATCCGGGGGAGTCGCGGCAGTACTACCCGGGTGATGACGTGCGCCGGATGGACTGGCCGGTGACCGCTCGTACGCTGGTCCCGCACGTCCGCCAGACGGTGGCCGATCGCGAGCTGGAAACCTGGCTGGTGGTGGACCTGTCGCCCAGCCTGGACTTCGGCACGGTGAACACCGAGAAGCGCGAGCTGGTGTTCGCCGCGGCGACCGCGATCAGCCACCTGACCACCAAGGCCGGCAACCGGATCGGTGCGATCGTCACCAACGGCGAGCGCAGCTACCGGATCCCGGCGGTCGGTGGCACGAACCATGCCCGCTACCTGATGCGCAAGCTGGCCGCCACCGAGCGGGCCGGCGGCAGCCGGGGCGGTGACCTGGCCCGCGCCCTGGAACAAGTTCGGCGACCGCAGCGCCGGCGCGGCATGGTGGTGGTGATCTCGGATTTCCTCGGCGACCCGGACTGGGAAAGGCCGTTGCGCGGGCTGGGCGATCGACACGAACTGCTCGGGGTCGAGATCCTCGACCCGCGTGAGCTGGACCTTCCCTCGGCCGGCCTGGTGACCTTCGTGGACCCGGAGTCCGGCGAGCAGCTGGAGGTGCAGACCTCCGACACCGCGCTGCGAGCCCGCTACGCGGCGGCGGCCCGGCAGCAACGCAGTGACATCGCGAGCATGCTTCGCCGGGCGGGCGCTGACCACCTGCGGTTGCGGACGGATTCGGACTGGCTGTCCGACGTGGTGCGGTTCGTGGTCACCCGGCGTCGCGGCGTCGCGGTCCGGCCGCCGTCGCGCGCGGCGATGATCGGCGTGCACTGATGCATTTCAGATCGCCGTACTGGCTGTTCGCGCTCGTCGTGGTGGCCGCGGTCGCCGTGGCCTACCTGCTGGTCGCGTTGCGCCGGCGCAAGTTCGTCGCCCGGTTCAGCAACACCGCGCTGCTGGCCAGCGTGGTGCCGCGCCGGCCGGGTTGGCGACGGCACCTGACCTTCGCGCTGCTGCTGGTGGCGCTGACCGTCCTATCACTCGGGGTCGCCGGGCCGACCGCCACCGTCCGGGTCCCGCAGGAGCGGGCCACCGTGATGCTGGCCATCGACGTGTCGCTGTCTATGGAGGCCACCGACGTGCTGCCGACCCGGCTGCAGGCGGCCCAGCAGGCGGCGGTGTCCTTCGCCGACGTGCTGCCCAAGCAGATCAACCTGGGGCTGGTGAAGTTCGGCCGGGCCGGCAACGTGCTGGTGCCGCCGACCCAGGACCGGGACGCGGTGAAACGCGCCGTCGCGGGCCTGCAGCTCGAGCAGTACACCGCCATCGGCGAGGGCGTTTTCGCTTGCCTGGACGCCATAAGCTCCTTCAGCCAGTCCAGCACCACCCCCGGTGAGAAACCGGCGCCGGCCCGGATCGTGCTGCTCTCGGACGGCTTCAACACCGTCGGGCGGACGGTCGCCGACGCGGCGGCAGCGGCCAAGAAGGCGAGCACCCCGGTCTCGACCATCGCCTTCGGCACCGACGGCGGGACGGTGGACGTCCAGGGCCAGGTGCAGGCGGTGCCCTCGGACAAGGTCACCCTGCGCGGGCTGGCTCAGGCCACCGGCGGTTCGTTCCACACCGCGACCTCGGTGGATGAGTTGAAGAGCGTCTACAAGGACATCGGCTCGCAGATCGGCTACACCAAGGCACAGCGCGACATCAGCTGGCGGTTCATGATCACCGGGTTACTGCTGGCGCTGGCGGCCAGCGCCACCTCGCTGCTCTGGTCGGGCCGGCTGAGCTGAGAACCTCTGGTGGTGCCGGCTGAGATCCGGCCCGGCTGGGACTCGGGCCGGCTTGAGCTGAGACCGAGGGGAGTTCAGCTCTCGTTCGGGATCAGGATCAGCTTGCCGGTGCTGCCGCGGGAGAGCAGCGCCCGATGGGCGTCGGCCACCTGGTCCAACCGGTAGCTGCCGCCGATCACCGGCCGGAGCTTGCCGGCCAGGATCAGCTGGAACTGATCGGTCACCGCTTCGGCCAGCATCGGCGGCTTGGCGGCGGCGTGCGCCAGCCAGAAGCCGATGACCGCAGCGCTGTGTCCCATCAGGTTGGCCGGCTCGATGGGCTTGGGCTCCTGCCGGCCGGCCATTCCGAAGACGGCCAACCGGCCGAACGGAGCGAGCGCGGCCAGGCTCTGGTCGAATACCGAGCCGCCGGTCATTTCAAGCACGATGTCGACGCCCTTGCCCCCGTTGGCATCCTTCAGGGCAGTGGTCAGATCCGACGCGCTGGAGTCGACCGCGACGTCGGCGCCGAGTTCGAGGGCCAGCTGTCGCTTGGCTTCGGTCGACGCGGTCGCGATCACCCGGCCGGCACCCCACAGCTTGGCCAGCTGGACGGCGATGGTGCCAACCCCGCCGGCCGCGGCATGCACCACCACCGACTCGCCGGCCGCCAGGTGGGTGCTGGTCCGCAACAGGTGCCAGGCACTGGCGCCCTGCACCAGGCAGCACAGTGCCTGGGCGTCGGTGACCCCGTCCGGCACCTCGATCAGGCGGCGCGGGTCGATGGCCACCTGCTCGGCGTAGCCGCCGGAGGTGGCCAGCCCGAGGTAGCGCTTGCCGGTGGGCAGTTCGACCAGCACCTCGCCGCCCGGGATCAGCGGCAAGGTTTGCTTGGCGAGGTAGGAATCCTCGGTCACGTGGGTGTCGGCGAAGTTGATGCCGGTGGCTCGGACCCGGGCGAGCACCTCACCCTCGGCCGGGATCGGATCCGGCAACTCCACGACCCGCAGTACTTCCGGGCCGCCGAAGGTCTCGATCTGAACAGCGCGCATGAGACAGACACTACCCATGGTCGGTCGCCGAATACCGGCCGGTAACGCGGGTTGTCGGCCCGATCCGCTAGCGTGGCGCGGGTGAGTCGAACAGTGTTGGTAACGGGTGGTAATCGTGGCATCGGACTGGCCATCGCGCGATCCTTCGCCGATGCGGGCGATCGGGTGGCGGTCACCCATCGGGGTAGCGGGGCACCGGACGGGCTGTTCGGCGTGCGGTGTGACGTCACCGATCAGCAGTCGGTGGACTCGGCCTTCGACACCATCGAGGCCGAACTCGGCAAGGTCGAGGTGCTGGTGTCCAACGCCGGGATCACCGATGACACGCTGCTGATGCGGATGAGCGAGGATTCTTTTACCAGGGTGGTCGACGCCAACCTGACCGGCGCCTACCGAGTGGCCAAGCGAGCCACCGCCGGCATGCTGCGGGCCAAATACGGCCGGATGGTCTTCATCTCCTCGGTGGTTGCCTTCGGTGGCGCGCCGGGGCAGGCCAACTATGCCGCGAGCAAGGCCGGCCTGATGGGCCTGGCCCGCTCGATAGCGCGCGAGTTGGGCAGCCGCAACATCACCGCCAACGTGGTCGCCCCTGGTTTCATCGACACCGACATGACCGCGGTGATGACCGAGGCCCGCAAGGCCGACATCCTGTCCAGCGTGCCGGCCAAGCGGTACGGCACGCCGGCCGAGGTGGCCGAGGTGGTCCGGTTCCTGGCCTCGGACGCCGCTGCCTACGTCAACGGCACGGTGCTGCCGGTCGACGGCGGACTCGGGATGGGCATCTGAACGTTCATAGGACAACAGCCATTCTCACGAACTACCAATGCGAGAAAGGGTAATCGACTCATGGGTCTGCTGGAGGGCAAGCGACTTCTGATCACCGGAGTCATCACCGATGCATCCATCGCGTTCTCGGTCGCCAAGGTCGCCCAGGAACAGGGCGCCGAGGTAGTGCTGACCGGCTTCGGCCGGATGTCGCTGGTCGAGCGGGTCGGCCGGCTGTTGCCCAAGCCGGTGCCGGTGGTCGAGCTGGACGTGACGTCGGAATCAGATCTCGCCGCGTTGCCCGATCGGGTTCGCGAGCATGTCGACGGCCTGGACGGCGTGCTGCACTCGATCGGTTTCGCGCCGGCCTCGTGCCTGGGTGAGAACTTTCTGGACGCTCCGTTCGCCGATGTGGCTACCGCCATGGAGGTTTCGGCGTTCAGCTTCAAGTCGCTGGCGGTCGCGACGCTTCCGCTGTTCGGCGAGGCGGGCGGTTCGATCCTCGGGCTGGACTTCGACGCCCGGGTCGCCTGGCCGGCCTACAACTGGATGGGCGTCGCCAAGGCCGCGTTGGAGTCCACCTCGCGCTACCTCGCGCGCGATCTGGGTGCCCGCAAGATCCGGGTGAACCTGATCGCGGCCGGACCGGTGCGCACGCTGGCCGCCAGAAGCATCCCGGGGTTTGCCGCCTTTGAAGAGGCCTGGGATCCGCGGGCCCCGCTGGGCTGGGACATCAACGACGCCATGCCGGTCGCCCAGAGCTGCGCGGCGCTACTGTCGGACTGGTTCCCGGCCACTACCGGCGAGCTGATCCACGTCGATGGCGGCTTCCACGCCATCGGCGTCTGAGGCAGTGGAGCCGGTGGTCAGGGTGAAGTCCGGTTGGACGCCGAGCGTGAGGCCCAGAGTGGTGCTCTGCCCGTGACCGAACCGACCGTCGATGCCTTTTTGCTGCTGTCCTTCGGGGGCCCGCAAGGTCCGGACGACGTGCTGCCCTTCCTGCGCAATGTCACCGCAGGTCGCGGCATCCCGGACGAGCGGCTGGCCGAGGTGGCCGAGCACTACCTGCACTTCGGCGGGATCTCACCGATCACCGCGCAGAACGAGGCGTTGCTGGCGGCAATCGAGGCCGAGTTCGGCCGGCGGGGGATCGAGCTGCCGGTCTATTTCGGCAACCGGAACTGGCACCCGCTGCTGGCCGAGGCCACCGGCCGGCTGGTCGCCGACGGCCGCCGGCACGCGCTGGTGCTGGCGACCAGCGCGACCGGCTCCTACTCCGGCTGCCGGCAGTACCGGGAGGACCTGGCCGGGGCGCTCGCGACGGTCGGTTCAGATCGGCTGCAATTCACCAAGTTGCGGCACTACTTCGACCATCCCGGCTTCATCGCCGCCAACGTCGCCGCCGTCCGGGCCGCGCTGGCCAGCCTGCCTGCCGAGCTGCGCGAGGATGCCCGGCTGGTGTTCACCGCGCATTCGATCCCGGTGAGCATGAACGACACGGCGGGACCGTCCGGTGGCCTCTACCTGGCCCAGCATCGGGCCACCGCGCGGCTGATCGCCGAGTCGGTACGCGGAGCCGGCGCGGACTTCGACCTGGTCTGGCAATCCCGGTCCGGGCCGCCGCAGGTGCCCTGGCTCGAGCCCGACATCAACCAGCACCTGCGCTCGCTCGCCGAAGCCGGCAGCCGGGCCGTGGTGGTGGCACCCAGCGGGTTCGTCTCCGATCACCTGGAAGTGCTCTGGGACCTGGACGAGGAGGCTCGGGCCACCGCGGCCGAGCTGGGGCTGGCCTTCGTCCGGGCGGCTACCGCCGGAATCGACCCGGCCTTCGTGTCGGGCCTGGTGGATCTGGTCGCCGAGCAGCTGACCGGCCAGCCGACAGAATCCCTGAGCGAACTGGGCATTTGCGGCTGGCAATGCCCGGCCGACTGCTGCCCGGCGCCGGTTCGCCGACCCCGCTAAGAGCAGTTCGGCCCGCGGCAGTCCTGCGGGCATCGCCGACCCTCAGCCCGTTCGCGCTCAGCTGGCGGCGACCTCGGCGGGTGCGTTGTAGCCGGCCAGCAGTGCCCGCCGGACCGACAGTCGGAGCGGTGCGAGCGCCTCGACGCGTTCGGCGACCGCGGTCGCGGTGAGCTGGGCGGTGTCGTCGCGGTCCACCACCGACAGCACCGCGGTGAGCCGTTCGGCTTGGGCGATCAGCCGGACGCCACGCGGCGGGTGACTCGCCGGCAGGTGCAACCGCTCACCGGCGCGCCGGGCGTTGGACAGTGCCGGAGCGATGTCGGACAGCCAGCTGGTCATGCCCCGGCTGGCGAAGCGACTGGCGGTTTCCCTGATGGCTTCGGCCAATTCGTGTTCGGCATCGGCGGTGCTGATCGGATCCGGCGGCAGCTCGCTGGCCGCGCCGCGGTGCCACACCAGCTCGCGACCGGCGCTGCTCGGAGTGTCCGGGCCGGGTAGCACGGTCACCCCGAAGTCATGTCCGTAGACCGCCTGGCCGGCGGTGAGCGCGGTGTCGCGGAAGTCGGCCGGCCCGGCCAGGCCCCGCACGTCGCCGGATACCGGCAGCACCAGTCGGAGAGCGGGGGTGCCGGCGCGTTTCCACTCGGCCAGCGCAACGCCGGCCGGATGTACCGCCGCCGGCTCGAAACCGGGGCCGCCGATATGCCGGCCGCGACCGGCCACCGCGTCCAGGACGTCGTCGAAGGCGGTGGTACCCGACAGCCAGGCGGAACCCCAGGCAGCCAGGTGGGCGCAGCGACGATGACCGGACACAGCTACCCAGATTACCTTTCACGGCGACCGGGCGCGGCGACCCCCGGGATCGTCAGCCGATCCTTAAGGTGTTGCGGGTGTACTCCGATGACGTCCTGGCCAGCGATCCGCGGCGGCGCCGGCGAGCCGTCCGGGAGGTGCCCGCCGAACTAGACCTGGTGGTCGAGACCTCCGACGGCCGGTTCTGCGGGGCGATCGTGGCCCTCGGCCGGACGGTGGTGGCCGGCGAGCAGCGCGACACCGTAACGCTGGCCGACCGGTTCGACCGCGAGCGGGTGTTCCCGCTGCTGCCAGCCAGTTTCCTGCTCGAAGGTGAGCTGGTCACGCTGGTCCGGCCGGCCATCGTGACGAAGGCGCCGGCTTTGGCAGGCCGGACGGCGTCGGGCTCGGTCGCGGTTGCCGGCGTCCGGGCGCAGGTCGCCAAGGCCAGCCGGATCTGGGTCGAGGGCGTGCACGACGCGGCGCTGGTCGAGCGGATCTGGGGCGAGGACCTGCGGATCGAAGGCATCGTGGTCCAACCGCTGGGCGGCATCGATGAGCTGGCCGCCGCAGTGGCCGAATTCGGCCCGGCACCGACCCGGCGGCTCGGCGTGCTGGTCGATCATCTGGTGCCCGGCTCGAAGGAAACTCGAATAGCGGCCACCGTCACCTCGCCGCACGTGCTGATCAACGGCCACCCGTACGTCGATGTCTGGCAGGCGGTGAAGCCGACCGCGCTGGGCATCCAGATGTGGCCGGTGATCCCGCGCGACATCGAGTGGAAGGTAGGCATCGCCCGCGCGCTCGGGGTGTCGGACCCTCGCGAGATGTGGCGCCGGGTGCTGGCCTCGGTGAACAGCTACGCCGACGTCGAGGTGCCGCTATTGCGCTCGGTCGAGGAACTGATCGATTTCGTCACCTAGGGTCGCTGGCGTTGCTAGAACGGCGTGACGTTCCACGGTGCTCCGACGGTGCGGAACATCGCGTCCAGCCGGTCGGCGGCACCGGGCGTCTCTTCCTCGATCAGGCCGGCGAGCTGCTGTGACCGGACGGTGTTGCCGCCGAGGTAGATCGCGGCCAGCGCACGCTGGGACAGCGTCAGGTCAGCCGACTCGGCGCTGGCCGGACGGCATTCGGCGTGTTCCGGGCCGCCGTCCAGGCTGACCCTGCCGTGTGCCCAGCCACCGTCGTTGTCGATCACGTCCAGCACCAGCCGGTCGGTGGCCAGGTAGCGGCGGGCGCTCAGCGCGGCCGGCACGTCCAGCAATCGCAGCCAGTCGTGATCGCCGGTCCAGGTACGCCTGGCGGCCCGACCGTCGGACAGCAGCCACTGCAGCGGCTCGTCCACCGGGTAGGACTCCAGGTTCAGCACCCTGACCAGGTCGATGCTGAGCAGGTAGTTCCACAGCGCCCGGTAGGCATCGCCGGTGGCGGCGAGCACTTCGGTGACGGTGGCCTGGGCCTGCTGCGGATCGTGGAACCAGTCGCCGTCGTTGGCGGTCCAGGTGGCATAGCCGTCGATGCCACCGTCGACATTGCGAGCTACCACGCAGACCGCCTCGTGCGGCCCGGCCGGCTTCATTCCGTTGACGCCCAGGTGTCTTTCCCAGTAAGGCAGGCTGCGACCGATCTGGCCGGCGCGCTGCCGGCGGATCCGGCTGTGCACCGCGATCGCGGGATCGAGCAGCTCGACGGCCTCCACCTGGACGATCTCGACCGGGTTGGCCGGTGGCAGGATCCGCGGCTTGCTGCCTGACCTGATCGTGTAGTGGGAGCCGAAGGTCGCCGGCCAGTAACCGAACCGGCCGTAGATCGGCCATTCGGCGGCTCGGAGCAGGCTGGCCAGCTCGCCGCGCTCCTTGGCGTCCTGTAGCGACCGGGTGAGCATCTCGGACAGGATGCCGCGGCGCCGGTGGGTGGCAGCGACCGTGACCTGGGTCAGCGCATCGATCGGGATGTCCGCGCAGTCCCCGTTCCCGGACGGGATCGACATGGCGGTGGGAAAGGTTCGCAGGGTAGCCACATACCGGCCCTCGGCGTAGGCGCCGGTGATCCGATCGGGCTCCCAGACCTTGGTCCACCAGGCCTGGCCGGTCTCGGTCAGACCGCCCGGGTCGACCAGCAGCGTGGTGCGCATGGCGCGCAGCCAGGGCAGCATGTCGTCGGCGGGCACATGGCGGACCTCAGGCTGGCTACTCACCATCGGACCTTGTCACAACCGGGTGGCGTTCGTCTCCCGAATATCGACTCGAGTGGCTACAGCAGTGTGAGGGTGAGCACCACCGAGATCCCGGCCGCCACCGCGGCGAGCACTGCCAGCTTTTCCTTCGAACGAAAGGCCCGGACGGCGAACAGGATCGGCACGATCCCGATGAAGACGATGTGCGCGCTCAGACCTACCACCGCGTAGATGATGGCCACCGCAACCGTGATCGCCGTGTAGCGATTGCGGCGAAGCAGGTTGCCGGTCGGCACGACGG
Source organism: Actinomycetota bacterium (assembly GCA_030853265.1). GTDB lineage: Bacteria > Actinomycetota > Actinomycetes > Mycobacteriales > Jatrophihabitantaceae > Jatrophihabitans_A. The sequence goes on from JALYVK010000049.1 coordinate 24,671, forward strand.
GTTGCCCGTAAGACGCCTGCCCGTAAGACGCCTGGCCGTAAGACGCCTGCCCGTAAGGCGCCTGGCCGTAAGACTGCTGCCCGTAAGACTGCTGCCCGTAAGGCGCCTGGCCGTAAGGCGCCTGCCCGTAAGACTGCTGCCCGTAAGGCGCCTGGCCGTAAGGCGCCTGGCCGTAAGGCGCCTGGCCGTAAGACTGCTGCCCGTGGGACTGCTGGTCGGCTGGCCAGGGCTGGTAGCCGGTTTGGGCGGCCGGGCTCTGGTCGTACCCGCCCTGGTTGGAAACGTTCTGATCCCAGCCGCTCTGCATCCCGTAGCCAGCCTGCGCCGCCTGCGCCACCGGTGTTGTCGCGCCGGTCCACTGCGCGCCGTCCCACCACCGACTCAACTGGCCACCTGCCGGATCCGGGTACCAGCCCGCTGCTACGTCACTCATCGTTGCTCCATAGTCCTGCTATTCGTCGGCTTTGCCGTCCACCTAAGGCTTGCGATCATCGCAGCCGGGACCGCTGCCCCCGCGCGACACCGCGCTCAGATCCAGCTGAGCTCAGATCCAGCTAACTCGTGAATGCAGGGCCGCGTAGCCGACGAAGCTGACGATGTCGATCACGCTGTGCGCGATGACCAGCGGCAACACCCGCTTGGTGCGGGTGAACCACCAGCCGAACAGCGCCCCCATGATCAGGTTGCCGATGAAACCGCCCAGCCCCTGGTAGGTGTGATAGGACCCGCGGATCACCGCACTGAGCAGGATCGCCCGGCCGGTCGGCCAGTTCAGCTGACGTAGCCGGGTCAGCAGGTAGCCGATCATCACGATCTCTTCGAGCACGCCGTTCTGGATGCCCTGCAGCACCAGGATCGGGTAGCGGTACCAGATGTTGGCGATGTCGGAGGCATCCAACTGCGCGTTCACGCCGAGGTGCCGGGCCAGAATCACCAGTCCCAGGCCGGGAATCCCGATCAGCGCGGCGAACCCCAGCCCCTGTAGCGACTCCAGCCGAAGCCGCAGCCGATCGAAGCCGATCCCGAATCCGGGTAGTCCCGGCAGCCGGCTCAGCAGCAGTAACGCCAGCAACGCCGGCACCACCCCGTTCAGCAGGCCGAGCAGCTGATAGCTCAGGTCCACCCAGGCCCGCGGGCTCTGTGACGGGTTGAGGGTGGCGGTGGCATTGCGAAAACCGCCACGGGTCTGGATGTCGGCGAAGTTGATCAGCGAATCGATCGCCGAGATTCCGAGCGAAACGCCCAGCACCAGCAGGATCTCGAGCCCCAGCCGGTCGGATCGGCGGGCGTCCGGAGCGGCCGCGACGGCCGGGGCTGAGGACGGGGCGGTGGTCACCTACCCATTCTGGCTGTACTGCAGGCCGACCGTGTTGCACTCCTGGCAGATTTCCTCGCTGATCGCGCCGATCCTCATCAGCCACCCGAAGATGACACAGCCCAGGCACAGGCCCAGCCCGGATTCCAGGCCGGCGGCGATCACGACGAGCGCCAGCAACACCTGAGCGGCCAGGCCGAGGCCGAAGCCGAAGTAGACGATGGCCGCGGCCGAGGTGAGGACCGCGCCGATTGCCTGCGCGAAGCGCTTCGGTGGGCCGGGCACCAACCGTGCCGCGCCCAGCCGGGGCGCGATCACTCGGGTCGCCAGCTGCCCGAGCGGGCTGAATCTGGGGCCGGCAGCGACCCGCAGCAGAAAGCCGATCGCGATCGGCAGCGTCAACCAGGTCAGGCCGGGCAGCATCGCGAGCAGGCTGAGTATCACTACCCCGCCGGCGACCGACCGGGCTGCCTTCTCGTTGACCGGGTTGGGAAAACTCAACAGCGAGCTCATCCCGTAACCGTACCGATCAGGCCTCGAATTGCCTACCGAACAGCTAGGCAAACTGTGGCCAGACAAACTGGGTTGGCGACGAATGGCTAGGCAGCGTATGGGCCGCCAAGTTGTGAGAGCGCTCAGTGGCCGCGGGCGATCCACTCGTCCAGCTGCGGTGATTCGGCCCCGATCGTCGTCGAGTCACCGTGGCCGGTATGCGCGACCGTCTCCGGCGGCAGGGTGAACAGCTGACCGCGGATCGAGTCGATGATGGTCTCGAAGCTCGAGTACGACCGGCCGGTAGCGCCCGGACCGCCCTGGAACAGGGTGTCGCCGGTGAATACCGCGGCCAGCGACGGGACGTAGAAACAGACCGCGCCCGGGGAGTGTCCGGGAGTATGGCGTACCTGCAGTTCGAGTCCGGCCACCGCGATCGTGTCACCGTCGGCCAGCGGCTCGAAATCGCGGTCCGGGTAGCTCTGCCGCCAGAGCACCTCGTCGGCCGGGTGCAGCCAGATCGGCGCGCCGGTGGCCTCGCTCAGCTCGGCGGCCACCGTCACGTGGTCGTCGTGGGCATGTGTGCACAGGATCGCCCGCACCGTGCGGCCGGCGACCAGCTCCAGGATCGGGCCGGCCGAGTGCGGGGCGTCGATCAGCACGCACTCGGTGTCGTCGCCGACCAGCCAGACGTTGTTCTGCACCTCCCAGCTACCGCCGTCCAGGCTGAACGTCCCGGCGGTGGTGGCGTGTTCGATCTGCGTTGTCACTTCGCTCCGCTCCGCGCTCGTTCCTCGCTGCGATGCTCACTCAGCCGTGCTGTGCCACTCATCTAGAGGACCACCACCGAGCGCAGCACGTCACCGTCGTGCATCTTGGTGAACGCGGCCTCGATGTCGGTGATGCCGATCGTCTCGGTGACGAATTTGTCCAACGGCAACCTGCCTTGTAAATACAGGTCGATCAGCATCGGGAAATCCCGGGACGGCAGGCAGTCGCCGTACCAGGACGACTTCAGCGCGCCACCGCGACCGAAGATGTCGATCAGCGGTAACTCGACGGTGGCCTGCGGGTTCGGCACCCCGACCAGCACCACGGTGCCGGCCAGATCCCGGCCGTAGAAGGCCTGCTGGTAGGTCGCTGGGTTGCCGACCGCGTCGACCACCACGTCCGCACCGAAGCCGCCGGTGGCGGCCTGGATCGCCTCGACCGCGTCCTGGCTGGACGAGTTCACCGTGTCGGTAGCACCGAATTCGCGTGCGGCGGTGAGCTTGCGGTCGTCGATGTCGATGGCGATGATCGTCGACGCCCCGGCCAGTCTGGCCCCGGCGATCGCGGCCATCCCGACGCCACCGCAGCCGATCACCGCGATCGAGTCGCCGCGGCTGACCGCACCGGTATTGATCGCGGCGCCGAGGCCGGCCATCACGCCGCAGCCGAGCAGGCCGGCGGTGGTGGCCGGCGCCTGCGGATCGACCTTGGTGCACTGGCCGGCCGCGACCAGCGTCTTGTCGGCGAAGGCGCCGATGCCGAGCGCGGGGGACAGCTCAGTACCGTCCTCGAGGGTCATCTTCTGCTTGGCGTTGTGGGTGTTGAAGCAGTACTGCGGCTTGCCCTTGGCGCACGCCCGGCACTGGCCGCAGACCGCTCGCCAGTTCAGGATCACGAAGTCGCCCGGGGCCACATCGGTGACACCGGCGCCGACGCTCTCGACCAGGCCGGCCGCCTCGTGCCCGAGCAGGAAGGGGAACTCGTCGTTGATGCCGCCCTCGCGATAGTGCAGGTCGGTGTGGCAGACCCCGCACGCCTGCACCTGGACGACGGCCTCGCCGGGCCCCGGATCCGGCACGTTGATGGTGACCAGCTCGACCGGTGCTCCGACGCTGCGCGCGATGACTCCGCGGACCTGTTGACTCATGGCTACCTGTTTACCGGATCACGCCGACAGTTCGGTACCGGGGCCGGCTTCAGTCCGGCACCGGGGTCGGTTTCAGTCCGGTATCGGGGCCGGCTTCAGTCCGGCACCGGGGTCGGTTTAGGAACGTTCGCCGACCGGCAGGTAGTTGCGCTCGGCAGGGCCGGTGTAGAGCTGGCGGGGCCGGCCGATCTTGGTCTGCGGGTCGTTGATCATCTCGTGCCACTGGGCGATCCAGCCGGGCAGCCGGCCGATCGCGAACAGCACCGTGAACATCTTGGTCGGAAAGCCCATCGCCCGGTAGAGCAGGCCGGTGTAGAAATCGACGTTCGGGTACAGCTTGCGGCTGACGAAGTAGTCATCCGACAGCGCGTAGCCCTCGAGTTCCATGGCGATGTCGAGCAGGTCGTCGCGCTTGCCCATGGCCGAGAGCACCTCGTCGGCGGTCTTCTTGATGATCGCCGCGCGCGGGTCGTAGTTCTTGTAGACCCGGTGCCCGAAGCCCATCAGCTTGACGCCCGGCTCCTTGGACTTGACCCGCTCGACGAACTTCTTGACGTCCCCGTCGTCCTGCCGGATTGCTTCGAGGGTTTCCAGTACCGCGGAGTTCGCACCGCCGTGCAGCGGGCCGAACAGCGCGTTGATGCCGGCCGAGACCGAGGCGAACAGGTTGGCCTGGGCCGAACCCACCAACCGGACGGTCGAGGTGGAACAGTTCTGCTCGTGGTCGGCGTGCAGGATGAACAGCAGGTCCAGCGCGCGAACCACCGCGGGATCCGCCTCGTACGGTTCGGCCGGAAAGCCGAAGGTCATCCGCAGGAAGTTCTCCACCAGGCCCAGCGAGTTGTCCGGGTAGAGGAAGGGCTGGCCGATCGACTTCTTGTAGGCATAGGCGGCAATCGTCGGCAGCTTGGCCAGCAGCCGGATGGTGGACAGGTCCACCTGCTCGTCGTTGAACGGGTCCAGCGAGTCCTGGTAGAACGTCGACAGGGCAGACACGGCAGAGGACAGCACCGGCATCGGATGCGCGTCGCGCGGGAAGCCGTCGAAGAACCGCTTGAGGTCCTCGTGCAGCAGGGTGTGCCGGCTGATCCGCGAGCTGAACGCCGCCAGCTCGTCGGCGGTCGGCAGCTCGCCGTAGATCAGCAGATAGGAGACCTCGGCGAAGCTCGACTTCGCGGCCAGCTGCTCGATCGGGTAGCCCCGGTAGCGCAGGATGCCCGCGTCGCCGTCGATATAGGTGATCCCGGACGTGCACGAGGCGGTATTGGCGAAGCCCGGGTCATAGGTGACCAGGCCGGTCTTGGAAAGCAGCTTGCTCACATCAGCACCATGCGCACCCTCGGTGGTGGGCATGATCTTCAGGTCCAGGTCCGCACCCGTGGTGGGGTGGAACACGGCGACATCGGCGCTTGTGGCGGTCTCGGTCATGGCCAGGACTCCTTTGTTCTGTCTTACCCCAAACCCTACGTCGGGTGCTCGGAACAGGGCACCCTCGCCAAATAGGATGTGCGTTATGGCACGCATGCGATCGGTCCGCGAGATTGCCGCCGACCCCGAGAGGGTCTGGGCACTGGCCACCGACTGGACAGCACACGGACGGTGGATCCCGCTCACCGTGGTCAGCATCGACCTGGACAGCCCCAGCTCGTCCGGCCTGGGTACCCGGTTCACCGGACGTACCGCGTTGGGGCCGGTCGGCTTCGACGACCCGATGACGGTCACCGGCTGGCAGCCACCGCAGGACGGCCAACCCGGCCGTTGCCGGGTGGTCAAGCGCGGCCGGTGGCTGGCGGGCTGGGCCGAGATCGAGGTCTCGCCGACGGAGACCGGCAGCCGGCTGGTCTGGACCGAGGACGTGTCACCGCGCTGGACGCCCGGGGTGGCCGATCCGCTGGTCTCGCTGATCGGTGGCCGGCTGTTCGACCGAACGTTGCGCAAGCTGGCGGCCGAGCTGAGCTAGCTCGGGTCGTTGCCTGCCGGATGTCTTGCGGTGAATCGCGCGAGGACCGAAGGGGTCGCTTCGTGGGGTGGTCCGATCCGAAACTGGTAGGGCGTCTTTTACGT